>JBLJBF010000232.1:0-36359 GCA_047637855.1 Pseudoflavonifractor sp. | reverse complement strand
GGACGGCGGCTTTTTCAGGTCATAATAGAATAAGTACTGCTGGAGGATGCCCAAGCTGCCCCGGTAGCGCTCAAAGGGGAACCCGCCGGGGTAGTGCCGGGCCAGGATTTTTTTGATATGAGTGTCCAGCGGGAAGAAGTCCACCCGGTGGAGACCGAAGAGGAGGATACAGTCGGCCACCTTTCTCCCCACGCCGCGCAGGGTGGTGAGGAGGGCGGCGGCCTCCTCGCCGCCGCAGCATTCCAGGGCCTCCTCCAGCTCCTCCAGGCCGCCGCCGGCCATGGCCTCTGCCAGGGCGGCGAGGTAGCCGGCCCGGTAGCCCAGGCCCAGGGCCTCAAATTCGGCGGGGGGAATACCCGCCAGGTCGTCGGGCCGGGGGAAGGCCCCGGCGGGGCCATAGGCGTCACAGATTGCCTGGACGCTGCGGGTAATGCGGGTGATGTTATTGTTCTGAGAGATGAGGAAGGAGACCATCACCTCCCATAAATCCTGCCGCAGGACGCGGATGCCGCCGCCGAAGGCGGCCGCGGCGGTGAGGCAGGGATCGGCTGGGTCGATGGCGGCCTTAATGGCGGCGTAGTCGGTAGAGAGGTCGAAGTAGCCGCGCCAGTGGCGGTCGAACTCTGCCGCGCCGCAGGAGAAGGTGAACGTATCCCCCGCCTGGGCGGCGGTGAGGGTGCGGCCCCGAGAGGGGATGAAAAAAGAGCCGTCCCCCAGCCGCCGCCAGGTGAAACATTGGCCCGACGCGGCGATTTGTTCCAGATCCATATCGGGTATCGTCACGGTAAACATCAGAGGACCTCCCGGAGGGAATTTGTTCTCCCATTATAGCAGGTCGCGGGTTTGTTGTCGAATGGAAGGGGCTGCCCCCAAAGTGCGGTTTTTTACTTGACAAACGGAAGGGGATGAGATATATTGATTGTGTAAAATTGAATTGCTTAAAATTAATTATAGAAAGAGGGCAATCCTATGTCAATTTATGAATTTGCGTATACGTCCATCGAGGGCAAGCCGGTGTCGCTGTCCGAATACCGGGGCAAGGCCGTTCTCATCGTCAATACTGCCAGTAAATGCGGATTTACGCCCCAGTACGAGGGGCTGGAGGCCCTGTACCGGAAGTATAAGGATCGGGGCCTGGTGGTCCTGGGCTTCCCCTGCAATCAGTTTATGGAGCAGGAGCCGGGCACAGAGCAGGAGATCGCCGAGTTCTGCTCGGTGCGCTACGGCGTGACCTTCCCCCTGTCCGCCAAGGTGGACGTCCGGGACGGGAGCGCCATCCCCCTCTACCGCTACCTGACGGGCGAGAAGGGGTTCCAGGGCCTGGGCGACGGGCCGAACGTCCCCAAGCTGGAGGCACTGTTTCAGGACCGCTACGGGGCCGACTGGCAGGACGAGCAGATCAAGTGGAATTTCACCAAGTTCCTCATCGGCCGCGACGGGGCCGTCGTCGCCCGCTATGAGCCCACGGTGCCGCCCGAGGACCTGGCCGCCGACATTGAGAAGCTGCTGGAGTGACACCGATGGACGACCAGGCCTTAAAGCTGGAAAGTCAGCTCTGTTTCCCGCTCTACGCCGCGGCCAAGGAGGTCGTGGGCCGGTACAAGCCCCTTCTGGACGCGCTGGACCTGACGTATACCCAATATATCGTCATGATGGTGCTGTGGGAGCAGGGGCAGATCGGCGTGAAAGAGCTGGGCGGGCGCCTGTACCTGGACTCGGGCACCCTGACGCCGCTCCTGAAACGGCTGGAGGGCAAGGGCCTTGTCCGGCGTACGCGCTCCAGCGACGACGAGCGGGCCGTCAACATTAGCATCACCAAGGCGGGAGAGACCCTGAAGGAGCGGGCGAGGGAGGTCCCCCCGCAGATGGCCCGCTGTATGTCCCTCTCGGCCGAGGAGGCCGGCACGCTGTATGCGCTTTTATATAAACTGTTGGCCCAAATGAGCGACTCCTAATAGAATGATTTTGAGGTGAATATCATGGAAATGCAGTATGAGCCCGAGCGCATCTATATCAACGGTCCGGCCGGCCAGTGCATCGCAGAGGTCACATTCCCCATCTCAAACGGCGTGGCGACCATTGACCACACCTTTGTAGACCCGAGCCTCCGGGGCCAGGGCGTGGCCGACAGGCTGCTCGTCGCCGCGGTGGAGCGGATCCGCTCTCAGGGACTCAAGGCGCGGGCCACCTGTTCCTACGCCGTAAAATGGTTTGCCGAACATCCCGCGCAAGCCGACCTTCTCTCGGACGCCGCCCGATAGAAGCGGCCGCGGAAGGGGCCGGCAGCCGAGCCACCGATAGATGCAGGGAGAGAGGACAGATTTGCTGTCCTCTCTCTTGCGTTTTCCGGTATCTTGTGTTACGATAAAAACCAACTACTACCTGTTGTTGTATACGGGGGTGGACGGCAGCTAAATCACACGCAGAGCGAGGAGCGCGTATACCGATATGCGGGAGATCATCAAGCGAAGCGGACAGGCTGAGGCCTACGACCGCGACAAGATTGCCAATGCCATACGAAAGTCGTTCATCAGCACGGGGACCGACATTGCGGCCGTGGTGCTGGAGGCCATTACCGCCGCCGTCGAGGGGCGGATGGCGGCTCTGCCGCCGCCGGTTCAGGTCGAGCAGATTCAGGACCTGGTGGAGGAGACCCTCATGGGCCAGGGCTACTTTGCCCAGAGCAGGAGCTATATTCTCTACCGCAGCGAGCGCACCCGCAAGCGGGTCCAGCGGGAGAGCATCCGCGCACCCTTTGCCGAGGGGGATGTGCTCAATCCCGTTCTGAGCAAGATCCAGAGGGACTACCCCCAGGAGATGTACGAGCTCTCCCGGCTGGACGACAAGTTCAAATCCTTCCTCAAGCCGGAGATGAGCGAGAAGGCCAAGCGCGCGGCCCTGACCCGGGCCGCCGCCGAGCTGACCACGCAGGAGGCCCCCCACTGGGAGTTCATCGCCGCCCGGCTTTTGATGCACGACTTCCGCACCGAGCTGGCCCAGAGCCTCGACGAGCTGAACCTCCACAGCTTTTACGACAAGGTGCGCTACCTCACCGAGCGGGGGCTCTACGGGGCGTACATCCTGGAGCACTACTCCAAAGAGGAGCTGGACGCCTGCGCGGCGTACCTGGACGGCGCTAACGACGAAAAACTCACCTACTCGGGGCTCGACCTGCTGCTCCGGCGCTATGTGATCCGCAGCCATCAGGGCCAGCCCCTGGAGACGCCCCAGGAGATGTATCTGGGCATCGCCCTCCACCTCGCCATGCCCGAGACGAAAGACCGCCTGGTCTGGGTGAAGCGGTTCTACGAGATGCTGGCCTCCCTCAAGGTGACCATGGCCACACCCACCCTCTCCAACGCGAGAAAGCCGTTCCACCAGCTCTCCTCCTGCTTTATCGACACCGTGCCCGACAGCCTGACGGGCATCTACCGCAGCATCAACAACTTCGCCCAGGTGAGCAAATACGGCGGCGGCATGGGGCTCTACTTCGGCAAGGTGCGGGCCAAGGGCGGCAGCATCCGGGGGTTTGAGGGGGTGGCCGGAGGCGTCATCCGCTGGATCCGACTGGCCAACGACACCGCCGTGGCGGTGGACCAGCTGGGTATGCGGCAGGGGGCCGTGGCCGTCTACCTGGACGCCTGGCACAAGGACCTGCCCGAGTTTTTACAGCTGCGCACCAACAACGGCGACGACCGGATGAAGGCCCACGACGTATTTCCCGCGGTCTGCTATCCCGACCTCTTCTGGAAGACGGTGCGGGACAACATCGAGGGCAACTGGTATCTTATGTGCCCCCACGACGTGGCCGCCGTCAAGGGCTACTGCCTGGAGGACTACTGGGGTGAGGAGTGGGAAAAGCGCTACCGGGACTGTGTCCGGGACGAGCGCGTCGAAAAGCGGGTCATCCCCATCAAGGAGCTCATCCGGCTCATCATCAAGAGCGCGGTGGAGACCGGAACCCCCTTCGTCTTCAACCGCGATACGGTCAACCGGGCCAACCCCAACGGGCACAAGGGCATGATCTACTGCAGCAACCTCTGTACCGAGATCGCCCAGAACATGAGCGGCATCGGGGAGGTCAGCGAGGAGACGGTCACCGCCGACGGGGACACCGTCATCGTCACCACCACAAAGCCCGGCGACTTTGTGGTGTGCAACCTGGCAAGCCTGTCTCTGGGGCAGATCGATCTGGACGGGGACGAGCTGGAAACCCTGACGGGCCACATCGTCCGGGCGCTGGACAACGTCATCGACCTCAATTTCTTCCCCGTGCCCTACGCCAAGGTGAACAATCTCCGCTACCGCCCCATCGGCCTGGGCGTGAGCGGCTACCACCATATGCTGGCCAAGCGGCAGATCGGCTGGGAGAGCGAGGAGCACCTCAGCTTTGCCGACGGGGTCTTTGAGCGCATCAACTACGCCGCCATCTCGGCCAGCGCCGACACGGCCGCCGACAAGGGGCGGTACGAGCTTTTTGAGGGCAGCGACTGGCAGACCGGCGCCTACTTCCGCAAGCGGGGGTACACGGGCGCACGCTGGCAGGCGCTGGCGGAGAAGGTGGCCGCCCAGGGCCTGCGCAACGGCTGGCTCCTCGCCGTCGCGCCCACCAGCAGCACCAGCATTTTGGCCGGGACGACCGCAGGCATCGACCCTGTGATGAACCGCTACTTCCTGGAGGAGAAGAAAAACGGCCTGATCCCCCGGGTGGCCCCCGACCTCTCCCCGGAGAACTACTGGTACTACAAAAGCGCCCACCTCATCGACCAGAGCTGGTCCATCCGGGCGGCGGGGGTGCGGCAGCGGCACATCGACCAGGCCCAGAGCATGAATTTTTACATCACCAACGACTACACCTTCCGCAGAGTGCTGGAGCTGTACCTCCTGGCCTTCGAGCAGGGGGTCAAGACCGTCTACTATGTGCGCAGCAAGAGCCTCGAGGTGGAGGACTGTGCCGCCTGTTCCTCGTAGCATTACGGATTTAAGGAGCCGAGCATATGGAACTACTCAAACAAAAGCCTCTCTTCAACCCCGACGGGAGCACCGACCTAAGCCAGCGCCGCATGATTGCCGGCGACACCACCAACCTCAACGACTTCAATAACCTCAAATACACCTGGAGCCACGACTGGTACCGCCAGGCCATGAACAACTTCTGGATTCCCGAGGAGGTTAACCTCTCGCCCGACGCCAAGGACTATCCCCGTCTGCCCGCGGCCGAGCGCCGGGCCTATGACAAGATCCTCTCCTTCCTCATTTTCCTCGACAGCATTCAGACCGCCAACCTGCCCGCCGTCGGCGAGTATATCACGGCCAACGAGGTGAACCTCTGCCTCGCCATTCAGACCTATCAGGAGGCCGTCCACAGCCAGAGCTACAGCTATATGCTGGACACCATCTGCGAGCCCCAGCAGCGGGACGAGGTGCTCTACCAGTGGAAGAACGACCCGCACCTCCTCCGGCGCAACACCTTCATCGGCGAGGCGTACAACCACTTCTACCAGGAGCGCACGGCCGAGAATCTGATGCGCACCGTGGTGGCGAATTACATTCTGGAGGGCGTCTACTTCTACAGCGGCTTTATGTTCTTCTATAATTTAGGCCGCAACAATCTCATGCCCGGCTCGGTGCAGGTGATCCGCTACATCAACCGGGATGAGAACACCCACCTCTGGCTCTTCCGCAGCATTTTGCTGGAGCTCAGGCAGGAGAATCCCGAGCTCTTCACCCCCGAGAAGGTGGAGCTCTACCGCGCCATGATCCGCGAGGGCTGCGAGCAGGAGATCGCCTGGGGGCACTACGTCATCGGCGACGAGGTGGCGGGGCTCACCAAGGATATGATCACCGACTATGTGCAGTACCTGGGAAACCTGCGCTGCACCGGTCTGGGATTTGAAAAGCTCTACAAGGGCCACGACGACGAGCCCGAAGCCCTCACCTGGGTCAGCCAGTACAGCAACGCCAACACCATCAAAACCGACTTTTTCGAGGCCCGCAGCACCGCCTACGCCAAGAGCGGCGCACTGGTGGACGACCTGTAGAGACGCCGTGCCGGAGCGGGACAGAAAAGAGCCGTCGGGGGACAACTCATTTTTTGCCGATCCAGTGAAAGCGCGGATCTGGGGTGCCAACCCTGATCCGCGCTTTTTTTGCGCAGCCGATCTCCGGCACTTCGGTGCTGGGGATTTCTTGTACTGCACAGGGGTACTATCCTAGATCGTCTTTTCCGCGATTCGGCTTGCCGCGGGACTGTGCGGCCCTTTTAGGCGCGCGCAGTCCCGTTTCTTTGTCATCGGCTGTTTTTTGGTGCGCTCCGCGGACCGATTTTTCCTTTGACGTTTTTTACAAAGGAGTATAGGACGAACAGACATATCTTACAAAAATAATACGCGGCATATATTTGCGGTTGACATTTTAAAAAGAAATTTATATACTTTTATTAAAGGTAAAACGATTTATCAATTTTATTTAAGTTAAAAATGCACCACAGGGTGAAACAAATGCCCGCAGGGCGGAGGGAGAGCGGTACTGAAATGCTGGAACGGGAACTCTGGATGCGCGTGAGTGAGGACATTTCATATGAGCTGAGCCAGTCGGAGCAGGAGGGCAAGCGCATCCCCGAAACGCTGCGGGTCCAGGCCGAGTCGCTGGTCCACATCCCCACCGGGCCGGAGCGGGAGCGGGCAGCGGCGGCCCTGTGCGAGGAACTCGCGGCGCTCCCCGTCCGCGGAGATTTTCCCTATGAGGAGCCGGACGGGCTGGAGGAGATCCGCGCGCTCCGGCCTGCGGAAACATGCGGTTTCGGCACGGTGACGCGAGACGAGGGCTTCAGTAGGACCTACGGCGCCTGGCTGGGACGGAGCGCCGGGTGCCTCCTGGGCCAGCCGGTGGAGGCCTGGCGGCGGGAGCGGATCTTGGGCCTGCTGCGGGAGACCGGCAATTATCCCATCCAGCGCTACCTCTCCTCGGAGATCGGCGCGGAGCTGCGGGAAAAATACGGCGTGGACGACGGCCCCGGCCCCTATGACGCGCTGACGAAGAACTGGATCAACCATGTGGACTGTATGCGGGAGGACGACGACACCAACTACACCGTGTTCAGCCTGAAGATACTGGAGCGGAAGGGAAGGGACTTCACCTCGGAGGATGTGGCGGTGGGCTGGCTCACAAGTCTTCCGTTTCTGCTGACCTGCTCGGCCGAGCGGGTGGCCTACCGGAACTTGGCAGGCCTCATTGCCCCGCCTCAGTCCGCTCAGTACTGCAACCCCTACCGGGAGTGGATCGGGGCCCAGATACGTACCGACTTATATGGCTGGGTGAACCCGGGCGATCCAGAGGCCGCCGCCGGGATGGCCTGGCGGGATGGGCGGATCTCCCACACCAAAAACGGTCTCTACGGGGCCATGTTTGCCGCGGCGATGACGGCGGCCGCCTATGTCTGCGGGGAACCCGCCGACATCCTCCGGGCGGGGCTGGGCCAGATACCGGCGTGCTGCCGCCTGGCGGAGGGCGTGAATCAGGTGCTGGCCTGGCACAGGGCGGGGGACGATGCCGAGACCGTCCTGGGCCGCATACACGCCGCCTGGGACGAGGCCGATCCCTATGACTGGTGCCATGTGGTGCCCAACGCCATGGTGGTGGCCGCCGCGCTCCTCTACGGGGCGACGAATTTTACCCGCACCATCGGCCTGGCGGTGGAGGCCGGGTTTGACACCGACTGCAACGCTGCCACGGCGGGCTCCGTCCTGGGCGTGTTGCTGGGTGCGGAGGGCATACCCACGACCTGGACCGCACCGCTGAGGGACAGGCTCTGCTCCGGCGTCCACGGCTATGCGGAGACGGCCATCTCCGAGCTCGCCCGGCGTACAGTGGCGCTGGCCCGGGGGTATGAGGAGGCACAAAGATGAGAAAGCTGATTATTGACTGCGACCCAGGGCATGACGACGCCGTAGCGATTCTGATGGCAATGGCACATCCGGA
Source organism: Pseudoflavonifractor sp. (assembly GCA_047637855.1). Taxonomy (GTDB): domain Bacteria; phylum Bacillota; class Clostridia; order Oscillospirales; family Oscillospiraceae; genus Pseudoflavonifractor. The sequence goes on along the minus strand of JBLJBF010000232.1, from coordinate 28,379 downwards.
GGTTTTTGAGCTCCTGGCGATCACCACGGTCTGCGGCAACAACTATGTGCACAACAGCACCCGCAACGCGCAGATCATCTGCACCGCGGCGGGTATGGAGGTCTCCATCGCCCAGGGTGCGGCGCGGCCCCTGATCAATGAGCCTATGGTCACTGACCGGTTCCATGGAAAGACAGGGATGGACGGACACCGCCTGGAGCCCGATTCCCGGTATACTGTGGACCCCTGCTGTGCGGTGGAGTTGCTGCGGGACCTGCTGCGGGACGCGGACGGCCCCGTGGCCATCGCGGCCCTGGGCCCGCTGACCAACCTGGCGCTCCTGCTGCGGACCTGGCCCGAGCTGGGGGAGAAGATCGAGGTCATCTCCCTCATGGGCGGCGGACTTGCCCACGGGAACGTGACGGAGTTTGCCGAGTTCAATATCCTGGTGGACCCGGAGGCGGCCCAGATCGTCTACACCTCCGGCGTGCCGGTGGTTATGAGCGGCCTGGACGTGACCGAGCAGGTCAGCCTTCTCTCCCGGGAGTTCGAATTTCTAAGAGAAAAGGGAACCGTTGGGCGGTTTTTCTGCGAGCTAATGGATTTTTACGGCAGGAGCGCGGCGTTTTTCGGCGCGGAGGGCTGCGTGATGCATGACCCCTGCGCGGTGGCCTGGCTCCTTCAGCCTCAGCTCTTTTCGGGACGGCGGGGCAGAGTAAATGTGGTGCTCTCCGGCGAGGAGCGGGGCCGCACCGTCCTTGAGGAGGACCTAGGCGGGCCTGTGCTGGTCCTGGACCGCACGGAGGCCGCCCGCACGGGGGAGCTGATTGTCCGCAGCATCGACCTTCTATGCTCACCGCGGGAGTGATCTCCCGTTGATGATAAAAGACTGTAGAAAACGCGATCGACCCAAATTATCAGGAGGTATGAACATGAAAGCGAAAAAAGTCCTTGCTCTTGCCCTGTCCGCCGTCATGACGCTGAGCCTGCTGGCCGGCTGCGGCGGCACCCCCGCCGGGAGCACCGCCCCCTCGGGCACGCCCTCGCCCAGCTCCAGCCAGAGCGTCGGCACCCCCGCGCCCTCCGGCGCAGCCTACACCCCCAAGAACGGCAAAACCCTGAAGGTGGCCCTGCTGGTTCCTGGCTTGCTGGGCGACAAGTCATTCTTTGACGCGACGAGCTCCGCGATGGATCTCATCAAGTCCGAGCTGGGTGCCGAGGTGAAGACCGTGGAGATGGGCACCGACCAGGCCAAGTGGTATCCCACATTCCTCGACTACTGCGAGGAGGGTTCCTATGACCTGATCCTCACCGTGTCCGACGCTGTGAATGACACGCTGCTCCAGGCGGCCGGGGAGTTCCCCGAGCAGAAGTTTATCAACGTGGATGCGACTATGACCGATCTGCCTGACAATGTGTACGCCATGCTGGCCAAGATGGGCGAGATGAGCTTCCTGGCCGGGCTGGTGGCCGGCAAGAAAGCCCAGGAGCTGGGCGTGAACCAGATCGGGTTCATCGGCGGCCTGGATATCCCCGGCATCAACGAGTTCCTCATCGGCTACATTGACGGTGCCCAGCACGTGAACCCCAACATCAAGGTGGCCTACTCCTATGTGGGCAGTTTCACCGACCCCTCCAAGGCCAAAGAGAACGCCCTTATCATGTACCAGGATACCCCTATCATCTACACCGCCGCCGGCGCGTCCGGCCTGGGTGTGTTCGCCGCCGCCAAGGAGTTTGTCGCCAAGGGCGAAAGCCGCTTTGCCATCGGTGTCGATTCCGACCAGGCAGAGGGTCTGAAGGCCAGTGACCCCGCCGCCGCCAATCTCATCATTACCTCCGCCATTAAAAACATCCCCCAGTACACCGCGGAGGCGGTGAAACGCTTTAGCGAGGGCTCCATTCCCTGGGGGACGGACGAGATGATGGGTCTGAAGGAGAACGGCGTCACCATCGCTAAGAACGAGTTCTATGAGAAGCTGCTCAGCGCAGAGAGCCGCAGCTATGTGGACGCCGAATGGGAAAAGGTGATCTCCGGTGAGGTCACACCCATCAACACTGTGGGCATGTCCACCGACCGGGTGGAGGAAATCCGCCAGGCCGCCAAGCCCTAATGGAATAAGGCAAGGAGACTGCTGCCCGCCGTCCGACAGCGGGCAGCAGCCCCTTTCTATTCAGAATGCAAAAGGGGGCGCCCCGATGGAAGAACAGACTGTACTTAAAATGGAGCATATCTCCAAGATATACGGCAACGGTATCGTCGCCAACGAGGACGTGGATTTCGACCTGCGCCGGGGTGAGATCCACGCTCTGGTGGGGGAAAACGGCGCCGGAAAGACGACCTTGATGAAAATCCTTTTCGGCATGGAAAAACCCTCCGGCGGGACCATCACGCTGGAGGGAAAACAGCTGGAGATGAGCTCCTCCGAGGACGCCATCGCCAACGGAATCGGGATGGTCCACCAGCACTTCATGCTGGTCAACTCCTTTACCGTGGCCCAGAACATCGCTCTGGGCATCGAGCCAAAGAAGGGCGTCTTTGTGGACGCGGCCAAGGTGGACTCCTTTGCCAAAGAGTTGGGGGAGAAGTACCATTTTGACATTGACCCGACCGCCGTGGTGGGAACGCTCCCCGTCGGCGTCAAGCAGAAGGTGGAGATCCTGAAAGCGTTGGCCCGCGGCGCACGCATCCTCATTCTGGATGAGCCCACCGCCGTCCTCACCCCTCAGGAGACCGACCAGCTCTTTGAGGAGCTGACCGAGCTGAAGCGGATGGGGCACACCATCATCTTCATCTCCCATAAGATCAGGGAGGTCAAGGCCATCTCGGACCGCGTGACCATCATGCGCAATGGCCGCGGCATGGGGATGTACCGAACCGCGGACATGACCGAGGCCGATATCTCCAGCAAAATCGTGGGCTGGGACGCGGGCGGTGAGCTGGAAAAAGCGCCCGCCCGACCGGGCGAGGCCCTGGTGAGGGTGGAGGACGTCTCCTACTACGGCGGCTCCGCCGTACCCATACTGGACCACGTGAGCTTCAGCGTCAGGGCGGGGACCATTTTAGGGGTCGCCGGCGTACAGGGGAACGGCCAGGTAGAGCTCGTCGAGCTGATGACGCGCACCCGGGAGCTGGAGAGCGGAAGGATCACCCTCAACGGCGAGGACATCTCGCGCAAGCGGGTGCGCGCCCTGCGGGAAAATGGCCTGGGCTATGTGCCCGAGGACCGGCTCCGCCAGGGGGCGGCGGCGGGCGCGTCCATCAGCGACAACCTGATCTCGGATACCTACTATACCCGCCCCATCTCCGGTAAGGCAGGGCTGCTGGCGCGGAGGGAGATCGACGCGTTCGCGCGGGGGTGCGTCCGGGAGTATGAGATCAAGTGCGGCAGCACCGAGAGCAAGATATCCATGCTCTCGGGCGGCAACATGCAGAAGGTCGTCGTGGCCCGGGAGTGCAGCGGGAAACCCAAGATGCTCATTGCCGAGCAGCCCACCCGCGGCGTGGATATCGGCGCCTCCCAGATCATCCACCGGCGTATTTTGGACCTGCGGGATTCCGGCTGCGCGGTCATGCTGATCTCGGCTGATCTCTCCGAGGTCATGAAACTCTCCGACTCCATGGTGGTCATGTACGGGGGGCGCATCGTGGCCTATTTCCCCGACGTGAAGCACGTCACAGAAGAAGAACTGGGCCTGTGCATGTTGGGCATACAGCGGCATGAGCCCGAACGGATCAAGGAGGCGGCACGATGAATCGGGAACGCAGCTTTAACGTCCTGCGCACGGCGGTGTCCCTTCTCATCGCCCTGCTGGCGGCCTACCTCATCATTTTTTTGGTGAGCGGCACGCCGCTGGAGGCGGTCAAAATATTCACGCTCGGCCCCTTCGACTCCCCGCGCCATATCGGCAACATCGTGGAGGCGGCCATCCCGCTCATCTTCTCGGGCCTTGCCATGTCGGTGGTCTTCCAGGCCAGCCTCTTTAACCTGGGCGCGGAGGGCATCTACTATATTGCCGGCGCGCAGGTGTCCATCCTCGCCATTTTTGTGCCCATGCCGGCAGGTATCCACCCGCTGGTCATCATTCTGGCCGGCGCGGTCATCGGGGCCGTGGTCATGGCGATCCCCGGTGTGCTCAAGGCCAGGCTGGGAGCCAGCGAGCTGGTCACCTCCCTCATGCTCAACAATATCCTGCTGGGCATCGGGCTTTGGCTCCTCACCAACTTTCTGCGGGACCCCACAACCGGCAGCCAGATCTCCTTTAAATTTGCCAAGACGGCCCAGCTCCCCAAGCTGATCGCCGGGACCCGCATCCACGCGGGACTGATCATTGCCCTGGTCTGTGTGGTGCTCACCTATCTCTTTCTCTACCGCACCAAATGGGGGTATGAGATCCGCATGACCGGGCTTAACCCCGACTTTGTCCGGTATTCCGGCATCAACACCGCCAAAGTCATTATTCTGGCCCATGTGGTCTCCGGCATACTGGCAGGCATGGGCGGGGCGGTGGAGACTATCGGCCTTCACCAGCGGTTCGAGTGGACCGCCCTGCCGGGCTATGGGTTTGACGGGGCCATGATCGCCATGCTGGCGGGGAACAACCCCTTCGGCGTCGTGGGCGCCGCCCTCTTCGTGGCCTACCTGAGGGTGGGGGCGGATATGGTGGCCCGGCTCAGCGATGTGCCCACGGAGATGGTGGCCATTCTCCAGGCACTTATCATTTTGCTGGTCAGCGCCGAACGTTTTCTTCACAAGTACCGTCAGAGGTGGATTGAGAAGGGGGTAAAGCATGCAAGCGCTGATTAATGTCGTCCTCTCGCCCAGCTTCTTTTACTCTATCCTGCGGGTCACCACGCCTATCCTCTTTGCCGCCATGGGCATGGTAGTGGCAAATACCGCCGGGATCCCCAACATCGCGCTGGAGGGCATCATGCTCATCTCCGCGTTCGTCGGGATGATGGGCTCCGCGCTCACCGGCAGCGTATGGCTGGGGCTGCTGGCCGCCATTGCCGCCGGCATAGCCTCCGCCGGTATCCTCGCCTTTTTCACGCTCTATTACCGCACCAACGTCATTTTGGGCGGCATCGCCATCAACTCGCTGGCGTCGGGTGGTACGGTCTTTGCGCTCTACCTCTTCTGCCACGACAAGGGGACCTCCGCGTCGGTGTCCAGCGGAGTCCTGCCCCAGGTGGAGTTGCCCCTCATCAAGGATATCCCCGTGCTGGGACAGGTCCTCTCCGGGCACAACCTTCTCACCTATGTGTCCATTTTGGCGGTGGTGGTGGTCTTTTTCCTCCTGCGGCGGACGCCTTTGGGCTTTCACCTGCGCGCCGTGGGCGAGGATGAGCACGCCGCCGAGTCGGTGGGGATCCATGTGACCCGCGTAAAGGCCACCGCGCTCCTCATCTCCGGCCTGCTGGCGGGTCTGGGCGGCGCGTTCATGTCCATGGGCTACGTCTCCTGGTTCTCCAGGGACATGGTGGCCGGGCGGGGCTGGATCGCCATCGCCGCCGAGGCGATGGGCCGCTCCTCACCCGTGGGCACCGCCCTCACATCCCTGCTGTTCGGCGCGGCGGACGCCTTTTCCAACGCCGCAGGCGTGCTGGGCTGGCCTTCCGATCTGGTACGTACGATCCCCTACTGTGTCACCCTTGTGGGGCTGGTCCTGTTCTCTGTGCGGTACCGCCACAGAAACAGGCCTCGCGCCTCTCTGAAAAAAACGGCCAGGCGGGAGGCCGGGGGCGCGTAAAAAAGCCATCCCGGCCGGAGGGCCGGGATGGCAGACGCTATCGCAAAGGCGCTGTGCTCCTGCGGATCTTCAGCTCGGGCTTGAGGTAGAGCTCCGCGGACTCACCGGGGTGCTCCAGCTCGTGAAAGGCCCGACGGGTGGCTGCCTTCCCCAGCTGGTAGGAGGGCTGCCAAACCGTGGTCAGCGGGACCTCCAGGTAATCGGAGAAGAAGATGTCGTCGAACCCGGCCACCGAGATATCGTCCGGGATGGATACACCCAGTTCCCGCGCCCGCTTATAGAGGCCGTAGGCCATCATATCGTTGAAACAGAACACGGCGGTATAGCCGCTTCGGAGCACGGCGTCGGCGGCCGCATAGCCGCTCTCCATCGTGTAGGCTGCCTGGTAGAGGTCGGCGTCGGACAGCGTCAGACCCCGGGCGCGGCAGGCGTCTTCCACGCCCAGAAGGCGGGGAGCACAGATGCTGCGGGGCCCCAGGATGCAGGCGATCTTCCGGTGTCCCAGGGAGATGAGATGCTCCATGGCGAGGCGGGCCCCCTGGCGCTGGTCGATGGCCACCTGGCTGGCCGCCACGCCGGGAAGGCTGCGGTCGATGAGCACCACAGGCCGGCCGAAGGACTCGATAGCCTGCCGGTACGCATCCAGGGACGCGTCTGCGGCGTCCCCCGCCGGGACCAGGAGTATGGCTCCCACGTCCCGGGACGCCAGGGCCCGTATATTCTGGAGGTCTAAAGCACTGTGGTCGTTGGAGCTGGTGATGATAATGTTCCAGCCGTTGGCCAGGGCCGCCGCGTCGATGCCGCTGACCAGTTCGGAAAAAAACTGGTTGCGGATGTCGGGAATGACCACGCCCAGCATTTCGCTCCGCCCCTTGACCAGCCCCACCGCGTTCTGGTTAGGGACGTACTTGAGTTCCTCGGCGGCTTGAAAAATAAGCGCCCGTCTCTCCTCGGAGATACGGTTGGGCCTCTTGTTGAGCACCAGCGAGACCGCCGCGGGGGACACCCCGGCCCGTTCGGCCACATCTCTCAGAGTAGTACCCATATCCTTACCCCTCTCCCCCATAACCTCCCTTTCAGTATAAGGGACGGAAGAGCCGAAGTCAATCGGTTGCACTACCCGGAAAGAAGTGTTCCTTATGCAGATTATAAATTTTGGTTCCCTGAATATTGACAGATCCTATATCGTGCCGCATCTGGTCCGGGAGGGAGAGACCCTCTCCTCTGTGGACATGGAGGTGACCAGCGGTGGTAAGGGCCTCAACCAGAGCATTGCCCTCGCCCGCGCGGGGCTTCCCGTCTTTCACGCGGGCAAGGTGGGGGCGGACGGCCGGTTTCTGCTGGATCAGCTGAGGGAGAGCGGCGTGGACGTCTCTCTGGTCACCCTCTCGGAGGACCTGGTCACCGGCCACGCGGTAGTCCAGGTGGATCTGGCGGGCCGCAACTCGATCCTCCTCTATGGCGGGGCCAACCGGGCAATTACCCGCGAGGAGATCGACCGGGTGCTGGAGCGCTTTGGACCCGGAGACTGGCTTTTCCTCCAGAATGAGATCTCCTGTCTCGACTATCTCATCTGCGCGGCCGCCCGCCGGGGTCTGGCGGTGGTGCTCAACCCCTCGCCGCTGGATGATGCGCTCCTCCGCACGGAGCTGGGCGGCGTGTCCTGGTTCATCCTCAACGAGATCGAGGGGGAGGGACTCACCGGAGAGCGCGAGCCGGAGCGCGTCTGCGCCGCCCTCCGGGCAAGATGGCCGGGGAGCAAAGTGGTTCTCACCCTGGGGGAGCAGGGCGCCGTCTGCGACGATGGCGAGGGTTTTTACCGGCGGGAGAGTTTCCCTACCTGCGCCGTGGATTCCACCGCCGCGGGGGATACCTTCACCGGGTATTTCTTTGCCGCCCTCTGTCGGGGGGAAGACCCCAAGAGCGCGCTGGAGCAGGCCGGCATGGCCGCTTCCCTGGCGGTGAGCCGCCGGGGTGCGGCGGCATCCATTCCCACACTGGCGGAGGTCCGGCAGGCCCTCGCCATATGGCGCCAGACCCCGGCGGAGGCCGGCCCCATTCAGGCCGCTGATGTGCGTTCCGGCTGAGAAACCCGGAGGAAAGACCGTGGGAAGGGAAGCCGCTGAGGCTTCCTTTCACGCGCAACAGCAAGACCACGCTCCCCCCTTTGGGGGAGCGTGGTCTTGCTGTTTTGGCGGCGGAGCGGGGGACTGGGTCACGCGGTCGTCGCTCGCCCTTATCCCAATCACTTTATTAAACAAAATGAGCACCAGCACTGACAGGAGGTAGGCCAGAAAGGTGAAAAGCAGCCCCCTGCTTACCCCTGCGGCAAACCCGTACAGGGCCGCGCCGGCATAAGAGATCAGGTTCAGAACCAGCGCCAAATCCCGCTGGCCCTCCCGCCCCCTGCTCTTGTACTTTGGCAGAACACCGGAGAGGGGATCCGCCAGCAGCGGAACAACAGAGAGGAAGAGGATAGACAAAAGCGGCTCTCCCGTGCCGGAAAAGACGCCGACAGCCCAAAAAAACAGAATCAGCAGCGGGACAGGCACCATGAGCGGCGGCACGGTGACGACACGGAGGAACGCTGCGGCCCGTTCCTTCCTAGTCGTTGCGGGGGCTCCCCCAGAAAAAGAGCGCCACAGTGCCGGGCCCGGTGTGGCTGCCGATGGTCGTGCCCACATGGTTGATCTCCACCGGGCCGTTCAGGCTGGGAAAGCGCTGTTCCACCAGGTCAGCCACGGCGCGGGCGTCCTCGTAGCAGGCGGAATTGCAGATATAGCACTTTCCGCTGTACGCGAGGCCACCCTGGGCGTGGGCCTCCATCTGGTTGACTATCTCGGTGATCACATGGCTCTTGCCGCGTATCTTTTTGCGGGGGGTAAGGTATCCGCGGTTGTCCATATTCAGCAGCGGGCAGATGCCGAGCAACCCGCCGACAAAGCCCGCCGCCTTGGATATGCGGCCGCCCTTGACATAGTACTCCAGCGTGGTGGAAAAGAACCAGTGGTGCAGCTCCAGCTTGTGCGCCTCGGCCCAGGCGTACAGGCTGTCGATATCCATGCCCGCCCTCTTCTTTTCCGCCAGCGTGTCCATCAAAAGGCCATAGCCGGACGACGCCCCCAGAGAGTCTACGATATAGATCCGCCGCTGGGGATACTTTTCCTCCAGGGCGGCCCGCGCGGAGTTCGCCGCGTTGCTCACCCCGGACAGACCCGACGAGAGGCATACATGCAGAATGTCCTGCCCGGCCTCGAGGAAGGGGGTGAAGTGGGCGATGAACTCGTCAACATTCACCTGAGAAGTCTTTGTTTCCACCCCATTCGCCATGGCGCTGTAAAACGCGTCAAAGGGAATGGATTTCCCCAGGTCGTCCAGATACTCCTTCCCGTCCAGCGAAAAGTGAAAGCAGACATAGTGGATGTCCCTCTCCGCAAAATGCTCCGCGGTCAAATCCGCGGTGGAACAGCAGCTCAACACGTAATCTCCCACAGGCGTTTCCTCCAAACATAGTGTACGCTTTGACAGATAGTTCTACAAGTGTTAAAATTATAGCGCTAAAAAAATGAGGATACAACTTACACAATTTGATTTTTGATAGTTATTTATACAAGATATGGCAGGTGTATGGTCAATGGCGGAGGACAAGCGCATCCGGAAGACGAAGCGGTATATAAAGCAGGCGCTGGCCGAGACGCTGGAGGGAAAGCCCTTCGAGCAGATCACGGTGACGGAGTTGTGCGCAAAATCCGATATCAGCCGCATCACCTTCTACGCCCATTACAGCGACAAGTTTGCCCTTGCCGACGAGATGTTCGCCGAAATGCTGGAGAACGCCACCGCGGACTACCGCGGCATGCAGAGGGAGAACAACCCCGACAATGACACCGTGCAGACCTTCTGCAATCTGCTGGACTGCATTTTAAATCTCTACAACGGCAATCTGTCCCTGCTGACGCACACCACCATTGACAAAAACCCCTACCTGTACCATAGGTTCTACGGCCACATCGTGCAGAATGTGGAGCTTGTCCTGCTCCACAGAAGTCAGGTCATTCGGCCTAAGTACCCCATTAAGCAGGTGAGCGGCTTTATCTGCAACAGCCTGTGGGCCTTTCTCAGCGAGGCAAACGCGGCGGGAGACAGAGGCAGCACGGTGCGAAAAGACGCAAAGACGGTGCTGGCGGCCCTGTTGAATGCAAACATTGTAACGGAACCCGCCTGATAAATAAGGAATCTAGCAGCGGGGACAAAATGACCTGCTCCCTATCGGCGGGGCCTGGCCAAAAGAAAAGCCGCCCCAACTATGGGACGGCATAAGCTACAAGTATTTTTTCATTTGTTCCACATTGGCTTCTTCCGTCTTGATAAGCTTTTGAGCCAATTTTCTGACCTGGGGGTCGTCTCCTGCGTAATCGTTTAAATGCTGGGTGCCCTTGGTGATTCCCATCGTGTTCCCCTGGATAACCAGTTCCGCAATTTTGGACGCCGAGGAATCGACCAAGGTTTTTGCGGTGGTAATAGCCCCTGAAGAGATTTGAGCGATTGGGCCGGGGTCTTTTGGCACTTTGCCCTTTGCCTTCAGAAGGGAGGACGAGGATGCGGCGAGCTTGTTATATTCCCGTACCTGCTGAGATACTGCCTTGTTTAAACCGGAATCATGAATGTGGTCCCTTACGTCTTCCAGGCTTTTGACGCCCATTACAGCGGATTCATGGACAAACTGGAGCAGCTCAATATCCTGCATAATATCACCTCCTGCATAGCTTGCCCGATAAACGAAGGCATATCCGTCAGAGGGCCGGGGAGGCACAGCAATATGCCCGCCGGCGCGTCCGTGGGGGGGCGCTATCCGATGGAGACAAGGAACTTTGTCAGAATTTCAACATGTCGTTGCTCATCCAGTATAATGCGCTGGAATAAGCGCTGAATGTCCGGGACAGGAATCTGCTTGATCAGTCTCGTATAATGGGCGATGGCGGCGTGCTCCCCTTCGAGGTCAGAGAGCAGAATAGGCCTGATTTGATAGGCATACACAGGGTTTTTCCCGGTCCAATAGCAATTGGTCTCATAGGTCAGAAATTTTGGGTGCAGGCCAAGGTCCCTGATGAGCCCCCCGAGCAGCGTTAGGTGCTGCACTTCAACAGAGGTAATGCACGGATAGGCGGCATTGATTTCCGGATAATCGAGGGTATAGAAATTGTGCGCCGTGTACTGCGCAATCGCTGTAGATTCGGAGCCCGGGCCGGCAAAGGCGCCGGAGATGAGCGTCGCGTAGCGGGTGTTTTTCTCCCGTATCTCCACGGGAGGGTATGGCAGGCCAACCAGATAGGGTTCACAATGATTCAAGCAGCATACCTCCAGTCAGTTCAGGATATGAGTGGGGGCGCCGCATTATACGGGCATAAAAGGAGGGGCGCGGCATTGCCGCGGATACGCTGAGCGCCCTGTGCAAGTAAACGATCATACACAAATAGCCGCCATAAGAGGTATGCTTGCGAAAAAGCGCACCTCTTATGGCGGCCCTTTTTAAAAAAGGGCCGCGGGCAAACCGCCAGACTGTGAAGGAAGGGATAACCGCGTTCCGGAATCAAAAACTCCTATTATTTTTAGGAACACCGGCCTATGCGCCTATGCTAAAATTAAGCTGCAGCCTGTGTGTAAACCTGCGCCCGGCCGGTTAGCGGGAGAGATTGCACGGGGCACAGATTCCGCGCAGATAGGGCCCGGAGAGCTTCCGGGAAGGAGATATGGAGCATGCCGATGGAGTATAAGAGCGCAGAGTACCTGCTCCATGAAAACCTGGTGCAGATTCAGGAAATGCTCACGCTTTTGGGCTATGACAAGGCCCTTTTGGACAGGACCGCGCAGTGCAAGGCACTGCTGAAGGACAAGACTTACCGCGTGGCTGTCATGGGGGAGTTTAAACGGGGGAAAAGCTCCCTCATCAATACGCTTTTGGGCACAAAAATCCTTCCCGCCGACGCCACCCCCACCACAGCCACCGTAAACCGGATCACCTTCGGCGCCGAGCCGGGCGTGGTCGTCGAGGACAGGGACGGCGGGCGCACCTCGATCGGGATTGACGAGCTGGGGGACTATGTCACCAAGCTCACGTCCGACGGCGCGGCCCGTGCCGCGAACATAAAAGAGGCCACCGTGTACTATCCCGCGGTACTCTGTCAAAACCATGTGGACATCATAGACACCCCCGGGCTCAACGATGACGAGCGGATGACCCGCATTACCATCGAGCTGGTGGAGCGGGTGGACGCCGTAATCGTCCCCATCCACGCCCGCGCCCCCTTCAGCGATACGGAGAAGAAGTTTGTCTGCCAGCTGCTGGAGAGTGAAAACATCGGGGCGCTTTTCTTTGTGGTGACCTTTCTGGACCAGCTTGACGAGGACGACTATGAGTACGGCGATCTGATGGAAAAAATCGGCCGGCGCATCCGGACAAACGTATTAGAAGAGCTGGAGCGCAGGGGCGATCCCGACGTTCTGAACCGGGCGCGGGAGATGCTGAATTCCGCCCCCATCTGCGGGCTGTCCTCCTCCCAGGCGCTTAACGCGTTTTTGACAAACAACAGAAAGCTGCTGACCGAGAGCCGGTTTGAGGAATTTCAGACCAAGCTCCTGCAGGTGGTGACCGCCAAGCAGGTGGAAAACGCCGTGAATCGGACAGTCGCCCATATTCGGTGCACAGTAGGGGCGATGGCGGAAGAGGACCAGGAAAAAAGGCTGGCCTGGGAGGAGACCGAGCGCCGTGCTGCGCTTCGCCGGGACACAGCCCTCGGTCAGCTTACCGGGGCAAGGGCCTTCCTGGACCGGCGGTTTGCGGAGGAGTACGACCGCATGGACACCCTGATCCGGGAGGCCAACGCGCTCAAAAATCAGCTGGCCCAGGACCTCCGGGCCGCTCTCACAGGCCAGGTGGCGATCCATAGCGCCGACTTTGCCAGGCTGACCGAGGCGGGGAGGATACGGGCTGACGAGGTGTTTACCGCCCGGTTCCGGCGGGAGGCCGAGCGGTGCTTTACCGCGATCTCCGACGAACTGACCCGGCGGAACCAGGACGTGATATCCGGCCTGCCGGACGGACCGGAGCAGCGCCCTGAGCCGGAAGGCGGGGCGGAGCGAATGCGCTTCCTCTCCAATCTCCTGAATAATGTGTCGTTTGACTGGGGACGGTCTTTTTCCTCAGGGCACCAGAATCCGGCGGAGGTCGTTTTGAGCGGGATCGACACGGCGGTCAGGGATTATATGGCCGTGCTCCACGGGGCGCTCGCGGCTCTGCGGGGCAACTGGTTTCAGCAGGCCGCCCGGGAGGAGGAGGCCCTCAGGTCAGGGGTGCGGCAGGCGGCCGAGCGGCAGCTTGAAGCCCTCCGTCAGGAGGTCCAGGCCTATGACAGAAACTACCGGATTCTCTCCGAGACTGCCCAGACTGTTTTAAACCGCAGCAAAACGCTCTGGGGCGAGTATAAAAGACAGGAAAATTGAACTGCGGCGCAGCGCGAATAAAGAGCGGGAGGGAATATGGCTATGGTTCCATGCAAGAACTGCGGCGAAATGATGCTGGAGGGGGCACGTTTCTGCGGGAAATGCGGCACACGGGCCGACGAGCCCATCAAAAATTACTGCCCAAAATGCGGCGCGCCCACGGCGGAAGGGATGCTTTTCTGCAACCAGTGCGGGGCGCGTCTGTCCGCCGGCATCAACCCGGTGCCTGAAAAACCGAAGGTAAGCCGCACCCTCACCATACGGCGGGACCGCCAATATATCTGCTGCGCCACCGGCTATAAGGTGGTGGTCGGCGGAAGCGACCTGGGGAACGTAGGTGTGGGCAATTCGGTCGCCGCTTACGTGACCACCGACACCGTCAGGGTGGAGATCCGCTGTACTACCGTCCTGATGAAGGGGATAAAGCTCGTTTTGGAACTGCGGCTGGGGGAGAGCCCCGTGGTTACGTTTAAGCTCCTGTACGGAGGCGCGATCCAGGCCACGGTCACCGGGGCGGAAGTGCTGAGCGAGTCCCGCTGACCCAATCAGGTTTTATATCATATAGGGAGGAAGGATTGTTATGGTCGTATTTCCACTCAAGCTGCTGCCTTGGTTATTGGTTCTGGGAGGGATCGGTTGTTTTATGGGCGGCGAGGACATCCTGCTCGGCATCGTGCTGATCATCGTCGGCGGGGTATGGATCTATTTCCAGCTGGCCGGCAAAAGTAAGAGTCCCTCCAAAGGGACCTCGTCTCCCGTCAGTCCGCCGCCGACGCCGCCCGTGCCCGCACCCGCGCCGGAACCCCCGAAGCCGACCGTCTCCGCGTTCTGCCCCCAGTGCGGGGCAAAAACAGAATCCGGCATGCTGTTTTGTGTTCAGTGCGGGACAAGGCTCCATTAAGAGAAGGGGGGATGTAAGATGGCCCTGTGCGGCAAGTGCGGATCCCTCGCGGCGGACGGCTCGGCTTTCTGCGGCGTATGCGGCGCGCCGCTGCCCTCCAGCCGGCGGACGTGCCCCAAATGCCACAACCCCATGTCTGAAAATATGCAGTTTTGCGATCAGTGCGGCGAGCGGTACACAGAGCCCGATCCGCCCCCGGTCCCGCCCGCACCGCCTCAACCCAAGCCCCTCGAGCGCACCTCGAATACCGCCGTCGTGGTGGGGAGCAAGGCCACCGGGAGCGGGCTTTTGGCGGCGCTGTCCACCATATGTATTCTTTTCTGCTGGCCAGCCGCGATTTATGGGTTTTACTGCCTGAACAAAGCCAACAAGGCACCTGCGAAAGCTGAGGCGGACGCTTATATCCAAAAGGGGAAAAACGGCTGCTTCATTGGGCTGGGCATCGTTTTGATTATCGTCATCATCGGCCTCACACTTTAGGGGGAAATCCGATTTTACAGCGTGAAGGCCGATAAGATGTAAGAAATACAGACAGAGAATAGGGGCGGTTCTTATGTCCGGCACGACCAATTTCAGCAGCTTCACCAACTATAAACAGACCGTTATCACCATCACCGGCGATCTCAAAAAGCTGCGGGAATACAGCGAAAAGCTGCACCTGGAGGGGAGCGCTGCCGCAATCAGCGAGGTCTTGAACCGGCTGGAGTCGGAAAACTTCAGCGTCGCCATCATCGGCGAGTTCAAGCGGGGGAAATCCACCCTCATTAACGCCCTGCTGGGCAAGGATGTGCTCCCCACCGATGTGCTCCCCACCACGGCCACCCTCAACAAGATCACCTACAGTGTGACCCCGTTCGTAAAGCTGGAATACAAGGACGGACACAGCGAGGAGATCGGCACCGATCAGCTCAACGACTATGTGACAAAGCTTACCGACGAGAGCGCCGAACGGGCCCGCCTCATCAAAGAGGCCACCGTCTATTACCCCGTAAGCTACTGCCAAAACGGCGTCACGATTATTGATACGCCCGGCCTTAACGACGATGAGGCCATGACCGAGGTGACGCTGTCGGTCCTGCCGCATATCGATGCCGCCCTCATGGTGGTCATGGCGCAGTCCCCGTTCTCCGAGTCCGAGCGGGACTTTCTGGAGCACCGGGTGATCACATCCGATCTGGGCAGGGTGCTCTTTGTGGTCACCGGCATCGACCTGCTGGATGAGGACGACGTAGACCGGGTTCTGGACAACATTACTACCCGCATTCAAAAGCACGTTTTGGCCAAGGCGGAGAGCACCTTTGGCAAGGACTCTCCCGAATACGCCGCCTATCTCAGGAAGCTGGGCCAGATCCGGGTATTTGGTGTGTCGGCCAAGAAGGCGCTGAAGGCAAAGCGCACGGGGGACCAGGAGATGCTGGAGCACAGCTGTTTCCCCGTTTTCCAGGCCGAGCTGGAGCGCTTTCTCACCGAGGACCGAGGAGCCGTGATGCTCAACGTGCCGATCAACCGCGTCAAATCCGCCGCGATGGAGCTCATCAGCGCCGTGCAGCTGCGCGAAAACGCGCTCATGATGGAAAAGGCGGAGTTCGACCGCAAGTACCAGCAGGCCATGGACGAGATCGAGGTCATCCGAGCCCAACGGCAGGAGGAATTCGGCCGGATCAACGAAAGCGCGCAGACCACTTACGATCAGCTCCTGCCCGCCATCCGGGAGTTTTGGCCTTCCCTGGAGGATGCGGTGGACGCCTGCATCGACAAGTTCCCCCTCACCGCCGAGGACCTCAAGGATATGAATCTCAAGGGGACCCAGGAGCGCATGACCAAGGCGGTGCGCAATACCATCACCGCGCAGAGCCAGCTTCTCACGGAGCGAATCCAGGGGGCGATTAACCTGGCCCTGGAAAGTGAGGCCCAGCGGCTCAACGACTATGAGCGGGGCTTTTTCGAGGCCACGGAGCATTTACAGGGACTGTTTTCCATGGACGGAGAAAAGAAGGATGCCCTGGTGGGCGGCGCAGTGGCGGGACTGGTGGCCGCCTTCGGCGGCGGGTTCCTCGGTGTCGGCGGCATTTACGCCGGGTATAAGCAGGCCGGCTGGAAGGGGGCCCTGCTGGGGGGCGGCGCCTCAGCGGCCACCTTTATGGGCTCTGTTATGGGCATCAACCTCCTGCTGGGGGCGCTGGCCCTGCCGCTGGCCTGGCCGGTGGCGCTGGTGGGCACCATCGGGGTGGCCCTTTTCTCCACCTTCGCCGGAGAAAAGGCGGTGGCGCAGTTTTTCAGCGGCTCCCCCGGAAAGCTGGACTCGGTGAAAAAGTCCTTCCAGGCCTCTATCCACAAGGAGCTGGGGCGGATGAAGGCGGAAAACAATTTTGCGGACGACGTCTGGCACCAGATCGAGGAGGCCTTCGACGCCCTCAAACAAAAAATTCGTTCCGAAACCGAGACCATTCTCTCAGATACGCAAAACCAGCTGACTCAGCTGAAGGTGGACCTGGCCCACAGCGAGGCGGTGAGCCAGCGGGAAGAGGCGGAGCTCCGGGAAATGCTCGGCAGCATTGGGGAGATATGCGGCCGGTCTGAGGAGCTGGGGAATCAGCTCATCTCGGTCCTGAACAGATAGGAGGGACAGCATGATCGCGGAGAGAGCCAACCCGACCGAATCGATTGATTTGGACTTTACCAGGTACGCGGCCCAGCGCAGGCAGACCACCGAGGCCCATATGGAGGGCGGGCTGCCCGACTACGCCTATGGGCAGGATTACGCGCTCCGGCAGAAGCTGCGGGCAGTGCCGGGACTTTACGCCTTTTGCAAGGCCCTCACCAACGCCGTGGTGCCCTATCAAAAGCAGGAGGCCAACCTTCAGTGGCTCAAGGTGGGGCCCAACCAATTTCCCGAGGTCTATGAGATCGCGGCGGAATGCGCCCGGCGCCTCGGGATTGGGATTCCCACGCTGTTTATCAAGCCCGATTTAAAGGAGCTCAACGCCTATACCCTGGCCTGCGAGGACGACGCACCTATGGTGGTGATCCACTCCTCTCTTCTGGAGCGGTTTACGCCGGGAGAGCTGAAGTGCATTATCGGACATGAGTGCGGCCATATTCACAATAACCACAGCATTTATAATACGGCCGTCCAGCTGCTTCTGGGGGCGGCAGAGATGGGAATTCTGTCAATACCCGGGCTGCAGCAGCTCTTTGCCCTGGCCAGCACGCCGATCCGGTGGGCGCTGCTGTCCTGGTCCCGCGCCTGCGAGGTCACCAGCGACCGGGCCGCTGTGATCTGCGGAGACGGCATTGACGACGCGGTGTCGGTAGAGGCGAAGTTCATGTATGGAGCGGCCTTCGACCGGACAAAGATCGACGTGGAATCTATCCTCAAGCAGTATGATACCCTGCGCGCCACCCCCGTGCGCTTTCTGGAGCTGGAGCGCACCCATCCCCTCCCGGTCCGGCGGATTTTTGCGCAAAAGGAATTTATGAATAGCGAGGTCCTGTACCGCTGGCGGCCCGAGTGGAAAAACCCGGGGATGAAACTTGTCGACAAACAGGAGCTGGATCTCCGCTGCGAAAAGTACATCGGCGTGGTAAAAAGCGAGAAAAGGAGCCGGGGGACATGATTTCTACGGGAGAGGGCGGCCGTGCAGAACTAAGCTTTACCAGCGTGGAGGAGACCATTGGAGGAATTCTGGACGACCTGCGGGCCATGAGGCAGGAAGAGAACTTCTCCAAAACCCTGGGCGCCTCCGCTGTCGAGGGGATACGGAGGGGCGAATCTGACCTGCGCAAGCGGCTGAGCGGCCCCTTCCTTCTGGTGGTGGCGGGAGATTTTAAGCGGGGGAAATCCACCCTGATCAACGCCCTGCTGGGGCGGCGGGTGGTTCCCACGTCGGTGACGCCGGAGACCGCCACGATAAACCACCTCTCTTACGGCGCCGTCCCATCCGTGCGCGCCCTTCTGAAAAACGGGCGGCAGGTGGCGCTGAGCCGGGAGGACCTGACCCGGAGCAGGCTTGCGGAGGTCATGCGCCAGCTGCCCGCTGAAATTGACCGGGTGGAGGTCTGCGAGGACGTAGAGCTTCTGAAGCAGCTCTCCATTGTCGATACGCCCGGCGTGGGGGAGCTGCTGCGGGAGTTTGACGAGCGGGTGGCCCAAGTGCTCGCCCGGGCTGACGCGATTGTTTACGTCGTGTCGGCTAAGGCGCCGCTGTCGCTCACAGAGCAGCAGTTTTTGTCGGCCTGCGTGGTACCCAACAGCTTTTCCAGACTGCTGGTGGCGCTGAATCTCAGCGACTGCCTGGAGACGCCTGAAAATATTTCAAAAATAAAGAACCTTGTATCTGAGCGGGTTCGCCTGTTTTATCCCAACAGTGAGGTCTTCGCCGTGAGCGCCCTGGACGAGATCTGCCGGATCGAGGGGCTGGATCGCCCGGAGCCGGACCTCTCCGAGGACCTGGAGCACGGGTTTGAGGCGCTGCGCTCGGCCCTGGAATGCGATATCCTGATGCAGAGGGATATCATCCGGGCGGGCCGCTGCGTCGCCATGGCCCGGGCACTTCTAAGGGACTTGGAGGCCCGCGTGCGGCTCACGCGGAATTCCTTTGAGGCGGGGCGCGAACAGCTCACCGCTTCCCGCGTGGAGTTTGAGCGGCAGAACACCGCGCTCATGGACAGTATGGAGCACCGCCGGGCGGCTCTGGCCGCCGACGTCTCTCAGATGAAAGGAGAGGCGCGGGACTGGATGAACGGGTTTATGGCCCGCTTCAAGGAGGAAATTCTGGGTCTCAGGAATACCGCGGAGGTCGCCCAGCTGGAGCGGTACTTCCAGTTTTACCTTGCGGACCTGGTAAAGAGCGCTCTGCTTGCCTGCGTGCAGCGCCACCGGAGGGACCTGGCCGACCGCCTGGAGACCGAGGCGAAGTCCTTTGCCGGGGAGCTGTCTCAAGCTGTATTCGGGGGGATCAGCGCCCAAATAGGCGACTGTATTGCCGACATCAGCTGGACGGGAGTGGACGCCACGCTCTTCGCGGCAAATATTGTGAGTGCGCAAATCCCGGAATTGGCTGGGATTATGATTTTGGGGCAGGCCATTGCGGGTTTTGTCCGCCAGCGGGTGATAAAAGAGAGACAAAAGGATTTTCTCGGGCCGGTGCTGGAGGGGTTTGACCTCCTCGTCGTGAGTGTGCAGGAGCAGGTCGGAGCTGTTTACGACCAGCTCCGCAAAGAGGCGGAGGACAAACTTGCGCAGCTGTATCAGCACCAGCTGGAGCTCTCCCGGGAGACGATTGAGCAGGCGGAAAAAACGGTTTCGGAGGAAAGCCTGCGCACGGAAGACGTGTTCCGGTACTTGGACTCCGTTGGAGCACGCCTGGCGGATATGGCGGAGCTTCTGGAGCAGTATGAGCAGTGAGCCTGCCGGCATGGGGCGGGGAACCGGTGCGGACAGGCGAAGGGTCCCGTGGGCGAAATAGGGCAGCACGGCCCGGCTGTGCTGCCGCGAAAGCGGTACAGCCTGTCCGATAAGGCCGCGGCCGCGGAGGACAGCGGTCTGCAAAAACAGGCCGGTAAATGGAATATGCTGTTTGCGCCGGCAGGCTGGTGGGTTTGCCGGCGTAAACAGCAATACGTCGCGCCGTCTGCCTAAACTGGCCGATGGCGTGTTCCTTTTATCATGATTAGGCTGTGCGGCGCTGCCTCAGGCATTTTTTTGTATATAGTCCGGCACGCCCGCTAAATCGGATTCCCTGTAAATGTGGTACGCGGGGTAGTGGGTATCGACGAACAGCTCAAGACCAAGCACCGCCGCTCTGATACAAAAGAATCGGTCCTCGCCGGAGAGGATCCTCAGGTTTTCGATCTGTTTAAACCGCACCCCTTTCACCAAGGCGGCGCGGGAGATGAGTGTGCAGGCGCCCAAACCTCCGACCTGATAGATACCGGGGAGCATCAGTTTAGATAAAAACTCCATCTTTCTGATGAGCTTATCGGTTTCACTGAGGCGCTCGGATTTTGCCGAGGGAATAAGACTGTACTGGTCATACAGCCACACGTTTGGCAGGGGCGTTGAGCTCGGTGTCCATTTTGTCCAAAATATTTCGCTCACAATATCCTTGCCGCAGCGAAGCAGAGACTTAATCAGCCGCCTGTTGATTACAAGGTCGGAATCGATCAGAAAAATATAATCGAAATGATGGTCTATCGCGTGTTCGATTATCCTGTCTTTATACTCGCCCACCCTGTCCATGAGGTCGAGGCTCCAGTAATGGGTGGTTTCATCGCATCGATACTTGCTGAGCTGCGCACCCGCCACTATAGCAACAGCTTTGTTGCGGGCCTTAAACTCCTCCAGCAGGGTTTTCGAGCGGTCGTCCGTATTGTCGTCTACAAACATATACGCGACATCCAGCCCGTCCTTATCTACCCGGTCCAATGATTTCAAAAACTCATCCAAAATATTTGGCTTTTGACATACAGGAGACCCGATTAAGACCCTGGGTCGTATTTCCACAAGAACGCCTCCATTCTGCCGCAATGCGCCGGCGAAGATAGAAATAAAAGAAGTGCGGGCCGATTGACGGCAAGAGCAACCATTCATTCCTTACAGCATCATATGTCAACCCTGCAGCTTGAGTTAACGCAGGGCGGTTCAAGCGGAGAAAGCCCGGGAAATTGCCGGGCAGAACAGCGGTAATGCGAACGCAGGTCAAGGGTGGGAGCCTGGCAGCGTGAGAATGGGCAAGAGAGCGGCGGGTGGGAGTGAAAATTCCTGCCGAGCGATCCCTGCGCCATGCGGAGGCGGGCGCGGTGGATGAGTTTGGTCATGCAACCAAAATTTTTGTGAGTTATACAACAAAATTCTAAAAATTATTGGCAAAATGACGTGGTCTCGGGGCAACTGGTATTGACAAAGGGAGGGGCTTTCTCTACAATAGAAGTATTGAATGCGCGGTGTGAACGGGTTTCGGCGGCTCAGAGCCGCTGGGTTTTTCTGTTCTGCTCCGGGCCGCGTGGGGAAGGGAAGCGAGACAGGCTTATGGAAGAAATCCTTCGCATGGAACATATCACCAAGCAGTTTGGCGATGTGTATGCAAACCGGGACATCAACCTGGATGTCCGCCGGGGTGAGGTCCATACACTGCTGGGCGAGAATGGCGCGGGGAAGAGCACGCTGATGAATGTGCTGTTCGGACTTTATCAGCCGACCGACGGAAGAATCGTTCTTGACGGAAAACCTGTGAAAATTGAGTCCCCCGCTCAGGCGGTGCGCATGGGCATCGGCATGGTACATCAGCACTTTATGCTGGTGGAGGCTATGACCGTGTTCGAAAACATTATTCTGGGCGATACGAGGGCCAAGGGCGTCTTCATCGACCGGGCCGCCCGTAAGCGGGAAATTCTGGAGCTGTCGTGGAAGTACGGTCTTGGTGTGGAGCTGGACAGGCAAATCACCGAGATCGCCGTGGGCGAGCAGCAGCGGGTGGAGATCCTCAAGGCGCTCTATAAGGGCGCCGAGCTGCTGGTGCTGGACGAGCCCACCGCCGCGCTGACCGACCTGGAGACCGTGGGCCTGTTCGACATCATAGAAAAGCTGACGAGCGAGGGAAAAAGTGTCATCTTCATCAGCCACAAGATGCGGGAGGTATTGAAGATCTCCGACCGGATTACCATTCTCCGCGCGGGGCAGACGGTCTGTACCCTGAATCGGGACGAGACCTCCGGCCCGGAGCTTGCCAATCTGATGATCGGCCGGGAGCTGATCCCCTGCTACTACGAGAAGGTCGAGACCTCCGGCGAGCCGGTGATCGAGCTGCGGGACGTGGACTTTCATAAGGAATCCAAGCACAACGGCCTCAGCGGCGTAAGCCTTGTGGTGGGCCGCGGCGAGGTGGTGGGCATTGCGGGCGTGGACGGAAACGGCCAAAGCCAGCTGGCCCAGATCCTGACCGGCGTGCTGACGCCGGACCGGGGCGCCGTGGACATGAAGGGCTCCAAGGTCGCCAAGTTCACCCCCAACAGCTTTATTCAGGAGAACGTCTCCCACATCCCCGAGGACCGCAACAAGATGGGGCTGATCGGCGACATGTCCGTGAAGGATAATATTGTGCTGAAGGCGACGAGTGAGCCGGAATTTTCCGATGCCCGCGGACTGCATCTGAAAAAGAAGGCCATCCGCGACTACGCGCTGAAGATGCAGGAGAAATACGATATCCGCTGCGCTTCCATTGAGCAGGAGGCCCGCAATCTGTCTGGCGGAAACCAGCAGAAGATTATTCTGGCCCGGGAACTTGAGGGCGATCCGGACCTGCTGGTGGCGGTGCATCCCACCCGGGGGCTCGACATCGGCGCGACACGCTTCGTCCATGAGGCCGTGATCGAGGCCCGCGGGCGGGGCTGCGGCGTACTGCTCATCTCCGCCGATTTCGATGAGGTGCTGGAGCTTTCCGACCGGATCGTGGTCATGTTCGAAGGACAGGTGATGGGCGTATACTCCGGGAAGAATCCTCCTATCGAGGAAATCAGCCTGGCCATGGCCGGCAAGTAGGGGAGGATACTATGAAGATAAGAGACAGACTGACCAGCGTGCTGGTCCCGCTGGTATCCATTGTGCTGGCCTTTGCCATTGGCTGTGTCATCATGGCGGCGCTGGGCGCCAATCCGGCATATGCCATCGCCTCGCTGTTCCGGGGCGCGTTCGGTACGCCGGGCAATATTGCCACCACGCTGGTGAAAGCCACCCCGCTGATCTTTACCGGCCTGTGCGCCTGTTTTGCCTACCGCTGCGGCGTGTTTAACCTGGGCGGCGAGGGCCAGTTCATCATAGGCTCCTGCGTCACCTGCTGGATCGCCACCACCTGGGGGGTGCAGGGCTTTGGTGCCACCGTACTGTGCCTGCTGTGCGGCGCGCTGGCGGGCGGTATCTGGGGCGCGATCCCGGGCATCCTGAAAATTACCCGGGGCCTGAACGAGATGATCGTCTCCATCATGCTCAACTACGTGGCGATGCTGTTTATGGGACTGCTGTATACCAGGCTTCTGCGGGAGGGGAACGTCCCCCAGACGGCACCCGTGCCCGAAGCCACGCAGATTGCCCGCATCTTCCCCACGCTCAAGGTCACCTGGGGCATTGTCATTGCGCTGGTGGTGGCGGCGGTGGTGCAGTACTTCCTCTTCTCCACCTCCCACGGGTTCCAGATGCGGGCTGTGGGGCTGAATATGACGGCCGCACGGTTTAATGGATTCCCCGTCAACCGCTATATTCTCATCAGCTTCATCACCTCCGGCGCCATTGCCGGGCTCGGCGGCAGCGTAGAGCTGCTGGCCACCCAGTTCCGTCTGATCAGCGGGTTCGCCGTGGGCTACGGCTTTGACGGCGTGGCTATGGCGCTGATCGCGCAGCTCAACCCCATGGCCACGGCGGTGGTGGCGTACTTCTTTGCCGTGCTCCGCACCGGTGCGACCACCATGCAGGTGGTCACCAAGATTCCTACCTCTGTCATTGATATCATCCAGGCGATGGTCATCGTGTTCGCCGTTGCGGGGTTGGCGATGGTGAAGCTGCCCCAGGTCAAGAAGGTCTTGGCAGGGTGGTTCGAGAAGAGCCGGAAGGAGGAGCAGTAATATGGACTTTAACTTCGTGGGAGATTTGCTGCTGTCCGCCCTTCGTATGGCCACCCCAATTCTGCTGGTTGCGCTGGCTGAGCTGTACTCCGAGCGGGCGGGCCTCGTCAATATCGGTCTGGACGGCATCATGACCTTTGGCGCACTGTCCGGCTTTATGGTCTCCTTCATCACCGGAAACCCCTTCCTGGGGATCGTGGCCGGCGCGCTGGGCGGCATTCTTATCAATATGATCTATGCCTACGGCACCATTACCCTCTGCGCCCAGCAGATCGTATACGGCATGGCCATTAACATCTTCGCCCCGGCGCTGGCCTCGTTCGTTTACCGGATCTACTTCGGCATCAGCTCTACGCTGGCGCAGGGCAACCTGATGCCTACTGTGGCGGCTACGCTGTTCAGTGACTCCGAGATCAAAAACACATTTCTGGGCAAGCTGCTGCTGGACCAGACGCCCATGGTCTATTTTGCGTACGGCATGGTGATTTTTACCGTCGTCTTTTTCAACCGCACCAAGGCCGGCCTGAACTATAAGGCGGTGGGCGAATATCCCAAGGCGGCTGAGACGCTGGGCATCAACGTCGTGCGGCAGAAATATATTGCCAGCATCATCTGCGGCGCGCTGGCCGGTATCGGCGGCGCGTACCTGACCACCTGCTATGTCAACACGTATTCCGACGGCGTGGTGGCCGGCCGGGGCTTTATCGCCTTGTCCGCTGTGATCTTCGGCCGCTGGAACGCCGCGGGCGTGATGCTGGCCTGCCTGCTGTTCGGCCTTTGCGACGCGCTGCAGCTGCGGCTTCAGATCGTCAGTCCGCAGACGCCGTACCAGCTCTTCCAGATGATCCCGTACGTCTTTACACTGGTGGCACTGACGGCGTTCGGCGTCCGCAAGGCCGGGCCCAAGTCCAGCGGCAAGCCCTACCGCCGTGAGGAGCGGTAAACACGGTCATTTGCCCCCAAGGGGTTTGATGATAAATTTGTGAAAATTAGTATTGGAGGAACATGAGATGAAAAAAATTCTAGCACTGGTTCTGGCTTTGTCTATGACCATGGCGCTGGCGGCATGCGGAGGCGCTCCCTCCGGCAGTGCCAGCCCCGCTCCCTCCGGCAGCACCGCCCCCGCCCCCTCCAGCAGCAGCACCCCCGCTCCTTCCGGCGGCGCCGCGAAGACCTACAAGATCGCCATGATCTGCGATTCCAGCATCTCTGACGGCGGCTGGGGCGCCGCCTGCTACAACGCCATGGTGTCCGCGGCCGGGCAGCTTGGCTGGGAGACCCAGTATGTGGACTCCATTGCCCAGTCCGACTATGCCAGCTCCATGGAGAGCTACTGCCAGGCCGGTTTTGATATGATCTTCCTGCCCGGCAACCAGTACAGCGACGCGACCATTCAGGTGGCCAAGGACTATCCCAACATCGCGTTTGCCGTTCTTAACGGCGCCAAGACCATCCCCACCGCCAACATCTGCTCCATCCTGCCCAACGCCGATGAGATCGGCTGGATGGCCGGTGCTCTGGCCGGTCTGATGAGCAAGACCAAGGTTCTGGGCTTCATCGGCGGCATGGAGATCGACACCACCAAGCAGAAGCTGGCCGGCTATGAGGCCGCCGCCAAGCTGGTGGACCCCTCTATCACTGTCAAGTCCGCCTATGCCGGTTCCTTCAGCGACACCGCCAAGGGCATGGAGCTGGCCAAGGGCATGATCAGCGAGAAGGCCGACGTCTTCTTCGGCGATGCCTCCGCCGTGGACTCGGGCGCCCGCCAGGCTGTGGACGCCGCCAACAAGGCCTCGGGTTCCATCAGCATCTATGATATCGGCCAGCCCGCCGACCTGCTCGGCCAGAACCCCTGCGTCATTTCCAGCGTCGTCACCGACAATGCCGGGATGCTGAAGGTGGCCATGGAGAAGGTCCAGAACGGTACCTTCGGCAACGAGGTGATCTACGGCTCCCTGGAAAACAACTGCCTGACCGTCGGCAAGCTCAACAGCGAGCTGGTATCTCCCGAGATCCAGAAGGCCTATATGGGCTATATCGACCAGATGAAGGCCGGTACGTTCATGAAGAAGTAAGACCAGCATAAAACGACAGCCCCTCCCGGCCTTTGGCCGGGAGGGGCTGTTTTTGCGTTTACGGCGCAGCGGCGCGCTCCCCGCGGAGGAGCCGCTCGGCCAAAGCCACGGCCTGCGCTGTGGGGGGCTGCACCCCCGCGAGGGAGTAGGGGATGCCGAGGGCCTGCCATTTGTACTCCCCCATGGAGTGGTAGGGCAGCACGTCGATTTTTTCCACGTTGCCGAGCCCCGCGATAAACTCCCCCGCGCGCCGCAGGAACGTTTCGCTGTCGGTGACGCCGGGGACGAGCACATAGCGGACCCAAACCGGCTTTTTGATCTGGTCGAGATAACGGAACAGGTCCAGGATATTATCGTTGGGCCGCCCGGTCAGCTTTTTGTGCTCCTCGGGGTCGATATGCTTCAGGTCCAGCAGCAGGAGGTCGGTATACTCCATCAGCGCCCGGAACGTTGAAAAGAAGGGCTCCGCTCTGGTAAAGGGCTGCCCGGCGGTGTCCAGAACGGTGTGGATGCCCCGCGCCTTGGCCTTTTGAAAGAGGTCGAGCAGAAAATCGAGCTGAAGCAGAGGCTCGCCGCCGCTCACCGTGATGCCGCCGTCCTTGCCCCAGTAGCTGCGGTATCGCTCGGCCTGGTCGAGTAGCTCGTCCGCCGTGCGCAGGTCGCCGGAGCACGGATTCCAGGTGTCGGGGTTATGGCAGTAGCGGCAGCGCAGGTTGCAGCCCTTCAAAAAAATAAGGAACCGGATGCCCGGACCGTCCACAGAGCCGAAGGACTCTGTGGAGTGAATCGCACCTTTCAACATACGGATCATCCTTTCTATGCGTTAAGGATAGACCCGTTTTCGCGCTTCGTCCTTGACCGCAGTCAAGTTTCGGCCTGGCCTGCCTCATAAATTTCTCGCAGGCCCGCCCGGTCGGTGACCATGATCTTCCCGTGTCCCAGGCGCCTGATGAGGTTAGCCCTGACAAAGCGGGTCATGTTTCTGCTGACCGTCTCGGGACGCAGCCCGATGCTGGCGGCGATGTCCTCCAGTTTCAGCTTGATCTCGGGCCCCACGCATCGGATGTCCCGGTCCAGCAAAAACCCGGCCAGGCGCACCTTGGGATCGTAGATGGAGAGCAGCAGCGCCTTTTCATTGGCGTCCCTCAGCCGCAGGGAGAGGAGGGAGATGAGGTGCATCGAAATATCCGGGCGGCCGGCGATGAGCTGGATGAACTCGCTTTTCCTGATCTCGCACAACTCCACCTTGGAAAGGCAGACCGCCGAGTATGGAAAGACCGGGTCCTCCAGAAAGAGCGCCTCCCAGATGGAGTCCCCGTCGTGGAGGATGTCGAGGATGTATTCGTTCCCGTTGGCGTCGTATTTGCAGAGCTTAACTCTCCCCTTGTGGATGATGAGGACGGAATCGACCGCCTCCCCCACCTGAAACAAAAAGCTGCCCTTCGCCCGCACGGTCTGCACCGCGTGCGCGGAAAGGCTCGCCTGCAGCTCGTCCGAAAGGGTGCCGAAGACCGGGATCGCCGTAGCGCACAGGCCGCCGTTTTCACAGTGTGCGCATTCGGCCTGTGTGTCGTTCTCTGTGTGTTCCATAGAGTAGCCCCCTCTATCAAGCGCAAAGCGGAAGGTGTAGTTTCTATTCTATCATAACCGGAGCTTCGGAAAAAGGGCAAGAGGGAATATTTCAGCTTTATGCCCGGCCATGCAACACAGCGTAAAATAAGGCGACGGAACCGGGCCGCCTTGCAGGCAAAACCCCGGGGTGCGGTTCCCGGTTTCCTGTGGGGAGATTGCGTCTTTTTTTATGCGGCGGAGTGTGTTACTATAGGTTGTCGGGCCGATTCGGTCAGACAGGTAAGCGGGAATTTGAAATGAAGATTACAGATATGCTCGGAGGTATCCATATGCACAATGCCACGGTGGGGAAAATAGGGGCGGCCCTGACAGGGGCGGCGGTCCTGTCCTTTGCGGTTTCCATGATTTTTGGCCTGCGCTCCAATACGATATTTACAAGCTGCCTCTCCAGCATTTTTATAGCGGTGGGGTTTATCCCGTTTATGGTTTCACTGTTTTCGAAATGCAAGGACACGGATAAGAAAGCCGCGGGATTGACGGGAATTGCGTTCGCCGCTGTATACGCCACAATTATTTTCCTGGTCTATTACGCCGAGTGCACCACCGTAAGATTGAATCCGTTGTTAAGCGACGAGGCCTTGTCCATTATCAGCTATGGGCGCATAGGCAGCTTGTTTTTTAACTATGACCTGCTCGGTTATGGGTTCATGGGGTTATCCACATTTTTTACCGCCTTTACGGTAAAGGCAAAGGATAAGGGGGATAAAGTCCTTCGGGGGCTGCTGTGGGGGCACGGCGTGTTCTTTTTATCCTGCCTTTTTATCCCCATGTTTCCCGTGTTCACCCCGGGAGCAAGTCCTGTTCCGGGCACCATCCTGCTGGAGGTGTGGTGCGCATATTTTATGCCGATCTGCTTGTTAGGGTATCGATACTTCCGGAAGGAACGCAGTTTAAAATAAGCCGCTCGTCCACAATGCAGGCGCCTT
>JBLJBF010000231.1:0-11947 GCA_047637855.1 Pseudoflavonifractor sp. | reverse complement strand
CCTTTTCTGGTGCTTCAAGTTCTTCACGTTGTTTAATTTACAAGGTGCACACCCCGCCGCCTCAGCGACAGGAACTTTAGTGTACCACAAGTGGTACTTGCTGTCAAGCTTTTTTCTCGTTTTTTCCGACTTTTTCGGGTCGGCGGCGGGAAAAGCGCTCTCATTCAGCGGCGTTCGCGTCTCATGCGAACTTATTAATGGTACCACACCGAGTTCTCATTGTCAAGCACTTTTTTCTCGAATCTCGAAGCGTTTTCTTCTCGAATTCTGGTTTACAGTGCCGGCTCAAACAGGCGCTTGATTACTATAGCAAACCCA
Source organism: Pseudoflavonifractor sp. (assembly GCA_047637855.1). Lineage (GTDB taxonomy): Bacteria > Bacillota > Clostridia > Oscillospirales > Oscillospiraceae > Pseudoflavonifractor. Next base: position 11,629 of record JBLJBF010000231.1, on the reverse strand, counting down.
CCCCGGTTTGTCAACAGCTTTTTACCCGGTTGGGCAAAATACTTGGAGCGCCTGGCTCCCGCGCTCGGATTTCTCCCTTTTCAGACCTTTTTTCCGCCGCTCACATACATCTGTGCGCAAAACGTTCTCTTGCGAAGCATGGACGGATACCTTATAATAGAAACAACACAAATTCCCCTTTCTATTGGAGGTGACTGCTATGCCAATCCGTATTCCCGATTCCCTTCCTGCCCGGACGGTGCTGGAGGGGGAAAACATCTTCGTCATGACCGAACACCGGGCCCTGCACCAGGACATCCGGCCGCTGAATGTGCTCATCCTCAATCTGATGCCCACCAAGATTGTCACCGAGACCCAGCTGCTGCGCAAGCTGTCCAACACGCCTCTGCAGATCCATGTGAATCTGCTGGGCACCTCCAGCTATGCGCCCCAGCACACCGACAGCGACCATCTGGAGAGCTTCTACACCACCTTCGACCAGATTCGGTACCAGAAGTACGACGGGCTCATCATTACCGGCGCGCCGGTGGAGAACCTGGAGTTCGACCAGGTGGATTACTGGGATGAGCTGTGCGAGATCCTGGAGTGGAGCAAGACCCATGTCCACTCCACGCTGCACATCTGCTGGGGCGCCCAGGCAGGGCTCTACTACCATTATGGCATAGAGAAGCGGACCTTGCCCAAAAAGCTCTTCGGGGTGTACGAGCACACGGTGCTCAAGCCCAACTCCCCCCTTTTCCGCGGGTTTGACGACATCTTCTACGCTCCCAACTCCCGCTATACCGAGGTGTGGAAGGAGGATATCCTCAAAGAGCCCGACCTGGAGCTCATCGCCGCGTCCAACGAGGCGGGGGTCTACGCGGTCAAGAGCGAGGACAGCCGCCGGTTCTTCATCCTGGGCCACCCGGAGTACGACTCCGACACCTTGGCCAAGGAGTATTGGCGGGACGTGAACAGGGGCCTGGATATCGCCGTGCCCGCCCACTACTTCCCCGGGGACGATCCCGCCAAGCCCCCTGTTGTCCGCTGGCGCAGCGCGGGGCAGCTTCTCTATACCAACTGGCTCAATTACTACGTGTACCAGACCACGCCCTATGACATCAAGGACATTTAGAAAAGATTAGAAGCAGGGGGAGATATAAAAAATGGAGACCAAAAATCGTACCTACCCGCCCGCTCTGAAATTGTTGTTTCGCGGCATCGCCATCTTTGCCGCTGCCGTCCTTCTCATCTCGTCCATCAAAAGCATTCCTGAGGGTTGTATCGGTATCAAGTACCAGTTCGGAAAAATCGTCAGAACCGACCTGCAGGCAGGCCTCAACTTCATGCTTCCCTTCGTGCAGTCAATCGAACTGGTAGACATCCGGGAGCAGGTGAACGAGACCACTACCAGTGCCTACACGAAGGATACCCAGACCGTTGAGCGCATCATATGTACGCTCAACTACAGCTACATGGGTACGGAACTCCCTAATATTATCAGAAACATCGGCGTACATAACGTTGAGTCTAAGCTCATAATTCCTCAGGTCAACTCTATCCTTAAAAACGAGGTGGGCAAGTATAAGGCAGAGGAGTTGATACAGAACCGGGCCACCATGCAGGAGGCCGTGGAGGATGTGCTCAGGGAATCTCTCAGCAAGAGCGGCATCACGGTCCACGCCTTCAACGTGAAGGATATCGACTTTGAGGACAGCTTTGAAGACGTGATTCGGGCCAAGGTGGCGGCTGAACAGGATGCCATGAGGAAAAAGAACGAGACTGTGGCGAAGGAAGAAGAGGCCAGGCAGCTCGTCATCGCCGCCCAGGCGAAAGCCGACGCCAAGAAGTTAGAGGCGGACGCGGAGGCCTATGCGATCTCCAAAGTACAGGAACAGCTGAAGTCCAGCCCTGAGTACAACGAGCTTCAGAAGATTCAGAAATGGAACGGCGCGCTCCCCAGCGTAATGGGTAACTCCGTCAACCCCTTCGTGGCTCTTGACCCCGTCAAATAACCCCATGATGTCCGATGTGGTTTAAGGAGCCGGTCTTAAAACCGGTGTCTCGAAAGCGCCATGGGTCTGAATCCCACTCTCTGCGCCACAACAATAGGGCCTCAGCCTGCAACATTTTTCCGGGAGTTAACTCAATTACCACATGTACTAAACGCCCCCCTATGATATCAAGGACACCTAAAAAGCAGGGAGGTCCCCCGTCGCCAAAAAGGAGACGGGGGACCTCCCCTCTGACTGTAACCGCACTGTAACTGGCCTTTTGCCCAGCCCGATGATAGAATGGGTGGGAAAGGGGAATCATTTCCATGGGAAAGAAGGCTTTACCCGCCCTGCTGGCGGCTGGATTATTATTTGCTCTGGCAGCCTACGGGCCCGAGGGGGCGGATACGCCACCCGCCATCACCCCCTCGGCGGAGCCGACGGTCACCGTCATCCCGGAGCCAACCCCCGCCGAATCCCCCGCGCCCACGGCCCCAATATTCGTGCCCCAACGGACAGAAAAGATTTATACTGGCGAAGATCCGCGCCTCAACTCAGCTTATCCCGGTATTTCTATCACGTTCTCCCTCTCCATGCCCCACATTGAAAACGCCGCAGGAAACCCCGCATGGGAATTGATGAACAGTCAATTTTCTGATTTGGGGGCGGAATGGCTGCGGAAGGGTCTGGAGTATATCGGTACGCCGGACCTGAAGCCAGAAGGGGACTATCAGGTAGAGAGCCTTTATACGATCGAGCGCATCGGCGAGGTGGTAAGCATCCGATATCTGCGCACCGAGCGGTTGGCAGCGGAGTCTCCCAGCAAAACCGTTATGGCCAGCACCTATGACATGGGCACGGGGGAACCTCTGTTCCTGGGAGATTTCTTCAGCATCACAGATCAGGAGAACGGCCGAGCCCTCCCCCGCCGTCTGGCGGAAGAGGCCGCATCTCTGAAACTGGGACCCTATAGCCAGGAAATTCTTGAAACTCTGCTGGACGACTATAGTCATTTTTATTTTACCGCGGACGCGCTGGTTCTTCTCTTTCCCATCTGGGAGGGAGGCGGCGGCCCCGCGACATCCACACTGGAACTGTCTATCCCATTGAGCCGCCTGGAGGATATCCGCGGCGAACGGATGCCTCCCAGTCAGGCATAGGGCCGCGGTAATCGCCGGCTTGTCCCTCATCCCGATGATCGCATCATGAAACGGAGCATTTGTTATGAACGTCACCTATGAAATGGTCAAAAACTCCCCCGAGATCCGCACCTATATCGCCCAGGCCGACGCCTCCCTCTTGGCTTTGGGTTTCACAGAACACTCCTTCGGCCACGTGACCAAGTGCGCGGTGGTGGCCAGCGGCCTGCTGGCGGCGCTGGGCTATAGCGAGCGGGAGCAGGTGCTGACCAAAATCGCCGCCTTCATGCACGACATCGGCAATGTCGTCAACCGCAACGACCATGCCCAGTCGGGGGCGCTGATGGCCTTTCGCCTTCTGGATAAGCTGGGGATGGAGAGCGAGGATCTGGCCGGGGTGGTCACCGCCATCGGCTACCACGACGACAAGACGGCCTACCCCGTCAACGCCATCGCCGCCGCCCTCCTTCTGGCCGACAAGACCGACGTGCGCCGCAGCCGGGTGCGCAACAAGGATATCGCCACCTTCGACATTCACGACCGGGTGAACTACGCCGTAGAGCAGTCCGAGACCGCTCTGGACACGGACGCCAAGACCTTTACCCTCACCCTCACCATTAACACCCAGGTCTGCGCCGTGATGGATTACTTTGAGATTTTCCTCCAGCGTATGCTCCTGTGCCGCAAGGCCGCCGAGTTCTTCGGCCTCAACTTCAAGCTGGATATCAACGGCTCGACGCTGCTGTAACGCAAACCGCGGGGGACAGAAACTCTGTCCCCCACGGTTTATTAAAAGCCCGGAAGCTCCACATCATACAGCGCCATGACCTCACGCAGGCCGTCCCACAGCTCTTCCCTGGTAAACTCCTGTGCCGCCAGCTCCTTATCGGTGAGGTGGTTTGCCTCACGGTAAAACTCCGCGGCAAAGAGCAAACCCTCCCGGTCATCCGGATCCAGTGCGCGGAAGAGGGCGTCCTCTCCCTCGCCAAGCCTTCCCTGCCTCAGCAGCGCCATGGCCTCGCGCTCCGGCAGAGCCGCGCCGCTGTCGCGGTCTTCTTCCCGCATCTCATGGGGCGCCCCGCTCCCCCCAAAAATTAGCCGCGCGATCGCGGCGGCCAGTATTTCAATCTGGCGCATGATCCAGTCCTGCTCGGTAAACATAGGCGGCACTCCCTTCAAAAGCGCCTGTACGGGTCTGCCGTACCGGCCGCTCTTCGGCTATTATGCCACGGCCGACATCTGTTTGCAAGACCAAACCTTCTCCGCAGACAGCACAACCCCCCGGCCATCCATCGTGACCGGGGGGTTACGTCTGATTCTGGATTTCTGACACTCGTTCTAACCTCTGCTTTCTACGGATTGCGCGTTGAACCGATGCGGGAAACTCAGAAATACGCTTTAGTTACCTCATGACACTGTTTGCACGTTCGGTTCCGTCTTGTGCAATATTTTGCGGTCGAGGTCGCCGTGTGCTGTCTCGCAGAAACGAGATGGTGTTGGAACTTGATAAGTCAATTTCTGTTTTCCTGCGCGGCGTTCCGCGCTTCGTGGCGTGGGGCAAAAGGTACGGATCGTTCTCCAAGCTGCCTAGCCCATGGGACTCACCTCTTCCTTTCTGGCTAAATTGTACTATATCTTTTGTATTATGTCAATAGTTTTTGTAATAAAAATCAATTTTGGCCGGGCCAAAATTTTTTAGCTTCTCTCATATCAGCCAGCTCTTCACCAGCGGGACGCGGCGCAGCAGGGCGTAGACCGCCAGACTGCCCCCCAGCGTAACCAGCGCGGCCAGGGGCACCCCGGCCAGCGGCGGAAGCAGCGCGGCGGAAAACCCCAGCTTGGGCAGCATGTAGTTAAAATAGACGTGGACGAGATAGACGCAGAAGGACCCCTTGGAGAGATAGGCCGCCACCCGCTCCGTCCACGCGCCGGACGGCCGGGCATGAACGAGCAGGCTGAACAGCCCGGCGGCCAGCAGCGCGACGCCCACCGTCATCCCCTGAAGGAAGAGGGTGTGCAGGCTCCCCGCCCGGGCCGACATCCACACCGTCCCGCCAAATACCGTCAGAAATCCAGCCAGGGCCAATCCGGCCCCGGCCCGCCGCCCCAGCGGGTACTCCTTGAGATACCAGCCCAGCAGCCCGTATCCGATAGACGCGTAGGTCATATTGAGCTGGTACTGGGGCGCCATCATATCCAGCAGCCGGAAGGGCCAGAACCCTCCCACCGTGGGGTAGAGGACGCCCAGGGCGAACCACAGCAGCAGCGCGTACTCCGCCTGCCTGCGGGTGGCGTGGCGGACCAGCACGTCGGTGACGGGCAGAAAGAGGTATACCAGCAGAATGATCTGCAGATAGTAGAGGTGGAACTCCTGGTTGAAGAGCAGAACCTCCTTGAAGGCCTGAACCAGCGCGGCAGGCGACAGCGGCGCGCCGGCCGCGAGAAGGTGAAAGACCTTGTAGCTCATGGCCCAGAACACCATGGCCGCCAAAATACGGGGGATGCTCCTGCAAAATAGCTTTTTGACCGAGAGGGGCCGCTCCGGCCGCAGAAACAGCGCGCCGCTGCACATGAGAAAGAGGGGGACGCTGGCCCGGGTCAGACTGCCCCAAAACACATTGGCGAGCCAGCCGGAGGAGAGCACGGCGTCGCCATAGGTACAGGTGTGGAGAATGACGACGCCCAAAATGGAGATGCTCTTGATCAGATCGATCCCGTACTCCCGCTGGTTCAAGGTCTCAGCCACAGCGCTCCGCCCCCCGTTACTACGGGCCGCAGGCCCTTTCCTCTGATTCTGCTTCGTCGGGGCGTTCTTGTCAACAGATTTTTTCTCTCACCCTCCAAAGAAGAGCTTGAGCACGATGCCGTAGATCACCGACGCGCTGATGCCGAACACCAGCACCGGCCCCGCGATGATGAACATCTTGGCCGCCACGCCGGTGACGAAGCCCTCGCTTTTAAACTCCAGCGCCGGGGCGACCATGGCATTGGCAAAGCCCGTGATGGGCACCAGGGTCCCCGCTCCCGCCCGTTTCGCCAGCTTGTCAAACCAGCCCAGGCCCGTAAAGAGGGCCGCCAGGAAAATCAGCGTGACCGATACGCCGGTGGCCGCCGCCGTCTCATTCATGCCCAGGTCCTGATACAGATTCAAAAGCCCCTGCCCCCCCGTGCAGATCAGCCCCCCCACGAAAAAGGCCCAGATCGTGTTCTTCCACAGGGGAGAGGGCTTTGATTTCGAATTGACAAATTCTCCGTATTCCTTATTGGTCATGTCCATGCCATGCCGCCTCCTTTTGACTTTTGCGGTAGTATCCCCCCGGTAAACCGCAATATCCGCGGAGCGCTCAAAAACAAGCCGCCCCGGCGACCCATGCGGGTACGGCGGGGCGGCTTGCCGGGAAGCGGTATCAGGTCATGGTAAAGAGAATTTTGGCGACCTCGCCGCGCTTGATGAGGTCACCCGGGCGGAGCAGCCCGTCCGCCCCGCCGCTCACCACGCCCTGGCCCACCAGGGTTTTCAGGTGGCCGGCCGCCCAGTCGGGTACGACGGAGCCGTCCCCAAAGGCGGCCAGATCGGCCTGGGCATAGCCCCTGGCCTGCATCCGGCCCAAGACGGTCATGGCCTCGGCCCGGCTGATGTTGGTCTCCACATTGGCAAAGAGGCGGTCGTCCCCTGTGCTGCTCCCTTTCAGGTAGCCCAGCGCGTACATGGCCTTCACGCTGGGGAGGACCCAGTCGGGTATTTTGTCCGCGTCGGCGAAGGGCAGCGCCACGTCGGCGTACTTCGTGAAGTCCAGCCCCAGCCAGCGCCCGGCCAAAGCGAAGAGCTCGCCCCGGGTGATGGCCTTGTCGGGCTGGAACAGGAGCTCGCCCTCGGCGGTTCCGGGGATGCCGTTGGTCACCCTGCGGTCATAGAGGTAGACGGCGTAGCCCTCCGCCCAGTGGCCGGCCGCGTCGGTAAAGACGGCGTCCCGCTCGGCCGTGGCGTCGATATTCACCGTCCCCCGCCCAAGGTTCCCCGACGCGTCGGCGGCGGTGACCGCCACCCGGTGCAGCCTGCCGTCGGATGCGGGCAGCGCGGCCTTGAAGAGCCCCGACGCGGGGTCGAAGGTCCCGGCCAGCGCCGCGCCGTCATAGGTGGCCTTCACCTGGGCGGCGGTAAATTTTTTATCGATGAGATCGACCACCGCGGCGGTGAGCTGACTGTCCGTCCGGCTCACGGTGACCGTGGGGGCAGCCTCGTCCCGGATGGTCTCGTTGGAAGTGGTGAGCTGGTCGAGCCAGAAGGTCCCGGCGGGGTTCTTCACGTCCCCGAAGATGAGGTTGATGGAGCGCAAGGCCGAGGCGCCTTCCGGGATCGCGGCGGTGATATACTTCCAGCCCGTAAAGTCAAGGCCGGTCAGCATGACCTCCTTGGTAAAGCCCTCGCTGTCGGCAAAGGTGGCGGTAAGGCTGTTTGCAGTGCCGTCGCCGTAAACCCAGAGGTTGAGGTATCTCTCCCCCGCCGCGGCAACCAGCGTGGTGACCAGGCTGGCCGCCGGACCGGCTGCCGCGTCGTAGCGCACCTTCAGGCTGGCCGAGCCGTAGCGCACATGGTCCGAGCCGAATTCCCGCTCCAGCGTCAGGCCGTCGAAGGCGGTGACCGAGCCGATGCCGCTCTCAAAGTTCTCCAGGGTATGCACATGTCCGGCCACGGCCACCGGAATGACGGTCGATTTTCCCCCGGCCGAGACGGTCAGGCTCCCGCTGGCGCTCTTGGTCCCGGCGGTGACGACGCCCTGGGCGTCCACCGTGCCCACCGCGCTGTCCATGCTCCAGGTAAAGCAGTCGTCCTGGCTGGTGAGCGTCAGTCCCCTATAGGCGGCCACGGCGTTCAGGTCGATCTGAGCGCCCGGATCCAGGGCCAGGGCCGTGACCGCGGTGCCAGTCCCTCCGTTCACCAGGGAGATCCGGTCCGGCACGCTGACCACGGTGATGGCGGCGCTGCCCTTCATGCCGTCGTAGCCGGCCGTCACCTGGGTGACGCCGCTGCTCCCCCCGGCGGTGAATACCCCCGAGGCGCTCACCATCCCGTCCCCGTTTTCAACCGACCAGGTGGGAGCTTCGCCCACCGGCATGGTGTAATAATTGCTGTCCAGCCCCGTGGACGAGAGCTGCAGCCGCGCCCCGGAGAGGAGCAGCCCCTCCCCCGGCGTGACGTAGGCCCCCGCCAAAACCCCGCTGGGCTTGAGGGTGGTGGTGAGGAAGAGGGCCACGCTGTTGGCCCGTTGGCTCCCGTCCGAGGGCTTGTTGACCACTCCTGTGCCGCTCCCGTCGGGGTAGGTGCCCCCGATGGTGGTGGAGCCGCCGCCATCCAGGCTGATGGCGTCCACACAGCCCAGCTCCACCAGGCGCATGGCCACCTGGGTGAGAGTAGCGCCGATGCTGTACCCCGGCTGCTTGCCGTCCACCGTGTAGAACACGGCGGTGCCGTCGGCCTTCACGCCCACGGCGCTGTAGGCGTTGCGGTCCTTCTGCGCGCCGGCGGCGATGGAGAAGCTGTCCACCACGCCTGCGGTCACCAGCCGTGAGAGGCCGCCCATGGCCTGGTCGGCCTCTTTCCAGGCGGCCTCCTCGGCGGTGATGTCCAGGTCCACCCGGTCGCCGGGCTGGAGGAGCCTGATGTAGTCAATAAAATAGCTGCTGCTCTTGCCGTTAATGGAGAGGATGGCCTTCCCCTGGGGAATGGGGATGGCTCCCACAGAGTCCAGAACCTGCTCGACCCGATAGGTCACCCGGCCGCCCACGGTGGGCAGCGCGCTCTGAACGACGCCGCCCTTGACCTCTGACAGGGCAAAGGGCGCCTCCCCCGCGCCCTCCCCGTCCCGCACGTCCAGGTCCAGCTCGGTCTCCTTGCCCAGCTCGTCCAGCACGGGAGTCAGGACCACGTCGATGCCGGGCTCGCTGTTCTGGGTGGTGGCGGCGAAGTCCGGGGTATAGAGGACATAGTTTGTGTCGGCGCTGCGGACCTTATTGATCCCCCCGCCCAACGGGAAGGTGAACCCCTTGAAGGTGACGGTGGCGGCCAGCTTGGGCTGGCCGATGAAGGCGGTGCCATCGGTGCGAAAACCCACGGCGTAGTAGCCGAAGTTATCGCTGCTGGGCAGGCTGCGCACCACGCCGTCGGTCACGACCGCGCCCAGGGGAACGCCGGTGGCCAGGACGTAGAGGTCGCCGTTGATGCCGCCCACCACCCGCCGGCCCCCGTCCTCCAGGGTCTTGGCCATGGCCGTCAGGGTGGCCCTGGTCAGCACCTTGTCGCCGTATACCACGGTGGGGGTCACGCTGTTGCTGGGCGTGTAGGTAAAATACCGCTCGGTCCGCAGATCTGAATATGTATCGCTCCAGAATATCTGCTTGGTGAGGCTGGTGCCAATGCTCATCCGGACCGTTGCGCTCTGAATCTCATTCCCCATAGCCTCGGACGCCGAGACCGGCGGAGCCAGCGCCAGCACCAGGGCAAGTCCCAGCGCCGCCGCGCGTGTCTTCCATTGTTTCATAAGTCCTCCTGTGTCCGGTCCCGCTGGGACATTTGCCATTATGTTAACATAAAACTTCCATATTGTAAACCACTTCAGCCGGGAAACTCCCGGATTTCCCCATCCAATTTTATCCTTCCCCGTCCTTCTCCCCGGGCGTCTTCCGCCCCTTGCGCAGCAGCTCCACAAAGCTGGCCTTCTCCTGGGCCTCCAGCAGCACGCCGATGAGCTGGTTTGAGAGCAAAAAGCCCTGGGGCGTGAAATGCCAGCGCCTGTCCTGCCGGGCGGCCCAGCCCAGGCGCTCGAACTCGATGAGCTTCTGCTCGATGGGGTCAAAGCTCATGTAGTACTCCCGCCGGTACTCCCACTCCTCGATGCCCCGGACGGTGCGCATCCGCAGCATGAGGTACTCGCTTCCCCGCTCCCGCTTGGGGATCAGGTCGTTCTCGCTCACGATGGTCCCGCCCTTCAGCACGCCGGAGATATAGCCCTCCAGGTCCCTGGAGAACCCATAGCGCCGCTCGCCGAAGTCGGAATGGGCGCCGGGACCGAAGCCCAGATAGGGCTTGCCCAGCCAGTATTTGAGGTTGTGGCGGGACTGGAACCCGGGCCGGGCAAAGTTGGATATCTCGTACTGGTAATACCCCGCCTGGGCGAGGCGGGCCACCGTCCAGAGGTAGCAGTCGGCCTGCTGGTCCTCGTCGGGCAGGGTCTCCCCCGTAGCCACGCGGCAGGCCAGCGGGGTGCCCTCCTCCACCTTCAGCCCGTAGCAGGAGAGGTGCTCCGGCTCCAGGGTCAGGGCGGCCTCCACCGTCTCCCGCCAGGAGGCGCAGTCCTGGCCGGGCAGCCCGTAGATGAGGTCCAGCGAGAGATTTTTAAACTTGGCGCCCCGGGCGGCAGCCACGGCGGCCTTCGCCTGCTGGAAGGTGTGGGGGCGGTGAATGGCCCTCAGCTCCCCCTCGCAGGCCGACTGAACCCCCAGTGACAGGCGGTTGAACCCCGCCCGCCGCAGCTTCGAAAGAGACTTTTGATCCACGCTGTCGGGATTGGCCTCCAGTGTGACCTCCACGTCCCGTGTCACATGGAAAAGGCGGCGCACCGCCGCCACGAGCTCGGCCAGCCGCTTTGCCCCGTAAAAGCTGGGGGTGCCGCCGCCAAAATAAATGGTGTCCACCTGGTACTCCCGGGCGAAGGGGGCGGTCTCCTTCAGGTGGGCCAGCAGCGCCTTCTGGTAGTCGCCCATCCGGCTCTCCCGCCCGGACAGGGAGTAGAAGTCGCAGTAGTCACACTTACTGCGGCAGAACGGGATGTGGATGTAGATACCAAGTTTTTCGGCCATATGCCGCACCTCTTTAAAGATATGACGTCTCAAACGAATTAATTATACCGCTTTTCCCCCCGTTTGAAAATAGCCTGGCTCTTTTTTTGCAGGGGATATTGACATTTTTGTAAAGCGTGCTATACTTACGTGTAAAGTGAGCTATACATCGGAGGTGACCGCTTGAAAAATCGGATCGCGGAGCTGCGCAAGGCCCGGCACATCACGCAGGAGGAGCTGGCCGACGCCGCGGGTGTCACAAGGCAGACCATCATCTCCCTGGAGAACGGGCGCTATAACGCCTCTCTCCTGCTGGCCCGCAAGCTGAGCCGCTATTTTGGCCTGACCATCGAGGAACTATTTATTTTTGAGGAGGACAACTAAATGCTGCTGCGTCTTTTTTCTGTCCGGGACGGCGAGGACTACCGGCGTATCCTGAACCGCCGCTGTATCCTTTTCGCGGGGTTTCTCGTTCTGGGTCTCGCCACGGTGGCGGGGGCCTATGTTTTCGGGGCCACCCTGCCCGACTTTGTTAATGGCTTTTATTCGGGCGTAGGCACCGGCGTGGCCATAGCCTCCGCCCTCGCCCTCTTTTCCACCCGCCGCACGCTGCGTGACGAGAAAAAGCTCCGGGCCGCCCAGATCAAGGAGACAGACGAGCGGGGGAAGGAGATCTCCCTC
>JBLJBF010000230.1:0-9869 GCA_047637855.1 Pseudoflavonifractor sp. | reverse complement strand
ATTGTCGCCACCGTCGTGGGCGGCGGCGTCACCGGTCAGGCCGGCGCGATCCGCCACGGTCTGTCCCGTGCCCTTCTCAACCTGGACCCCGAGTACCGTGCCGCCCTCAAGGCCGCCGGCTTCCTCACCCGCGATCCTCGTATGAAGGAGCGCAAGAAGTACGGCCTCAAGGCCGCCCGCCGCGCCCCCCAGTTCAGCAAGCGCTGAGTTTACTTCCAAGCTGTCACAAGAGCGCCGCTCCTTTGGAGCGGCGCTCTTTTTTCGTCCGACGCAGGCCATCTGGGGGCGGGGCAACGGGGACAGCGGCCCCTGCGGGACAGAATCAGCTCGTGGCCACCTTGTTTTTCCCATTTTTCTTTGCCAGATAGAGGGCGGCATCGGCGGCCTCAAAGAGAGCGGGGGCGTCCGCCGCATCCCCCGGCATGCCCGCCACACCGCAGCTGCAGGTAAACCCCGCTCCGTTCAGTTCGGGCAGTCTGACCGCGCGGGCGGCGTCCAGCAGCCCTTCACAAATTCGGACCGCGTCGCCGACCGAGGCGTTGGGGAGCAGAAGTACAAACTCCTCTCCCCCGATGCGGAAGGTGTAGCTCCCCTCCGGGCCGCCCTCCTTCAGCACATTTGCAAGGGCGAGCAGCACCCGGTCGCCCACCGCGTGGCCGTGGAGGTCGTTGATCTGCTTGAAGTCGTCGATATCCAGCACCGCCATGGCGAGGGGCCTTGCGGCAAGGCGGGAGGCCTCGGTGATGCCGGGAAAGTGCCTGTCATAGGCCCGGCGGTTGTACAGGCCGGTCATCTCATCGATGAGTATGCTCTTTCGCAGATGCTGGCGCTCCACCTCCCGCTGGACACCGACCAGTGTTTTTTCCCGTCCAAAGCGGATGACCACGTTGCAGATGGCGGAGAAGACGGCCAGAGCGGCGACCGAGATCAGGAAATTGACCATCCGCTCGGCGCTCTCGAAGACCGTGACCTTGTCCGCGTCCCAGTGAATAAACAGCTCCGAGACAATGACTGAGGCAATGCTGAGCAGCGCGGTGACGTCCGTTATACGGTAGTTGCCGTAGACCAGGGTCAGCATAATCGCAATGGCGAAGACAAAATAGATGGCGGAAAAAGATATATGGACCGTAAAGAGAACGAAACCGATACCCACAAAGTCCAGGGATACCGTGTAAATTTTCCGCAGTTGGGAGATATCGGGCCGCTTTACGACCCAGGTGGCCGAGGCGGTGAGCAGGAGATTGAGCCCGCTGGGGACAATAAAAAATTTCACGAAATAGTTGGTCAGCGAGGTGGTCAGCATATCGGAATGGATAATGAAGATCCCCAGGGAGAACTCCACCACAAACGTAGTGAGGAACACCCCGAGCAAAATGCGGTGGTGCAGCCCAAGCCAGTTCCGCTCGAGCTGCAAATACTCCCGGGCGGCCGCCTCGGCATAGGTGCGCTCGTCCTCCTGCAGGGTGAGCTGCTCGTCTCCCATCTCGTTCCCCTCCCCTGGCGGATCAGTTTTTCTGCCGTTCTGCCACAGCCACATTCTTCGCCCGCCTGCGCAGGCGGACGAAAAGAAACGCATATCAGCCAGTTATGGCTATTATATCCCGGCATGCCGCAAAGAGCAAGAGAACGTGCGGATCGGAAGTCCCCTTCTTACCCTCGGCAGGGCCCGTCTGCGGCCGCAGGCCGCCCTACCGGCTCAGGCTGGCGATAAACTGGCGCGCCACCCGGGGCGTACGGCCGGGGTGACGGGCCTCAAATCGAAGGGCGGCGGCGTGGAGGTCGGGCTGTTCCATGGCGATCCCATACTGCTCGGCCATCCGCTCCACCATGGCAAGAAACTCGACCTTGTCCATGCTCAGATAGGGGACCCGCAGGCCAAACCGGTCGGAGAGGGAGGTCTTCTCCGCGATGGTCTCGGTGGCATCCACCTCGTCCCCCGCCCGGTCGGAAAAGGTCTGGCGCACCAGATGGCGGCGGTTGGAGGTGGCGTAGACCGCCACGTTGGCGGGCCGCCGCTCCAGCCCCCCCTCCAGGATGGTCTTGAGGACCGAATAGGTCCTGTCGTCCTGATCGAAGGCCAGATCGTCGATAAAGAGGATAAATTTCTGCCGCCGGGGGGCCAGAATGCGGATGAGCGCGGGCAGGTCGCCCAGGTCGCTCTTGTCCACCTCGATGAGCCGCAGATCGTCAAACCCGGGCACCGCCAGCAGATTCTTCACTGTAACCGATTTGCCCGCCCCCGTGTCCCCATAGAGGAGCACATTGTTGACCAGATTCCCCTCCAGCATGAGGCGGGTGTTGGCGATCACTTGGCTGCGCTGGCGCTCATAGCCGATAAGCTGGTCGCCCCCCATGCAGTCGGGGTCTGCCACCGGGCGAAGGGAACCGTCCCGCCAGAGAAAGGCCCGATACCGGGCGAAGAGCCCCGCGCCGTTGGCCTGATAGAAGCTCTTGAGCGCCTCGAAATCCAGCTCCTCTCCCACCGTCCAGCGGGGGTATTCGGCCAGCACAGCGCCCAGCTCCGGGGGCAGGAGCGCCCCCAGCTCGGAAAAAAGCCGCTCCCCATCCAGCCCAGCCACCAGAGAGAGGGTGGCCACGTCCCGGCGGGCGGCCAGTTCCAGTGCGGGGTCGTCCCCTCCCCGCTCCACCAGCAGGGGGTAAGGCCCCTCGTCATAGCGCAGGGCGTCCCCCAGCCAGGCGCCCAGGCTGTCGTACCCCTCCAGCCGGACGGCGTAAAAATGTGCCGCGTAGTGCTCCAGCGCGGCGGGGCCATCCCCCCGGGCTATGGCCTCCAACAGCGCGGCCGCCGTTGCCAGCGGCCGCCGGGCCAGCAGCGGCCGGTAAGCGCATACACCCGCGAGGGCGCAGCGCAGTGTTTCCCATGTCATAGGCAATTCCTCGCTTTCTCTCCGTCCATTTTAATGCCCGGGACGGGGGTTGTCAAGAACGCGGGCGGCCTTCGGCCGCCCGCGTTCCTGCTCAATTTGCCTTGGCGACGATGACACGGACCCGGCCGCCGTCGGCCTCGGCCTTGTCGTACCAGCCGGTGAGGGTGTAGCCTCCGCCCGTGACGTGGGCCAGCGCGGCGAGGTAATAGGTCCCGTCCCGCAGCTCGTAGACCGCCACGCTGTCGGAGAGGGTATAATCCCGGTTGCCCGCAGTAGCCCGGTTGTCCGCCACGGCGGTAAGGGTAAGCTCGGTCAGATTGTAGATGCGTCCCACCATCTGCCCGTCGTACTTGATCTGGCAGGGCCCCTTCTTCAGGTTCCAGATGGTTCTGGTGCTGGAGTAGGGAACGGCGACGCCGCCCACGTCGTAGACATAGCTCGACATGATGTACATATCCGCGGACAGTTCGGTGACGTCGGTGAGGACGCCGTAGCGGTGCAGGTCGCCGGTCACGTCGTTCAGAATCAGCCGGTTTATTTCGCCCTGGGCATTCAGGGTATAGTAGCGCACCATGTCGTCCTTCAGCGTCACCCCGGCCAGCCGGGCGGGATAGACCCGTCCGGTGGTGAGGTCGCCGTAGGTGTCCAGAATCTCCACACCGTCGGCCAGGACATAGGAGCCCAGCCTGCTGCCGGAGTCGTTCACCTTGCCGGCGATGGACACCTGGGAGAGCTTTTTCAGCTCGGCGCCCGAGGCGGAGAGGGTCACCTGGACCAGATCCCCGGCCTCAAACTTTTTATCCTTGTTCTCCCACTGATAGGTGTACGTGCCGCCGTCGGTTGCGGCGACGGTGACGGTGCCTGCGGTGTAGCGCTTGCCGTCGGCATCCGGATAGGTCCCCGCGCCGGTGGCGGTGACCACCCCGCAGACCATATCCCCGCTCTGGCCCGGCGCTCTCACGGCGGCCACGCCGCCCGAGCGGCCCAGCAGAAGGGTAACCATATTCCCGGTGCGGAAATGGCCCAGGTCAGACAGGTCGTAAGCCGCGGCGGCGGTCTCCAGAGCGTAGGTCTGCCCGCCCATCGTGACGGCGGTAGGGGCCGCGGCACTGGGCGCAAGGGCCTGGATCGCCCCGGTGGCCTTGCCGGTGTAGGCCCAGAGGGTGCGCATGGACTTGGACCAGTAGACCACGTCGGTGCTCTGGATCGCGGCCAGGGAGGAGGAATTCCCGCCCCGGTAGACAGTGCCCTTGCTCACATCAAAGGGCACCGAGGCCTGCCAGCCCGGCTCGGCCACAACGGGGCCGTCCATGGCCGAGTTGATGAGGGCCACCCGGTCGATCTCGCCGGAGGGGGTGAGCCTGTGCCCCAGCGTGGTAAGGTAGATCTGCCCCGATTTGTTGGCGGCGGTGAGCAGGTTGTAGAAGAGCCAGAGGGAGTCCCGGCGGGTCATACGGTCGGTCTGTGCAGCCGTGATGTTCCGGTCCAGCTTGAGGGTGCGGTACAGGGCAATCTGGCCCGAGCCCCAGGCCCCGGAGAAGTCGCTGTCCTGATAGCCCAGCAGGCGCAGGGCTATGGCGGCCCCCTCCAAGAGTCCGATGTTCCGCCCCGGCTCGAACAGGCCCTTGTTGCTGCCCATGACCAGCCCCCGCTCCTTGGCGGCCTGGACGCAGGGGGCATACCAGGCCCCCTTGGGCACGTCGGGGTAGGGGGAGGTGCTGGCAGCGGGGCCCACGCTGTCGGCGTAGACCGACACGGCTACCGCCATCTTGACGAACTCGGCGCGGGAGACGTTCTGTTCCAGGTGGAGGTCTCCGTTCTCGTCCCCCGTCATGACCTTCAGCGCGGCCAGGACCTGGGCGGCCTCCTGCTGGGTGACCAAAGTCTCGGCGGCTAAGGCGGGTACGGCGAGGCCCAGCAGAAGTGTGGTGCAAATAAGGCCGGAAAGCAGTCTTTTTTTCATAGTATTGCTCCTTTAATCATAACGCAGGGCGTCGATGGGGTTAAGCTTGGCGGCCTTGTTGGCGGGCAGATAACCGAAGATAATGCCGATGGCCACCGACACGCCGAAGGCCACCAGGACCGCTCCCGCGGTGGGGATGGCATGAAAGGCCTCGCCCCCCAGCTGCTCGGCCATGATGGCCCCGATGAGGCTGCCGGCGAGCTGCGCCAGGCCGATCCCCGCCAAAATGCCCAGCACGCCGCCGATGGCGGAGGTGGTGCCCGCTTCGATAATGAACTGGCTGCGGATGTCCCGGCGCTTGCCGCCCAGGGACTTGCGAATGCCGATCTCACGGGTCCGCTCGGTAACCGAGACCAACATGATGTTCATGATGCCGATGCCGCCCACCAGCAGGCTGATGGCGGCGATGGCCACCAGCACCACCATCATGGTGGCCATCATGGTGTTCATCGCGTCCATCATCTCGGCCGAGCTCATGACGAAGTAGCGGTCTGTGGACTGGAAGGTCTGATAGAGCCGGTTTTCAATAATGCCCTTGACAAGGGAGGAGTCGTTACTATCGACGGCTGTAAAGAGGTAGAGATTGGCGGAGGACTGCCCGCTCGCCCGCAGAAGGTTCCCATAGGGCAGGAAGATCACGTCGTCCCCGCTGCCCTCGGCCGACCCGGCCTGCTCCTTCAGCACGCCCACCACCGTATAGGGCACGCCCCCCACCGTCATACTCTTGCCCAAAGGACTGCCGCCAAAGGCGCGGGCCAGGTGGGAGCCGACGACGCAGACGTTTTGATACCGCTCCACATCCACATACTGAAGGAATCGGCCCTCGGCCAGAGCCATGCCGGTCATGGTCAGGTTGCGCTCGACGTTGTAAAAGGCCTCGCTGACGCCGTAGAGACTGGTGCGCTCAAACTCCTTGCTCAGGTAGCGGAGATTGGTGCGTCCGCTGATGTAGGGGCTGACCCCTGAGATGTACTGGGGGTACTTGCGCTCCAGCGCGTACATATCGTCGGGGCTGATGCTGCGGGAATCCCCCGCCCGGCCCATGACGTTGGCCTGGATGAGGTTGGCCCCCAGCTTGTCGAACTGGCTGTTCATCATCTGCTGCATCCCGTTGCCCAGGCTGGTGATGATGATGACGGCGGCCACGCCGATGATGATGCCCAGCATGGTGAGCAGGGCCCGCATCTTGCTGGTGAGCAGACTTTTGAGGGCGAGGCGAAAGGCCTGGCTGAAATTCATAGGGCGGCCTCCTCTTCATCGTCGGCCCGCACCACGGCCATGGGGTCCCGGGAGGACCCGTCAAAGGTGACCTTCCCGTCCTGAAGACGGATGATGCGCTTTGCCTTAAGGGCAATGGAGGTGTCGTGGGTGATGAGGACAACCGTATCCCCCTCGGCGTTGAGCTTTTGGAGAAAGGCCAGGACCTCCCGCCCGGTGCGGGAGTCCAGCGCGCCGGTGGGCTCGTCGGCCAGAATGACCGAGGGGCTGCCCGCCAGTGCCCTGGCAATGCTGACCCGCTGCTGCTGTCCGCCCGAGAGCTGGGACGGCAGGTTGCGGCACTTGTCAGTCAGCCCCACCCGCTCCAGGGCGAACAGGGCGGCCTCCCTCCGCTCGGCGGCCGTCATGCCGCCGTAGAGCAAAGGCAGCTCCACATTCTCCAGCACATTGAGCTTGGGAATGAGGTTGTACTGCTGGAAGACAAAGCCCAGCATCCGGTTTCGTATCTCGGCCTGCTGGTCGTCGTCCATGGTGGACACGTCGATGCCGCCCAGGCAGTAGGTGCCGCTGGTGGGTACGTCCAGACAGCCGATGATGTTCATGGCGGTGCTCTTGCCCGAGCCGGACTGGCCCACAATGGCCACGAACTCCCCCTCGTCTATGGTGATGTCCACCCCGTCCAGGGCGTGGACGTCCTCGTCGCCCATGGGGTAGATCTTATATACATCCCGCAGTTCTATGAGGTGCTCCACCGGCCCTAGCCCCCTCTCACCATCATGGATGCCATGGCGTTGGAGCCCACGCTCTTATAGACCACCACGTCGCCGGCCTGTAGGCCCTCGGTGATCTCGATGCTGGCACTGTCTCCCCGGCCCAGCTTGACGGCGCGCTGCTCCAGCTTAGTGGGGTCTGCCACCGCGGTGCCCTCGGCGTTGAGCGCGCCGGGCAGGGCTACGGTGACCTCGCCCCCCTCGCCGCCCCGGGTGACGGCCTCCACAGGCACGGTGAGAACATTTTGGGCCCGCTCCACCACGATCTTGGCGGATACGTTCATGCCGGGCAGGAGATTTTTAGCGTCGTCGATGACCACGGTGACGGGGTAGGAGGTGAACCCGCCGACGGTGGTGCCGTTGATGTTGATCTTATCCACCCGGCCGGTGAAGGTCTGCCCCTCCAGGGCGGCGGCCGTGATCTCCACCTCCTGGCCCACCCGGATCTTGCCCATGTCCAGCTCGTTGATGCTCATGTTAAACGTGAGAGTGGACATATCGTAGATGATGGCCATATACCCGGCGCCCGCGGAGGTGGCGTCTATATTGTCCCCCGCCTTGTAGTTCTTCTCGATGACGGTGCCGCTGATGGGGGAGGTGATGGTGTAGTTCTCCAGCTGGTTCTGCGCGTTTTCCAGCGCTAGCTGGGCGTTCTGGAGGCCGATGCGGGCGCCCGCCACCTGGGCGTCCATGTCGGCCCCCTTGAAGGCCCCCAGCACCTGCCCGTCGGTCACCCGGTCCCCCTCTTTGACGGCGAGGGAGGCCAGCTCTCCGCCGGCGGCTGCCAGGACAGTCTTCTGCGCGGCGTAGGCAAAGGGGCCGCCCGCGGCGCAGTCGGCCGCGCCGACGCTGGCGGTGCCCGTGCTGGCGCTGCCCAGTGCGCCGGGGTTGCGCACCTTAATCTTGACCTCGCGCACCAAAGTGCCGCCCGCCCCGGTCTGGTCGGAAACGGCCACTGCGTCCACCGTGCCGGTCAGGGTTTCGTAGGTGCCGTCCACATAGATCCGGGCGGTCTGCCCCACCGAGATGCCCGCCGCATCGGCGGCGTGGAAGGGCACGGTAAGGATCAGATTCTCCCGGTCCAGAATGTCGGCCACGGGGCTGCCCGCAGCCACCATGTCCCCCGCCTTATAGTAGAGCTTCTGCACTACGCCCGCGGCGTTTGCCTTGATGTCCACATTCTTGAGGGCGTTGCCCTTGCTCTTGACGGTCTCGTTATAGTTGAGCTGGGCCTGCTCCACCGAGAGCTGGGCCTGCTGGATGCTGGTCTCCACGGCCTTGGCTTCAATGCGAAAGAGCAGGTCGTCCTTCTCGACGGTGTCCCCCTCTTCGAAGGGGGCCTCCAGCACCTCTCCCTTCACCAGCGCGGTGACCTTGTAGGAGTCGATGGGCTGCACCGTGCCGGTGCCCGTGACGGCCACGGTCAGGTCTCCCACCGCGGCGGTGGCGGGGATGTACCCCAGGTTGGCCGCCTGCCGGGGGGATGCGCTCCGCCACAGGAAGAAGACGGCAGCCAGCGCCGCCGCGACTGCCAAGTAGATCACGCGCTTGGGCCACTTGCTCCTCCGCCTGGGGATGCCGCCTCTCGGCTTTTTCTGGGCGGGCTGGACCGGGGAGGTGCTCTGTTCCTGTCTGACTTCGGTCTGCTTCATGTGTTTGCTCCTCGCTGTTTTTTATAAGCCATGCCGCGTGATAAAAGGTCCAGGCTGTTCAGATAGGCCCTCCATGACGGTCATGAGGGTCTCCCCGATCTGTTCCGGCAGGCAGCGGAACCTCTCCCGTTTTCCCGGCGGGAGATTGAAAAAGGTCGTACTGGGCATACTTTCACCTCTCTGAACGATGGTCTGGCTGAATGATGCCCAGTATATGTAACAGGTTGTCATCTGTCAACGGCGGGGCAGAAGAATTTTTGGTTTGTTTTCATTTCCATGTGGGTAATATCTTACCACTCCAATTTAAATAAAAAGAAAACAGAAGATTAATTTTAGCTTAAATTTGAGTGCGCGTCTGCTTCTCCCGCCTATAATTTTCTTAATTTTCCCACTTCAAATGTATATCCGCCGCAAACCCTGTCCACAATAGGCACGAAGGAGGTGCCCCGGCGCGCCGGAGCACCCAAACATCTTAGGAATGGAGCATTGTCATGAAAAAACCGTGGACTGACCGCTTCGGTGACTTTATGGCGGGAAAGGGCTTTTACATCGTCCTGTTCCTGTGTGTCGCCGCGATAGGAGTTTCGGGCTACTACCTCTTCTCTTCCCTGGCGGGGGATGGAAATATCGCCGCCGTCGCCGGCATCACCCAGGGCGTGGTAGTCACCCCCTCCGTCGCCCCAGAGCCACCGGCCAATCTTCCAAGCCCCACACCGGTGAAGCCCTCCGTAGCGCCCAACAAGCCCGCGCCCAGTCCGTCCCCCACTCCCTCTACTGCACCTTCCGCATCTGTCGCCCCCAGCTCTAAGGCACCGGGCAAGGCCAAACCCGCCTCCGCCGCAGCCACCGTCTTTACCTGGCCGGTGAAGGGACAGATCCTGGACGCCTACTCTCCCGACCACCAGCGCTATGACGTGACCATGGCCGACTGGCGGACCCACGCCGGCATCGACATTGCCGCCGAGTTGGGCACCCAGGTAAAGGCTGCGGCCAAGGGCGTCGTCCTCTCCATCGAGAATGACCAGATGATGGGCACCGTCCTCACCATCGACCACGGCGGCGACGTTGTCAGCGTATATGCCAATCTCAGTGCGCTGCCCACCGTCAGCGTGGGCGACCATGTCGGCGTGGGCGACGTGATCGGCGCCGTAGGCTCCACCGCCATCGCGGAGAGCAACCTGGCCGCCCACCTGCACTTGGCCTTTTTTAAGGGCGGCAGTCCCGCCGATCCGCTCAAATACCTGCCTGAGCAGCAGTGACATAATCTCCGGGAGGGCATCCCCCGGCGCAAAAGCGGCGCGGTCTATGACCGCGCCGTCAGCCTGTCGATAAACCCCCAGCCTGAAGGAATCGGAGGGAGAGATAGTGTGAAAGGGAA
>JBLJBF010000229.1:0-2871 GCA_047637855.1 Pseudoflavonifractor sp. | reverse complement strand
CCGCGCCCAGCAGGTGCAGAAGATTGAGGAGGAGCTCTTCGCCGTCTATGCCGACCTGCAGCTCCACGAGAAGCCCAAGCAGCTGGAGCAGCGGGGCGGCGCGTACTACTCGGAGGCCGCCGTCTCCCTTATCGACGCGATCTACTGCGACCGGATGGAGATCCACACCGTCAACGTCAAAAACCAGGGGGCCATCACGGGGCTCGACTACGATGCCGTCATTGAGACCAACGCCCTCATCGGCCGCCGGGGCGCGGTGCCCCTGGTCCTCGGGAAAATGCCGACCCATGTGGCGGGGCTCATCAGCGAGGTGAAGGTCTATGAGCAGCTTACCGCGAAGGCCGCGGTGGAGCGGAGCTATTCCGGCGCGCTGAATGCCCTGATGGCAAACCCCTTCGTCCGGGACTACGAGACCGCCAAGGCCCTGCTGGACGAGATGATCGAGGCACACCGCCCCTACCTGGGCGACCTGCGCGACTGACGCGGAGAGGAGGCCAAACCGATGGGCGCGCTGGGCATCAGCATCTACCCTGAATTTACGAACGGCCCCGAGCTGGAGCGGTATGTCCGCAGCGCAGCCTCTCTGGGCTTTACCAACGTGTTCACCTCTCTGCTGCTGGACCGGCTCCATTTCCAGGGCAGCCGCAGCTTCCTTGCCCCGGAATTTGCCGCCGCGTGGCGGATGTGCGCCGACCTGGGCATGGCCCTCACCGCCGATGTGGACGAGGTGGTCCTGGCCCAGCTCGGATGCACCCCCGACGACCTCTCACCGCTTCCTCCGCTGGGCATCGCCGCTCTGCGTGTGGACAGCGGCCTGAGCGGGGAGGAGCTGGCTAAGCTGACGCGCAACCGCGCGGGGATCCGCATCGAGCTGAACGCGTCCGAGCTGGTGATACCCGGCGGTCACCGCGGCAGCTTGGAGGAGGCCCTCCGCTGTATCCGAGCCAAGGGGGACCTGTCCCAGGCCATCGCCTGCTTCAACTTCTACCCCAGGAGCAATACCGGCCTCGCGGTGGAGGATATGGCCGACACCATAGCCCTGTGCAAATCCTATGGCGTGGAGGTCAGGGCCTTCGCGGCGTCGCAGACCGCAGTTTCTCCCCTGCACGAACCAAGCTGCGGTGTCTGCACGGTGGAGCGGCACCGGGGACTTCCTCCCGAATACGCCATGGCCGAGCTCTTCGCCATGGGGGTGGACTGCGTGCTCCTGGGGGATGCCTCGGCCACGCCCCGGGAGCTGTCCGCCATGGCCCGCCTGAACGCCATGTCCGAGTGGGCATTGCCGGTGGTCTACCGCAGCTGGGTGCCCGAGGCGCTTAAGAAAACCCTCGCCGACCTCCCCCTGCGCAGCCGCCGGGACCAGCCGGAGCTGGTTCTCCGCGCCACCGATACCCGGGGCATTCCGCTGGAGCCCTTCTGCTGCGCCCCCCGGGGAGCTTACTCCGTGACTATGGACAATCGCCGGGGGCTTCAGTACATGGGTGAGGTGCAGATTCCCCTCCGTGACCTGGACGCCGACCCGACGGTCAATGTTCTGGGTCATATCCATGAGGACGCCAGGGGGCTGGTCCGGTTCCTGCGCTGCGGCGCGGTACCCTTCCGGCTGGTGGATTATAACGACATGAAATAGGAGGCAGTGCTATGCTTATCATCAGTTCCCCGCTCAAGGCGGACCGGGTCAAAGAGGTGCTGGACGGCTACGAGAAAGACGGCGTGGCCATTCGCTTCCTGCGGAAGGAGGGGATGCGCCTCTGCTTTGAGATGACCGGCCGCCAGGGCTATGAGGCTACAGACCTGGCTAAAGCCATCATCCGCAGCCATGCGTTCGGCAACGCCCTCTATTTCAGCGCCATGTGGCAGGACTGACGGCCATGGAGATCATCATTCTGGCGGCGGGAAATGCCACAAAATTCTTCCCCTACGACGCCACCTTCCCCAAGACGCTGCGCAAGGCCGCGGGCCTTCCGCTTCTGCTCTGGAACGTCCGGGCCCTGCGGAGCATGACCGACGCGCCCATCCGTGTGATGGCGCGCCCCAAGGACGTGGGAGCCATCCGCGCCGCGCTGGACGGCTGGGGCGAGACGACCGTCCAAAGCGTGAATACCGCCGGAACGGCAGAGACCCTGCTCCGGGGCATGGGTGAGGACGAAGGGGCCGAGTACCTTGTGCTCTATGGCGACACCGTGATGGACCCCGGCGACCTGCGGGCTCTTCTGGAGCGGCCCAGTCCCACAGCTCTTGTCTACCCCCTGCGGGAGAGCGCCAGAAACCACATCGCCTGCGCGCTGGAGGGGGAGTTTCTGGGCCGCGTCGGCGCACACGACCGGGGAGAGGCTATGACTCATTTTTTCGCCGCCTTCCGATTGGACGGCGGCTTTCGCCGTGCTCTGGAGCGTACCCCCAGCTACTTCCCACAGGTCAAGGTCGGAGTATCCGTCCCTTGTGAGCCCTATCTGGAGGCCGCCCTGCTGGGGTACCGACCTGTCCGCGCACTGGAGGGGAAGGGCTGGTGCTTTGACGTGGACAAACCCTGGCACCTGCTGGAGGCCAATGCCTTTCTGGTCGCCCAGCGCTGCGGCGCGCTGGGGGAAAACACCCTTGCCCCCGGCAGCTATATAGACCCCACCGCCCAGGTGGACGGCTATGTCTCCCTGGGGCGCGGCAGCGTCCTGGGGAAAAACGTCCGCGTCTATGGCAGTCTGGTGGTGGGGGAGAATACGACCATAGACAATGGGGCCATTTTCATGGGCAGCTGCGTGGTGGGGGACCGCTGTACCGTGCGAAACTACTGCCAGATCTACGACGGCTGCTCCATCGGCGACGACTGCGTGGTGGACCACTGCGCGGAGCTGATCGGCGGGATGCTGATGG
>JBLJBF010000228.1:0-8798 GCA_047637855.1 Pseudoflavonifractor sp. | reverse complement strand
TGAAGTCGTCCAGGATGGCCTTGGCCTGTCCCCGGCTCCTCCCCATGTTGAAGAGGGTTTTCAGATTGTGGCCCACCGCCGCGGGGGTGAGAGAGCGCTGGAAGCTGGTGATGGTGACTGTCCTGAGGTCAAAGCCCTCCTTGGGCACCAGCCGGGTCTCCATGCCGCCGTCGGCCCCCACAAAGAGGATTTTACAGCCGGGGCGGCGCTCCTGAAAAAGTTTTGCCAGGGCGACGGCGGGGTTCACGTGCCCCGCCGTGCCGCCGCAGGTAAAGAGGATATTTATGGCTTACACCTCCGATCTGATATGGGGCGGGGCGCGCTGCTCGGCACGCCTCCGCGCTTCTCCCTGTCACGGTTCCCTCGCCTCGCGGGCGGGTCGATAACTCCTCCGTCTCCGCAAAACTGTACAGTCCCTTCGGGACTTCCCCAGTTTCGCTGCGCTGCGGAGTTATCTCCCCTGCTCGGCGGCTCACCGCTTCTAGCCTTGTCGTGCAGCCGGGATCTGTCTGGAGACTGACAGGACGATACCCATCTCGGCCAGCTGGATCATCAGGGCCGTGCCCCCATAGCTGAAGAAGGGGAGGGAGATGCCGGTGGTGGGGAAGAAATTGGTCACCACCGCGATGTTGAGGAAAACCTGCACCGCCATCAGCGTGGTGATGCCCACCACCAGCAGCGCGCCGAACCGGTCCCGGGCGTGGACGGCGATCCAGTACCCGCGGATGATGAGCAGCGCGAAGAGGATCAGAATAATGGCCGCGCCGATATAGCCCAATTCCTCGCAGACAATGGAGAAGATGAAGTCGTTCTCGGGCTCAGGCAGGTAGAGAAATTTCTGCCGGGACTTGCCCAGCCCCACGCCCAGCAGACCGCCCGAGCCGATGGCCAGCAAGGACTGGATAGTCTGGTATCCCTTGCCCAGGGGGTCGCTCCAGGGGTTCTCCCAGAGCTTGATGCGGGAGGCCATATAGGAGGTGTTGGTGATAATATACCACAGCCCCACGCCCACCGTACCACCGCCGATGGCAAACCAGTGGAGCTTTACCCCGGCGGCGAAGAGGACGCTGGCCCCCGCCACCAGCATGAGGATGGTGCCCGACATATGGGGCTCCAGCAGCAGCAGACCGCACACCACGCCCAGGACGGCCACATAGGGGAACAGCTCCAGCAGGCCGATCCCATCCAGGAAGATAAGGATGCGGCCCGACAGCTTGCGCTTATCGTAGGCCTTCTTTTTCTCGGTGCCCCGCTTTGACAGTCTGGCCGCAAAGTACAGGATGACCCCCAGCTTGGCGACCTCGGAGGGCTGGAGATTGATGGGGCCGATGTACATCCACCGCTGGGCGCCCACGGTGGCCCTGCCGTAGCCGAAGGGCAGCACCAGAATCAGCAGCACGATGGCGCCGCCCAGGGCAAACACCGACAGCCAGCGGAAGTGCTGGTAGTTGAGCTTGGAGATGATATACATGGCGGCCACGCCCATGACGCCGAAGATGGCTTGGCGGACGAAGTAGTAGGCGGGGTTGTGCATGGCGACCTTCGCGTCGTAATAGGCCGTGGCGTAGGAGGCGGAGAAGACCATAATGAGCCCGATGCCGGTGAGCAGCAGCGTGAGCATGAGGAAGGGCATATCCAGCGGCCCCCGGGCTAGCTGCTCCTCCATGGTCAAATCCCGTTTCAGTTTGTGCGCCAATGGCCACGCCCCCTCTCATACATAAACCCCGCTATTTATATGGGAAACCGATTCACCACGCCCAGGTAGGCCAGCGCGCAGGCGCACAGCGTGATGAGCACAAAGACGATAAAGAGCTTCACTTCGCTCCAACCCCCCATCTCCAGATGGTGGTGGAGAGGGGCCATGCGGAGGATGCGCTTGCCGTGGGTGGCCTTGAAATAGGCCACCTGGACGATGTCGGACACCGTCTCGGCCACGTAGATGATCCCTACGAGCACGATGACCAGCGGAATATCCAGCGCGAAGGCCAGTCCGCACACCGCGCCCCCCAGAAAGAGGGAGCCTGTGTCCCCCATAAAGACCTGGGCGGGGTGGAAATTATAGCGCAGGAAGGCCAGCAGGCCGCCCATCAGCGCGGCGGCGAAGACCCCCAGCTCCCCCTTTCCCCACAGGGCGGAGACCGCCAGGAAGAAGAGGGCCACGGGCATGGTCACGCCTGCGGCCAGGCCGTCCACCCCGTCGGTGAGGTTGACGGCGTTCACTGTGGCCACCATGACGAAGGCGGCGAAGACCATATACAGCCAGGGCGGCAGCGCGAGGGAGAGATTGACGAAGGGGATGTAGAGCTGAAAGCTGATGTACCCAAAGTTGCGCATGAGGACGGTGAATAAAATGGCGACCGCCAGCTGCAGCAGAAATTTTGCCGGCGCGGAGAGCCCGGTGTTGTGGCGGTATTTTACCTTCATATAGTCGTCAATGAAGCCGATGACACCGAACACACCCGAAAAGGCCAGCACAAAGAGGGCCCCGTAGTCCCCGGCGGCAATATCCCGCCAGCCCACCGCCAAAATGGCGGCGGCGATGCCGATGACGAACATGAGCCCGCCCATGGTGGGGGTGCCCTGCTTGGACATATGCCAGGTCGGGCCGTCCGTCTTGATGCTCTGCCCCGCCTTCATCCGGCGCAAAGCGGGGATCAGGACCCCGCCCGCCAGATAGGCCACGGCGAAGGCCACCAGAAAACTAACCGCGTAACGCATCCTTTGAACCTCCAAACATCCCGGTGAAGCACAGCTTCGCCGGTCCTCTCGTCCCTTCACGCAGGGAAGTAAAGTATTTTACCATATGGTGGGGTATTAATCTACTTTGAAAAATGACAAAAAATAGGCCCCGCCACTACACTTCTGTATGCGTATCGTCCGGGGCGAAGAACCGCGCCACCTCTTCCCGCTCGTCCAGGTGGTGCTGCACGCCGTCGATCTCCTGGTAGGTCTCGTGCCCCTTTCCCGCCAGGACCACCACGTCCCCGGCCCGGGCCTGGGACAGGGCAAGGCGGATCGCCGCGCGGCGGTCCGGCTCCACCAGATAGGGCGCGCCGCCCGCGCTCATGCCGCCCAGGATATCGGCGAGAATGGCCCCAGGCTCCTCGGTGCGGGGATTATCCGACGTAACGACGCACAGGTCGGCCAGCGCCGACGCGATGCCCCCCATGACGGGCCGCTTGGTGCGGTCCCGGTCCCCCCCGCAGCCGAAGAGGCAGATGAGCCGCCCCTTGGTAAAGTCCCGCACGGCGGTGAGGATGTTCTCCAGCGCGTCGGGGGTGTGGGCGTAATCGATGAGCACCGCATAGTCGGCGGGAACGGGCACCACCTCGATGCGGCCCTTGACCCCCCGCGCCTGCCCCAGAGCCGCGGCCACCTCGCCCAGCTCCAGGCCCAAAGCCATGCAGCAGGCGATGACGCCCAGCGCGTTGTATACCGTAAAGCCGCCGGGGATGGGCAGCTTTACCCGGGAGATGGCCCCCACCGCCACGGCCTCAAACTCCACCCGGTCGGGGAAGAGGCGCAGGTTCTTGGCGGTCAGGTCGGCGGCGTCCTTCCGCTCGGAGTAGGTGAGCACCTTACAGGGGGCGCTTTCGGCATAGTAGGCCCCCGCCTCGTCGTCCAGGTTGAGCACGGCCGTCGCGCTCTGAGCGAAGAGGAGGCCCTTGGCGTCCCGGTAGCGCTCCATGGTGCCGTGAAAGTCCAGATGGTCCTGGGTCAGATTGGTGAAGATGCCCACCCGGAAAAAGATCTCGTCCACCCGGTGGAGGGCCAGCGCGTGGGAGGACACCTCCATCACCGCGTGACTGCACCCGGCGTCCGCCATCTCGCGCAGGAGCCGCTGCACCTCGTAGGATTCGGGGGTGGTGCGGTGGGCGGGGAGGACCTCCTCCCCGATCATGTTCTGGTTGGTGCCGATGAGGCCTACTTTGGCGCCCAGCACCCGCTCCAGCACCGATTTCAGCAGATAGGTGGTGGTGGTCTTGCCGTTGGTGCCGGTCACGCCCAGGACGCAGAGCGCCCGCGCCGGGTGGCCGAACCAGTTGGCCGAGAGCCGCGCCAGGGCGGCCCGGGCGTCGGGGACGACGAGCCACGGCCCCGCGCCCTCGGGGGGGTGCTGGCAGACCACCGCCGCCGCCCCCTTGTCGAGGGCCTCGCGGATGTACCTGTGGCCGTCGGTCTTGTAGCCGGGCAGAGCCACAAAGAGATTGCCCGGCATAAGCTCTCTGGTGTCGTAGCAGACGCCTGAAATGGGAACGTCCCGATCGGTGTGATCCGCCGAACACGTCACACCGGCCAGCAGGGACTCAAGCCGCATACCATCACCGCCTCATTTTTATGGGAACACGCGCTAAAAACCTGTTCCCGCCGTGGATGCCACGTTGTCCATAAACTGTACCCTGACCACGGTGCCGCGCTCCACGCCAGCCCCCGGCGCGATGGACTGGCCCGCAGCGATGGCGCCGGAGGTGTCGCTTCCCAGCAGGCCCGCCGCCTTCATGTACAGCCCTGCGGCGGCCAGGGCGTCCTGGGCCGCGGTGGGGGATTTGCCCGTCACATCGGGCACTGTCGCCAATTCAGCGGGCTTTGTCTCGCCCAGGTAGAGGACGATCTGGCTGCCGCCGGGGATGGAGGCCCCCTGGGCGGGTATCTGGTCGGTCACGGTCTCGCCGCTGCCCACGGTGCGCACCGTAAAGCCCTTCTGCTTGGCACGGGCCTGGGCGTCGGCTGCGGGCAGGCCCACGAGGTTGGGCGTGAGCACATCGACCTTGGTCAGCTCCTCCGCGGTGTACTGCTTCTCCACGCCCAGATAGTCGAGGATGTTGCCCATCAGCTCGCCGGCCATAACGGCGCCCATGTTGCCGCCCGAGATGTACACGCCGCCGGAGGTGTAGTTCGAGCCGGGGGAGGCGGGCTTGGGGTTGTCGTAGCCCAGCAAAATGATGACCTGGGGGTCGTCGGCCGGGGCAAAGCCCAGGAAGGAGACGATGGTGTGGTCGAGCTCCCCGGTCTGGGAGGAGCCGGTCTTTCCGCCGATGCGGTAGCCCGCCTGATAGGCGTTCTTGCCCGTGCCGCCGTTGACCACGCCCTCCAGAATCTTCCGGCACTCGGCCGAGGTCTTCTCGCTGACGACCTGGCGCACCTCGGTGGGCTGGGTGCTCTGGAGCACGGTGCCGTCGGCCGCCGTGATGGATTGCAGCACATAGGGCTGCATCAGATGCCCGCCGTTAATGACTGCGGAGGCCGCGCTGATGAGCTGGATGGGGGTGACCTTAAGGCGCTGGCCGAAGGAGGCCACGGCCAGGTCCACGTTGGTAAAGCCGCTGCGCGGCCACACGATGCCCCCCGCCTCGCCCTGCATGTCAATGCCGGTGAGGGAGGTGATGCCGAAGGCCTCCAGATAGTCATAGAACTTCTGGGCTCCCAGCTTTTGACCGATGGCGATGAAGGCGGGGTTGCAGGAGTTGGCCACCGCCTGAGCCAGGTTCTGGCTGCCGTGCCCTTCCCGCTTGGAGCATTTGATGGGCTCTGAGTAGCCGGCCACCTTCACACTGCCCGAGCAGTAGAAGTGGTCGTTCTCGTTGACCACCCCCTCCTCCAGGGCGGCGGCCAGCACCATGGACTTGAAAGTGGAGCCTGGCTCGTAGGTGTCGTTGATGGCCTTGTTGCGCCACTGCTTGAGCCGGGCGTCGGACACGGCCTGCTTGTACTGGTCGCTCTCCTCGCCGTAGGCGGCCCGGGCCGCCACCACCGCGAGCAGGAGCCGGATATAGCTGACGGCGCGGGGCGGGTGGTGGTCGTAGCTGGGGGAGTTGGCCCAGGCCAGAATGGCCCCGGTCTTGGGGTTCATGGCAATGGCGAAGCCACCGTCGCGCACGTCGTACTTGGCGATGCCGGTCTCCAGAATCCGCTCGCAGAAGTACTGGATGGTGGCATCGATGGTGATGTTGAGGTTATTGCCGTCGGTGGCGTCGTAGTAGTTCTCATAGCGGGAGAGCATCTCGGTGCCCTTGCCGTTCTTCGCCGTGATCACCCGCCCGGTCTCCCCCGCCAGGGCGGAGTCGTAGATGGCCTCCATGCCGTAGGCTCCCCGGTTGTCTGCGTTGACAAAGCCGATGACCTGGGCGGCCAGGCTGGAGTTGGGGTAGTAGCGCTTGCTGGTGGGGCTGCAGTAGAGGCCGTTGGCCAGGTGGTACTCGGTGATGAAGGCCCGCACCTGGTCGGCGGCCGCGTCCTCCACCTTGGCGGCAAGGCGCTCGTAAGCAGAATTCGATTTGGCCAGGCGGGTGAGCACCTTCTCCTCCTCCAGCCCCAGAATGGCCGAGAGCTTCTGGGCGATAGCCGCGTCGGTCGGCTCGGGCCAGTCCACGGGCTTCTTCCGCTTGCCATCCCGGTAGTCCTTCACCGCGTCGGCGTAGCTCTGCTGCACCGTATCGATGTCCCGGGGGGAGAGGATGATGTCGTAGGCCGTGGAGCTTCGGGCCAGGGCGACGCCCTTGCTGTCGTATATGGTGCCCCGGTTAGCGGCGACGGCTACATCCCGTGTCTGCTGGTCCATGGCCAGCTGCTCGTAGTAGTCGTGCTGGCTGATCTGAATGTCGTAGAGCTTGACGAGGAGGGGGATAAAAAGCATCACCCCAAAGAGCGCCATTAACGAGATGGTGCGCCCTAAAATCATCCGGTTGGCGCGGCGATCGGTCTGTTTCTTCTGCTGATTTGGCATGACACGCCCCCCCTTTCTCAATCGAAAAGGGCGTAAGAAAAATTTATTTTTCCTACGCCCTCTCTATTCGGGCTCTCTGCCGCCCGTTTTTTCTCTCGGGTCTCCTAAAACTATATGGCGGGGACTACTTAAAATATTCCACCACATTGGTGATGACTTCCTTCGCACTCTCAAACGCGCCCGACACGCCCTTGAGGGGCGCCTCCTTCTGGCGGAAGAGCACAACGCTGTCCGGCTCGGAGAGGTCCAGGTAGAGGATCTGCCCGCTCTGGGGCTTCACCATAGAGCCGTTGGCAGTCACCGCGCTCTGGATGCTGGCCAGGTCGAAGGCCAGCTCGTACTGGGTTCGCAGCTTGCACTCCTCGCCCTGGAGTGCGGTCAGCTCCTTGTTGAGGGCCGCCACATTGTCGGACAGGGTGGTGAGCTGGATGCCGCTCAAAATGACCAGCAGGGCAAAGACGCCCACGGCCAGAAAGCCCGTCACCGCAAAGAGCGACACCTTGCCCGCCTCCCGGACCCGGACCTTGGGACGCGCCGCCGCCCGCTCACGGGGACGAACCAGCGGGCGGGGTACGGCTTCTACGCCGCCCCTGCCGTAATCTAAGTCATAAGCCGCACTGCCATAGGTGGCACGGGCTGAATTGTAGCGGCTGCGCTTGACCGCAACGGCGCTTGCCATAGAAGGTCACTCCATTCCATTCCGTTTAGCGATGCTGAACGGACTCCTTTTTCACTTTCGCGGCGGAAGCGTATTCCGTAGCCGCACCAGGGTTTTGCCGCGGGCAAAACCCTGTACGCCGGTCACCCGGCTAGAAAGGCCCACACACACATTGCCCGTTTTTCTCTCTAGTCTCTTATAGCTTTTCCGCCACCCGCAGCTTGGCGCTCCGGGCGCGGGCGTTCTCACTCAGCTCGGCCTCGTCTGAGAGGATGGGTTTTTTATTCACCAGGCGCACCACCGGCTTTTTCCCGCACACACAGACAGGGAAATCACTGGGGCAGGTACAGCCCTTGGCGAAGGCGGCAAGGCCGTTCTTGACGATTCGATCCTCCAGCGAGTGGAAGGAGATGACGCACAGTCTGCCCCCCTTTGCCAGCCGGGGCACCGCGGCCTGTAGCATGGTATCCACGGCGGAAAGCTCGTCGTTCACCGCGATGCGGATGGCCTGAAAGCTGCGTTTGGCGGGGTGCTGCTTTTCCCGGAGGGCGGCGGCCGGCATGGCCGACTTGATGATGCCCACCAACTCCAGGGTGGTCTCGATGGGGGCTCGTTCCCTGGCTCTGACGATGGCGGCCGCGATCAGGGGTGCGTACCGCTCCTCGCCGTACTGGAAGAGGATGCGCCGCAGCTCCTCCTGGGGCCACTGGTTTATCACGGTCCGGGCGGTCAGGGCGTCGGCCCTGTCCATGCGCATATCCAGCGGGGCGTCTGCCATGTAGGAAAAGCCCCTGGCAGGGTCGTCGAGCTGGGGCGATGATACCCCGAGATCAAAGAGCATCCCGTCCGCACGCTCCACGCCCAGGCTGTCCAGCAGCGGTCCCAGGTCCCCGAAGTTGCCGTGGACCAGCGTGACCCGGTCCATCATCCCCTCCAGCCGCCCAGGGGCGGCGTCCAGAGCGGCCTGGTCCCGGTCGATGCAGATGAGCCGCCCGGTGGTGAGCCGCGCCACGATCTCCCGCGCATGGCCCGCCCGGCCCAAGGTGCCGTCCACATAGACCCCGTCAGGCCGGATGTTCAGGCCCTCGATACACGCACCGAGCAAAACCGGCTTGTGGGTAAACTCCATAATCGACCTCTTTCCGTTCAACACGGTCACGCTTTGCAGGTCCCGCGGACGGCGCGGTGTTTCAAGGCTTTAGAACCCCAGATCGGCCATAATCCCGGTCATCTTCTCGGGGGTCATCTCCTCTTCCTCCTGGGCGCGCCACTGCTCGGCGCTCCAGATCTCGGCCCGGTTATGCACGCCGATGATGACGGCGTCCTTCTCCAGACCCGCGTAGGCCCTTAGTTTCTGGGGGACGACGATGCGCCCCTGGGCGTCGGGCTCGCACTTGGCGGCGTTGGCGAAGAGGG
>JBLJBF010000227.1:0-4860 GCA_047637855.1 Pseudoflavonifractor sp. | reverse complement strand
GGAAAGGACATGTATATCGAAACTGACAGAATCATTCTCCGGGATTTTGAGGCACGGGATGCGGCAGGCTTGTACGAATATCTCGCTGCGCCGCCTGTAAACTGCTTTTACAGTGAAAAAGTAAATTCTTATGATGAGGCTGTAATTAAACTAAAGGAAAGGCAGAGCGGGGATTGTTACGGCAATTGTTATGCGGTTTGTCTGCGCGATACAGACTTTATCATTGGTGAAGTGTTTGCAAAAAAAGAAGGGCCGGATACCTACAGCGTAGGCTGGAATTTCAATTTGAATTATGGCGGAAAGGGATATGCAACAGAGGCCGCGGAGTTACTCTTCAACCATCTCTTTGAAAAAGATGCGAGAAGAATTTATGCCTATACCGAGAATGATAATATCCCATCCCAAAAGCTTTGCGAGCGGCTGGGAATGAGAAAAGAGGGGCTGTTTCTCGAGTTTATATCCTTTGTAAACAACCCGGACGGAACTCCGCGCTATGAGGATACGTGCCAATACGCTATTTTGAAAAAAGAGTGGAAGAACTGACCCGTGACTTTTTTCACCCGCGCGCTCAGCTCTCGGTGAGCTGCATGGATATGACTTAAATGAGGTGCCTTATGGAGAGCGATTATGAGAAAGACTGCTGCATGACTGCGGATCGCAATTGGTTCAGATACCGCGCAACCGCTATCATAATAGAAAATGGCTGTGTTTTATTGGCGAGTAACGACGTGTCCGATTACTATTATTCTGTCGGTGGCGGTGTACATTTAGGAGAGACGTCGGAAGAAGCTGTGATCAGAGAGGTTTTGGAAGAGACCGGAGTTGAATACGAAATCGACAGGCTGGCGTTTATCCATGAAAACTTTTTTCGCGGCAATGGGAGCACCGCGGGGCTGCTCTGCCATGAAATCGCGTTTTATTTTTTGATGAAGCCAAGGGGTTCGCAGGCCTTGAAGAGCAACAGTATGTGTGCGGAGGGCAAAGAGTACATGAGCTGGATTCCCATTTGCGAACTGGAGAATCATACGGTGTACCCAACATTTTTTGCCGAAAAACTGAAGGATATGCCCGGGAAAATCGAACACATCGTCACAAGAGAGTGAATTCGTTTGGCGGAAAACCGGTTGGACGCCGCACGCACGGCGGATTTTTTTCAGGGGCGGCTATGCGGGTTGACTTTTGTATGGGTACGCCGTACAATAAACTCTGTCAGTTTTCTCCGCCGCGCTTTTATAGAAAGAAGGAGGCCACACGTTATGGATATGACCTATGTTTGGCTCGTGGTTGTTTCCCTGGTGGGCGGACTCCTGCAGGCGGCGATCGGATTTGGTTACGCCACCGTCGTGATGGCGTTTTTCCCCCTGTTTTTGCCCAGTATCCCGATTGCGTCCGCGGTGTGTGTGGTTTTGTCGCTGCTTGCGTCCAGCATCGTCTTCATTCAATACCGCAAGGCCGCGCAGCCGAAGCATGTGCTGTGGCCCATCGCGGTCTACTTTGTGGTCATGCCCTTTGCCGTCGCTTGGTCAACCCATACGCCAAAGCTTATTCTAAGCGTCGTCTTCGGCCTGTTCCTGTTGCTGCTGGGGCTCTATCATCTGTTTTCGGCCGATAAGATGCGCCTTCCTCCCAACACCGGCACGGGCGTTGCGGTGGGCTTGTTCTCCGGCCTGTTCGGCGGGCTGTTTTCTGTCAGCGCGCCCCCCATTGCGCTCTACTGCCTGAGCACGCTTGACACAAAAGAGGCCTATATCGGCACGCTGCAGTTTTTCTTTTTGATCACCAATATCTACTCCGTGGGCGTCCGCGCCTTCAGCGGGACGGTGACGCCGCAGGTGCTCGTATGGTCGCTGGCCGCCTCGGGCGGGCTGCTGCTGGGGCTGCTGCTGGGCAGGGCCGCCTTCCGTAAGCAGGGGGACCTGACGCGCGTCAGGCGGGGAGTATTTATCTTCATCGCGTGTATGGGGATATGGACGATTATCTCCAACTTCATCTAGGCCGTGCCTGAGGCACTGACGCGGCAGGCCGGAACGGGATTCACAGGGGAAGAGCGTGAAGTTCCGGTTGAGCTGCAAAAATACCGAAATACATCATACGGCAAAAGAGGGTGGCGGAAAGCCCCCTCTTTTGCTTTGTTCACCCTTTGCACAAAGGAAGGCCTACTTCATTGTGGGAAATCTCCATTTAAAAATGTAAAAATGAGGTAAAAATGAGATGTTGTCGCCATTGCTGGTGACGAAACCAAGTCAATATAAAATTGTCATTGATAAAAATGGACGAAAGTCACCTTTGTTTTCCTTGCCAAAACAGTGCAATATGTATAAAATTAAACTGCAGCAAGGAGAAATCGCCCGGTTTTCTGTGCACAGGGAACCGTTTGGCCGATTCCACCGCTTTGATCAGGCGGCTATCTCCGAAGAGAGCGCATTTGAAGGAGGTAAGGAAATGTCTGAATTCAAGGGCAAGGGTAAATCTCTGGTTCAGGGCGTGGGACGCAGCCTCAGCGGCATGGTTATGCCCAACATTGGCGCCTTCATGGCCTGGGGCCTTATTACGACCCTCTTCATCGCCACCGGGTGGCTCCCCAACGAGCAGCTGTCCACTATGGTAGACCCGATGCTCAAATATCTGCTTCCCCTTCTGGTGGCCTATACCGCCGGCAAGAACGTAGCCGGCTCCCGCGGCGCCGTTATCGCGGCCATCGCGGCCGTCGGTATCATCGTCGGCTCCAGCATCCCCATGTTCCTGGGCGTGATGATCATGAGCCCCTTCGCGGCCTGGGTCATCAAGAAGTTTGACGCCCTTGTGGACGGCAAGATCCCCACGGGGTTTGAGATGCTGGTCAACAACTTCTCCGTCGGCATCCTCGGCATGCTCCTCGCCATTCTGGGCTTTTTCCTGGTTGGGCCCTTCGTCACCTTGATCACCACCGTCCTCATTAACGGCGCCAACATCATCTATAAGACGGGCTTCCTGCCGCTCCTCTCCATCTTTGTAGAGCCCGCCAAGGTCCTCTTCCTGAACAACGCCATCAACCACGGCATCATGGGCCCCATCGGCGTAGCCCAGCTCGCCGAGATGAAGAAGAGCGTTATGTTCCTGGTCGAGACCAACCCCGGCCCGGGTATGGGCGTCATTCTGGCCTACTGGGTCTTTGCCAAGGGTTCGATCCGCGACAGCGCCCCGGGCGCAGCCATTATCCACTTCCTGGGCGGCATCCACGAGATCTACTTCCCCTATGTGCTGATGAATCCGGCCCTCCTGCTGGCCGTCATCGCCGGCGGCGCTTCCGCCATATTCACCTTCACCATCACGGGCGTGGGCCTTCTGGCCACCCCGTCCCCCGGCTCCATTTTCGCTCTGCTTGCCATGACCCCCAGGGGCAATTTCTTTGGCGTGATCCTGGGCGTTCTGGTGGCGACGGCGGTATCCTTCCTGGTGGCCGCGCCTTTCGTAAAGCACAGCGCCGGACGTGGGGAGGGCGACCTGTCCGCCGCGAAGGAGAAGACCAAGGCCATGAAGAGCGAGAGCAAGGGCATCAAGGCCGCCCTCTCCAAATTCAGCGGCGTCATCGTCTTCGCCTGCGACGCGGGCATGGGCTCCAGCGCGATGGGCGCAACCACGCTGCAGAAGAAGCTGGCCGGGGCGGGCATTGACGCCAAGGTGCTCCACAGCGCGATTGAGGACATCCCCGAAAACGCGACCTACATCGTTACCCAGCACACCTTCCTGGAGCGGGTCCAGAAAAAAGCGCCCGGAGTAAGGGTGTACACCATCAATAATTTTATGAGCCCCACTGAGTACGACGGGCTCATCGAGGAGCTCAAGGGGCTCCAGCGGGTTTAAGGAGCTGTGCGCCTGGGAGAGCGGCCGGAGGGGCCGCTCTCCCGAACGGCTATTGAAAGGAAGGAGGGTGTTCACGATGCAGCTCTCCACCAGAGAGGGTTCTATTTTAAAGATCATTCTGGATAGCGACGGTTTTGTCACCATGAACACCATTGCCCAGCGCCTCTCCCTCAGCAAGCGCACCATCCTGCGCGAGCTGGAAAAGCTGCACGACCTGCTGGGGGAGCGCGGCGCGCTTTTGGAGACCAAATCCGGCTATGGCGTGCGCTTTCGCGGCGGCGAGGAGCAGCGCGGGATGCTCTACGAGATGGTGGGGCTCTCCCGCCGGAATCCGGCGGGGCTCTCCTGCGCCGAGCGGGTCAACTATCTGCTGAAAGAGCTGCTCACGGAGCGGGAGCCGATCAAGATCTACGCCTTTACCCAGGAGCTGAACGTCACAGAGGCCACCATCGGCAGCGACCTGAATCGCTGCGAGAAGTGGCTGAGCGAGAACCACATGGAATTGGTGCGCAAGCCCGGCGTGGGCATTTACATAGAGGCGGACGAGTGGAGCCGCCGCCAGGCCCTGGTTGCCCTTTTCTACCAGAATACCGAGCAGAAGCACGACGCGTATGACATGCCGCCCATGGACCGTCTCTATGACAGGGAGAAGCTGGCGGCGCTCCGGGCGCTGGTGGACAGCGCGCCTGACGTGCGGGACGTGTTCCTCAGCGACAGGAGCTACACCGCCATCGTGGTGCACCTCTACTTTATCCTCCAGCGGGTGGAGGCGGGGTGTACCATCGCGGCGGACGACCTCACCAAGCTCGCAGGGGAGGACGAGGAGGAGACGAAGCTGGCGAGCCGGCTTCTGGAGCTTGTCCAGCGGGAGTTCCGGGTGGATATTCCCGCGGGGGAGCTGGGGTATCTCGCCGCCATTCTGCACTCCGCCCAGGGGCTGAAGCAGTTTGACGACCGCTACCGCGAGCAGCAGGCGGTGCGTATTGCCGACAAGCTCATGCGCATCACCGAGAATAA
>JBLJBF010000226.1:0-10502 GCA_047637855.1 Pseudoflavonifractor sp. | reverse complement strand
CGGAGCCCCTTCCAGATATTTCAACTACATTATACTGTCTCACCGCAAAAATGTAAAGCCATATTTTTCATAGAGAAAGGTTCCCTACAGATTGCACAATTTGCCCCGAGTATTTTGGCGAATATGGCGGAGCAAAACGCATCTGGGGTCATTCCGGTTCCCGGCCGTTTTGCCGTCCCATAAGCGGGCCTTTCTATTTTTGTGAAATTCGCCTTTGAACCCTATACACTAAGGCGAATCGCAGGCCGCAGAATATAGGAAAGGGCAAAATTCTGCCTGATTGGCCGCAGAATTGTATGCTTCACACAAAGAACTGTCTCATGCTTCCCTCAAAAATTGTAATACTGTGTATGCCCACAGAGTCCGTGCGTATAAGGCCCCTGCTTTGACGGCTTTGAAAAGTTAGTGTATGGTTGTCACGTCGGAATAAGTGTATACTCTCCTTGGAGGTGTTCTGAGATGAAAACCAACAGAGAGCAGATTTTAGACCTGATTCAGGCCCATTCCGCCGAGTCCGGAGGAGGGGGTATTTCCACCCAATACCTGGCCGATACACTGGGAACTCAGCGCACCAACGTGAGCAGCATCCTCAACGAGCTGGTTGCCGAAGGGGTCATCGGCAAAAGGCAGGGCCGCCCTGTGCTTTACTATGCCTGGCAGGAGGGGGCGGAGTCCGCCGCCTTTAAAAATCTGATCGGGTGGAACGGGAGTCTGCGGCGGGCGGTACAGCTTGCCAAGGCCGCGGCCCTATATCCCCAGCGGAGCCTGGACATCCTCATTTTAGGCGAGAGCGGCACGGGGAAGAGTTTTCTGGCCCAGGTCATCCACCGCTTTACGATAGAGAGCGATGCCCTCCCGCGGGAGACCCCCATCACGGTTTTTAACTGCCGGGACTATCAGGGGGACGACGCCCGTGCCATGCACACGCTTTTCGGAGTGGGAAAGAAGCCGGGGCTTTTCCAGTCCGGCCCCGGCGTACTCCTCCTTGACAATGCCCACTTGCTGTCTCTGCGTCTGCGGAGCCAGATCTGCGACAAGCTGGACCCCGCCAAGCGCCCGCCGGAAGACGCGCGCACCGGGGAGCCCATCGTCATCGTCACCTGTGACAGCATGAGCCGGGAATCCATCGCCGAGTTTGAGCGGCGTATCCCCGTCGTCATCACCCTGCCTACGCTCGCGCAGCGCGCCATGCAGGAGCGTCTGGAGCTGGTAAAGCGTTTTTTTACCCTGGAAGCGGTCCGCGCAAAGCGCAGGATCACCGTGGAGGGAGAGTTGCTCCGCAGTCTCCTCCTCTATGACTGCCCCATGAACCTCACCCAGCTCAAGGGGGATATCAAGCTGGGCTGCGCCAACGCCTATGTGCGGGAGCGGGGCGGCAGCAAGCCCCTCCATCTCTATATGAGCGACTTTTCCGGCGCCATCCGAAAGGGTTTCCTCAATTATGGCAAGCTCCGGGACGAGGTGGAGGGGATCGCTCCTGCCGGCTA
This sequence comes from Pseudoflavonifractor sp., assembly GCA_047637855.1. GTDB lineage: Bacteria > Bacillota > Clostridia > Oscillospirales > Oscillospiraceae > Pseudoflavonifractor. The sequence continues at coordinate 9,015 of JBLJBF010000226.1, read as the reverse complement.
TACCTTCACCTTCGATCAGGATACGGTGGAGATGACGCCCATGGATCGGGAAAAGCTGGGTGATACCTCCATCTACGACGATATGGACCGCCGTTTCCGCGAGCTCTCCAATATGGGACTGGAGGAGGAAGATATCGGCGCGGCCATGAACGCCACCGTGTCCGCCATGCTGGAACAATATCGCCGCGCGGTCATGAACCAGGTGGTGAACCGGGAGCAGCTCTCCCGTCTGGTGGACGAGCGGGTCATCAATCTGGTGGAGGAATTTATCAAGACTATTCAAATTAAAACCGGCCACACCCTGCCGCCCTCCGCGGTATACGGCTTCTGCCTGCATCTTCAGAGTCTTTTGGACGGCAGACCGCGGGGCCAGCGTTTTGACGGGGATAAGCTGAAGCTGGTCATGGAGCGCAACCACGCCGAGTACGCGCTGGCTCTCCAACTGGCGGTACGGGCGGCCGAGGAGCTGGCGCTCTACCTCCCGACGGATGAGATCATTTTTCTTACCCTCTTTATTGCCAGCCAGCCGGAGGTGGATACGGCGTCCACCGGCCCCACCCTCCTTTTCCTCTACCACGGGGACGCGATGGCGACCACGCTGGCCCGAACGGTGGAGGCCATCACCCACAGCGGCAATGTCTTTGCCTGCGACGTCCCCTTCGGGCAATCCGACCATGATACCTATTCCGCCGTCAAAGCGGCGGTGGCGCGGGCCGACCGCGGCGGCGGCGTCCTCGTCGTCTACGACATGGCTTTGCTGGGCAATATGCTCCGCATCGCCGCGTCCGAGACCGGGGTAGAGCTGCGCTGGGTCCGCTTCCCTATCACCAATCTGGGGATCGAATGGACCCGGCACACGGGATTCAACGGCAGTCTGAACAGCCTGCATAAAACGGTCCTCGCCTCGCTTACCGACCTGCGCCGCCCGATGTGGCGGGTCATCGTCACCCTCTGTGCCACAGGGGTGGGTGGCGCCGAACAAATCAAGCAGTATGTGGAGCAGTACGGCGAGCTGGACGACGACATGAAGGTGATTCCACTGGGGCTGTGCGATCTCGAGCTTCTGCGGGAAATGCTTTTGCAGGTTATGGAGAACGGCACCATCCAGTGTCTCATCGGGCCTGTCAACCCCCACATGATGGATCTGCCCTTTGTCCCGCTCGTCGAGCTCTTCGGCGCGCCTGCCGACAAGGTGCCGTCCATCATCCGCCTGAAAAAGCAGGAGCGGAGCCGCATCGACTTTGAAGAGGTCTACCGCTACCTGAAGGAGAACCTGGAGCACACGGATATCGGAAAGCTCAAGGAGCTTTTGCCCGAGGCTATCTCCCAAATCAATGCCGAGATCACCGAATTGGCCCTGGACACAGAGGTCGGACTCTTCCTTCATATCGCGTGTGCCATAAACCGCATGTTAGGCAAGGAACCTCAGCCCAGAAACATGAACCGGGAGGCTATCATCAAGGCAAACTCCAATAGCTACAAGGACCTTCGCCGGGCCCTCAGGCCGCTGGAGCTGGGTTTTGGCGTTATCTTCAGCGACGATGAGATCGCAACTATCATCAGCATCATTCGCAGGACTTGAAAGGAGCAGAGACATATGATTCAAGACGAGGGCTTACAGGAGATCGCCATGACCATTATCGCCAACGCGGGGGCCTCTAAAGGCGCGTCCTTCGAGGCGCTGGAGCAGGCCCGTGAAGGGCGGTACGACCGGGCGGAGCGCCTTTTGGAAGAGGCCGACGCTGCGCTGAACGAGGCGCAGCGCTCCCACCGGGCGCTTTTACAGCTGGACGCGCAGGGCAGGGTGCCACAGGTGGACATTTTGCTCTCCCACTGTCAGGACCACTTTATGATGGCCACCCTGGCCCGTGACCTTGTGACCGAGCTGGTGCGCATGTACCGGCTGATCAACCGCGACTAAGTTTAGAAAGGGGAGTACCATATGAAAATTCTGCTGATCTGCGCGGGGGGCATGTCCACAAGCATCCTGATGAAAAAGCTGCAGAAGTACTCGGATGAGAACGGCGCCGAGCTGGAGGAGATCGTGGCCCGGGGTCTGGGAGACTATGAAGATATTGTCCCAAATTACGACGTGATCTTACTGGGGCCGCAGATTTCCTACCGCAAAGCGGATATTCAGAAGTCCACGGGCAAACCGCTCGACGTAATCGCCCCCTACGACTATGCCATCGGCAACGCGCAGAGCATTTTTAAGCAGGTCAACACGCTTCTGGGGAAATAGCGTCCAAAAATGTGGGTAAGAAAGGAACGGTAAATCATGGGTAATTTCTTTGACAGCAAGTTCATGCAGGGGCTGCAGCGAGGAGGGCAGAAGGTCTCTGACAACAAGGCGATCTCTGCCATTACCAACGGTATGATGGCCATGATGGGCGTCACGATGGTCGGCGCGATCTTCCAGATCCTGGCTATCATCCCCACCATCTTCGGCTGGCTGGATCAGAGCAGCCCGTACTATCAGTTTATGATCACCCCATACAATATGACGCTGGGTCTCATGGCCGTCGCCATGTCCTTCGCGCTGGCGTTCAACTACGCCAAGAGTCTTGGGCTCAAGCCTCTGGTAAATGGCGTGAGCAGTATGCTCCTGTTCCTGATGGTGGCCTCCCCTGCCCGAGCCGTCGTTTTGGCCGACGGCACAACTTCCATGACTGTCATGGATACCTCCATGTTAGGTGGCACCGGCCTCTTCGCGGCCATATTGGTAGCCATTGTTACCGTGCGCATCAACTGGTTCTGTGAGAAAAAACACCTTGGCATCGCCATGCCGGACGTCGTTCCCCAGTTCCTGGCCGACGGTTTCTCCGCCATGCTTCCCCTGTTCATCGCCGCAATTTTCTGGCTCGCCGTCAGCACCCTGATAAATTCCGCGCTCGGCCTTACGCTGCCCATGGCCATTATGGCGCTTCTTTCCATCCCCCTGGCCGCCCTCAACTCGGTGCCCGGTATGTTAATCCTCATCGCCCTCTCCTGCACGCTGTGGGTCTTCGGCATCCACGGCTCCATGGTGGTTGCCATGGCCATCATGCCCGTCATGATGCAGAATACTTTGGCCAACGGTGCCGCCGTGGCGGCCGGGCAGGCTCCCGTGTTTTACGCTACCGCGCTCTTCGGTGCAATGCTCTGCGCCGGCGGCACGGGAAACACCCTCCCGCTGGTACTCATGGGGCTGCGCAGCAAGTCCGAACAGCTCCGTGCCGTCAGCAAGGTGGCGCTGATCCCCGGCATCTTCAACATCAACGAGCCCCTCACCTTCGGCTACCCCATCATGTATAACCCCATTCTCGCCATCCCCTATATCTTTGGCACCGTTGTCACCTGTACGGTGATCTGGGTGGGTTACGCCGTGGGTTTCTTTCAGCCCAGCTATATTATGATAATGACAGCCATGCCCCTGGGTGTCGCGGAGTTCCTAGGCTCCCTCGCCTGGCAGAACCTCTTTATCCCCGTGGTGGGCATTTTCGTCAGCGGGGCGTGCTACTTCCCGTTCTTTAAGGCCTATGAAAAGCAGCTGATCGAGAAAGAGAAGGCCGCCGCTGTCGCGCAGTCATGATAGAAGGAGAATATACGATGAGCAAACCTTTCCCGACGGGGTTTCTCTGGGGCGGGGCGACCGCCGCCAACCAGTGCGAGGGCGCGTGGAACGAGGACGGCAAGGGCGTCTCCACGGCGGACATGATCACCGCGGGCGATTTGAAGACACCCCGCGTCTTTACCCCAGAGCTGGAACCCGGCGCTCACTACCCCTCCCACGAGGCCATCGACCACTACCACCACTATAAGGAGGACATCGCCCTCTTCGGTGAGATGGGCTTTCAGGTCTACCGTATGTCCATCGCCTGGACCCGCATCTTCCCCAACGGAGACGACGCCGCGCCTAACCGGGCCGGCATCGAGTTCTACCGCAGTCTTTTCGAGGAGTGCCGCAGGCACGGCATCGAGCCGCTGGTCACCCTCTCCCACTACGAGATGCCCTACCACCTAGCCCAGGAGTGGGACGGCTGGGCCGACCGGCGCACCATCGACTGCTTTGTGAAGTACGCCGCCACCTGTTTCACCGAGTTCAAGGGCCTGGTGAAGTACTGGCTCACCTTCAACGAGATCAACATCCTCTCCATGCCCTTCGGCGGTCTCATGGCCGGCGGCATCATGCCCAAGGAGTCCACCGCCCTGTTCGGCGCCGCCATGAAGCCCGAGACCGCGCAGGACGCCAGCAGGCGGTTCCAGGCCCTGCACAACCAGTTTGTCGCCTCCGCCAGGGCGGTACAGATCGCCCACGGTGTGGATTGCGAGAACAAAGTTGGCTGTATGATCGCCGGCTTTGCCTCCTACCCCTTCACCTGCGCCCCCGAGGACGTGACCCTCAACCAGCAAAAGATGCAGGACGGCAACTACTACTGCGGAGACGTGATGGTGCGGGGTTCCTACCCCGGCTTTGCGCGGCGCGTATGGGATTCCTGCGGCGCGAAAGTGGAGTTCTACCCCGGCGACGCCGAGACGCTGAAAGCCGGCTGCGTGGACTTCTACTCCTTCAGCTACTACTCCTCCGGCTGCCTGAGCGCCGACCCCGAAAACAGCAAGGGCAGCAGGCTGAACATGATGATGGGGCTGAAAAACCCCTACCTCAAGGCCAGCGACTGGGGCTGGACCATCGACGCTGCGGGACTGCGGATTTTTCTGAACGAGGTATACGGGCGCTACAATGTGCCCGTCATGGTGGTGGAGAACGGCTTGGGGCAGGACGACACGGTGGAGGCCGACGGCTCCATCCACGACCCCTATCGCATTGACTACTTACGCGCCCATGTGAATGCCATGCGGGGCGCTCTGGACGACGGCGTGGACTTGATGGGCTACACCTCCTGGGGCTGCATCGACCTCATCAGCGCCTCCACCGGGGAGATGGCGAAGCGGTACGGCTTTATCTATGTGGATCAGGACAACGCCGGCAGGGGCACTTTGGAGCGCCGCCGCAAGGACTCTTTTTTCTGGTACAAAAAATGCATCGCGTCCAACGGCACCGATTTGGACTGAGGTTCTTCTGCCTGACCGCTTTCGAGCTGGACGGTACCGTTTTTTATCGCGGACACCCCATGACAAAGCGCGTCCGCAGAACAATGGCGGCGGCCAAGGGAACCGGCTGCCTCCCGGCTGTGGTGGCTCTGCATTCCAGCGGTTCCTATCCCTTTCTTTAAAGCGCAAAACATACAGGGCCGGATATGAATAGAGAGGTAAGTGCAATATGAAACTCATCATCGAAAAGGACTATGCGGCGTTAAGTGAACGCACGGCGCAAATCCTGCTGGGGGAGATGTACCAGGACAAGCGGGTCAATCTGTCCATCACCGCGGGCAGCACGCCCATGGGCGCATACGAACTCATCACAAAGCAAATCGGTGAAACCGATGTCCTTGATCATGTCCATTATTACAATTTCGACAACGGGCTCATGCCGGGGAGCAGTGAAGAGGGCTTTACCATCGATTCCCTGCGTGAGCAGTACTTTACCCCGGGGAAGGTAAAAGAGAGCCGTATCCACATCATGTCCATCCACAACTACCTCGACTACGCAAAGGAAATCGAGCAGGCCGGCGGGCTAGATCTGATGCTGATCGGCCTGGGCGCCGATGGGCATTTCTGTGGCAATATGCCCGTTTCAACCGACTTTCTCTCTTTGGCATACCGGGTAAACTTTTTGCAGGAATATCCTTGGTATAAGGAGATTGCCAATATGGCCGGCAAGCCGCCTGAGGAGCTGCCTTACCCCTTTTTTGTTACCCTTGGCGCTGCCAGCCTGATGAAAACAAGGCGTCTCGTGATCATTGCCAATGGAAAACACAAGGCATCCACTGTAAAAACACTGCTGACCTCTCCGGTCGATGCCGCGTTCCCCAGCAGCGTATTAAAGCTGCACCCGAACTGTGTGTTAATTCTTGATGAAGAGGCCGCCAGCGAACTCTAAGAAGCCTTTAAACAAACAGCGAAAATCACTGATCCCGTGTCATGCAGAGTGGATATTTCGCCCGGCCATTGTCGGCATACGGAGATTTGCGCATACTGACAGGGCATACCGCCGCAACCCTTTAAAAAGAGACTTCCGAAATCACAATGGTTTCGGAAGTCTTCTTTTGTTTTCAGTAGGTTTATGACTCATATTGCGGCAATATTATTTCTACTGTTCACATTGCAGTACGAAGGAGGCATTCTCACCTGTACTGACCGCCGCCGCTATCACGATGGGATTGGCGCGCAGCCCTGACATGGTATCCCCGCCGGTTTTGGCTAGGTGGTTTTTTGCACGCGCAGAACCGAGGTTACGCAATCCGTATTTTGTACTTCCGCAGCCAGTGGTCCATCTGCAAAAAATACGCGATTGTCTGGGGCCCTGTCATCAGCTGCCCGTACCAGGGGGTGGGCGCGTCGGAGCGGAGAAGGGTTTCCAGGGCCTCTCGGCGCACGACGGCGAGCAGGGGCGACTGAGGGCTCGCCATAACCTCCCGGAGCCGCCCGGATACCGCGGCCAGATAGTCCGGGTGATGGGTTTTAGGGTAGGGGCTCTTTTTGCGCCATAAAATTTCGTCGGGAAGCAGGCCGTTCATGGCTGTGCGGAGCAGGCCCTTTTCGGTGCCGTTCCAATCCTTAAAAGCCCAAGGAACGCTGTAAAGATAGTCCGCAATGCGGTAGTCGCAGAAGGGAACCCGCACCTCTAGGCCGCTGTACATACTCATGCGGTCCTTCCGGTCAAGCAGAGTCTGCATAAACCAGTGGAGGTTGAGATTTACCATCTCTTTCATGCGGCGCTCTTCCGGAGAGGTTTCGGATAAAATGGAGCAGGCGTCCAGCGTTTTCTGGTACCGCTCATCCACATAGGCGCGGGCATCCATCGCTTCGGCCAATTCGGGGTGCAGAAAACCGGCCCGGTAATCTGTGTTCTGAGACCAGGGAAACCCGTACCGCTCCCGTATCTCCCTGTCCCGATACCATGGATAGCCGCCGAAGATCTCGTCGGCGCATTCCCCCGACAGCGCAACCGTGACGTGTTCTCTTACCTGGCGGCACAGCAGCAGCAAGGACGCGTCCACGTCCGCCATGCCGGGAAGATCCCGGGCTTCCACCGCCTCATAGAGGGCGTCCACCAGTTCGTCCGTATTCAGCACAATCCGGTGATGCTCCGCGTGCAGAACGCCGTTCATCTTTTTAATAAAGCCCTCGTCACTGTTTGGCTGGAACTTGGAGGCCCGGAAGTACCGCGCGTTGTCCTGATACTCCACGGAGAAGGTGTGGAGCTTATGGCCGCTCTCGTGGAAATGGCGGTCGGCCACAGCGGAAATGATGCTGGAGTCCAGTCCGCCGGACAAAAAGGTGCCCACCGGCACATCGGATACCAGCTGCCGCCGGATGGCGTCCTGAACCAGCGCCCTCACCTGCTCCGCCGTCTGCCCGAAGGAGTCCGTGTGGGGGTGATCCTCCATGCGCCAGTACTGCCGCAGCCGCAGGCCGCCGTGTTCGGTGCAGTACCCGCAGGTGGCGGGCGGCAGTTCCTCAACGCCGCGGAGTACGCCGCATCCGGGGGTTCTCCCCGGCCCGATCAGCAGGAGCTCGGCAATGGAATTCGCGTCGATCACGGCTTCCATCTCCGGATAGGCCAGAAGGGCTTTGATCTCGGAGGCAAACAGCAGCCGTTCCCCCCGGCGACAAAAAAACAGGGGCTTGACGCCGATGCGGTCCCGGGCGAGGAACAGCCGCCGGGCCGCCGTTTCCCACACGGCAAAGGCGAAGATGCCGTTCAACCGTGTCACGCAGTCCTCTCCCCAATGGGCGTAGGCGTGCAGCAAAACCTCGGTGTCCGAATGCCCGCGAAACACGTGTCCGTGGTTTTTCAGCTCGCCGCGCAGCTCCTCCGTGTTATAGAGCTCCCCATTGTAAACAAGAACCAGCTCTTCCTCCCCCTGTCTGAGGTGCATCGGCTGTTTTCCGTTTTCCAGGTCCACGACGCTCAGCCGCGTATGGATCAGCGCGACGGAGGAGCTTATGTACAATCCCTCCTGATCGGGGCCTCTGCGCCGCAGGGTCTCCTGCATTGCTTCAAAAAACGTGCTTTGGCCCTCCAATTTATGCTTCCAGTCAATCATTCCGGCAATTCCGCACATAGCTGCTTGTACCTCCATTAAAAATAGCGTCCCCTTATTCTGGGGACGCCTTTGTCCTGCCCTATATGTTATGCTCCGGGTCAAAAGAATGTGCATAAAACTGTGGCCCTCTCCCCCGCCCGCGGCGGCATGGACAGAGCGGGGCGGCCGGCGGGCCCTCAGGGCCGGACTGTTGGATTTGAAATATCTATGAAAAAAACCAGAGAAAAAAACTTGACAGCAAATTAAAAAATCCCTATACTTGTTCATACAGTGGGGAACAAAGGTGTTCTGGCCTATGGGTTGGGATATTTTTGTTCTTTTTTATACTCCGGTGCATATTGGGCCTTCCCTTCCGCGCCGGTACCCACACGAAAGGGGCCTTGATCCATGCAAGAGAGAAACGAGCTCGCCCGACAGCGCGGGCTGTATGACCCAGCGTTTGAGCATGACGCCTGCGGCATCGGTGCCGTCGTCAATATCAAGGGCATAAAAAGTCATCAGACCGTCGATAACGCCCTTAAAATAGTAGAAAAGCTGGAGCACCGCGCCGGCAAGGACGCGGAGGGCAAGACCGGGGACGGCGTCGGCATTTTGGTGCAGATCTCCCACCGGTTCTTCCAAAAGGCCGCCGAGGAGCAGGGCTTTTCCATCGGCGGCGAGCGGGATTACGGCATCGGTATGTTCTTCTTTCCCCAGGACGCGCTTACGCGCGGCCAGGCCAAGAAGATGTTCGAGCTTATCGTCGAGCGGGAGGGCATGGAGTTTTTAGGCTGGCGGGCCGTCCCCGTGGAGGCCGATGTCCTCGGTCAAAAGGCGCTGGACAAGATGCCGCGCATCGAGCAGGCCTTTGTAAAGCGCCCGGCCC
>JBLJBF010000225.1:0-5853 GCA_047637855.1 Pseudoflavonifractor sp. | reverse complement strand
GTGTCTGGGGCTGGGACTTCAGCTGGAGGGCGGCGATTGCCCTGCCCGGGTCTCCCGCCTTGTCCATCCGGAGGACGTCCACAAGCTGCGGGCGCTGACGGACACTCCGCCCGCCCCCCGGGACGAGATGCTCCAGGAGCTGCGGCTCCTCCACGACGACGGCGGCTATTTCTGGTACGAGTGCCGCGTGGCGGCGGTCTACAGCAGGCACGGAAAGCCGGTTGCCCTGCTGGGCCAGCTTGAGAACATCGACGCCCGCAAGCGCAGAGAGGCCAGTCTGGTCGCCCGCTCCACGAGGGACGACCTTACAGGGCTTCTCAACCGCAGCGCGGTGGCCCTCCAGGTGGAGGAATGGAGGCAGTCGCCCCGGGCAAAGGAGGGCGGAGCGCTTTTTATGCTGGATCTGGACAATTTTAAGGCCATCAACGACAGCTGGGGCCACGCCACGGGCGATCGGGCCCTGCTCCTCACCACCCGGGTTCTGCGGGAGACCTTCCGGGAGAGCGATATTCTGGGCCGGGCGGGGGGAGACGAGTTTTTGGTCTTTATGCCCGGCGTCAGCTCCCCCGAGCTGGCCGCCAGCCGGGCTGAGAGCCTCTGCCGCGCGCTGTCCCAGCAGTCGGGCTATTTCGACAAGTTCTCTCCCTTTACGTGCAGCGTGGGCATTTCCCTCTACCCGCGGGACGGAGGCAGCTACGAGGCCCTTTTTGAGGCCGCAGACGCCGCCATGTATCGGGCAAAACGGGAGGGCAAAAACGCCTATCAGCTCTCCTGCCGGGCAGACAGTCACGTGTCATAAAAGCAGCGCGCTTTCGGGCGCGCTGCTTTTATCATGTGCCCTGTCTCAAATCAGCTGGAGCTGTGGATGGTATTTTTGATAAAGGGCTTGAATCTCCCCGACCACGGCGGGAGACACCTGGGGTACGGTGAACCCGGGGTACGCCAGATAGTAGCCCTGGAGATAGTCCATGCCGCAGGAGATCAGCGTCTCCATCTCTTCGTAGGTCTCTACGCCCTCGGCCAGAACTAAAATGCCGCGGCTCTTGGCGTAGCCCACCAGATTGCGGACTACGGCCAGACGGTCCCCATCCCGGTCTATCCCGTGGATCAGGCCGGCGTCCACCTTGACGATGTCGGGCGCCAGGTCCACAAGCGCGGAGTCCGTGCTGTAGCCGGTGCCGTAGTCGTCCAGCGCCAGGGCACCGCCCCATATCCTGATTCGCGCTCTCTTTACCTCAAGAAACTTCCGGTTTATCTCCTCGCTCTCGGTGAGCTCTATGACTACCCGGCTCAGAACATCGCGGTACAGCTTCTCCAGCTCCTCCAGCAGCTGATTAGAGATACACTGGCTGCTTATGGAGTTGATGAAGGCGCGGGTATCGGCGGGTATCTGCCCAGTGCGGGCCAGGAACGCGAAATGGCCCATGGCCTCGCTCCAGGTCAGCTCCTCGATCTGCTGGAGCTTGGACTCGGCCCGCGCCAGGCGGAAGAGATCGTCCAGATTGGAAAACCGTTTCAGCATGGGCCGCATTAAAAACTCATAGCCGTATACCGAGCCGTCCGCCGTCGATACGATGGGTTGGAGGGCATAGCGCACCATGCGGCTTTCCAGTGTGCGGTTGAGGTCGTCCTGGCCCTGGATCAGAATTGCCTCCCGGTCATATTCCTTCTTGTTGAATTCCCGGAGGACGCCCTTGACGGTGTGTTTGACGCCATACATGGTAAAGTCGGCCATACGCAGGAGCTCGGTGTACTGATCGGCGTCCCTGCCGTACCAGGCCAGTCCGCCCGAGGCCCGCACCCGGATTACGCCGCCCCCCGGCAGGGGGCTGGTGGTCTCGCCGAGCTGTCCCCAGAAATTCGCCATGGCCCTGCGCAGGGCCGCCTCGCCGTCATATCCATAAAGGAATACGTTGAACTCGTCGCCGGAGCGGCGGCCGATCACCGCGTGAGGCCCCTCAAAGTACCGCAGACAGCGGGCAAGAGCCTGAAGATAGCAATCGCCATAGTCATGCCCCGAGGAGTCGTTGATGTACTTGAGGTTGTCCAGGTCCAGCATGAGCATGGCCGCTGTATCGAGGGGTTTCTCCCCGGCCGCGGCGAACAGGGCCTCGACCTCCCGGTCGAAGGCACGGCGGTTATAGAGACCGGTGAGCACGTCGTAGTCGCGCTCATACTCGATGCGCTGCCGTGCGGCCATGTCAGCGGTCACATCCAGGAATACGCCCAGGCTGACGGTCTCCTCCCACCGGCGAAAGAACTGCACCCAGCGCTCATGCCCGTCGCAGTCGATACGATAAATCCGCTCCCGCTCGGCCTCAAAGTTCCGCTCGCCGGTGATGGCGTACAGCCGGGCGAAAAACTCGTCTTTAGGGAGGATCTGATCCTCCTCCGGCCGCTCGGGCCAGCCCAGAAGCCGGAAGAGATTCTTGCCGCAGAAGACCGTGTCCGTATTCTCCCGGTACTCAAATACCCCGATGGGGACATGGGACATGGAGATAATGTGGGAGATACGGGAGGCGGTCTCCACCGCCGCGTTGGAGAGAGTCTCAATGGAATCGGAGAGCGCGTCCACCTCTGTGATATTGACCCGACGCAGCCGGATGGCCCGGTTGGGGTCGCTCCGCCGAAGATCCCCCACGAGAGCGGAGATAGGCCTGGTAAAAGACTGCGCCGCCAGAAAGGTGCACAGGAGCCCCAGCGCCAGAGAGCCCGCGGCCGTGATGAGTACCATAATGTTCATGCGCCTTGAAAACTGGAGCAGATGGTCCTCTCCCTGGATGCCGATCAGGGCCCACTGGTCGTTCTCAAAGGGGGTGTTGCTGTTATAGAGCTTTAAGGGCTGGACTGCGCCATAGACCCTCTCGCCCGTGTATACAGCCGCGTCGGGCAAGAGGAAGATGCCGCTGTGTTCCTTGTCGGGCTGGACCGTCAGGCGCTCCGTCTGCCCCAAGTAGGCGCTGAACATGGGGCCGCTGGTACAAACCGTTGTGTAGGTCTGCCCTCCGTCGGTGCTCTTGCCCAGAAAATAGGCCCCCGACCGGTTTCCGCCCAGCTCCCTGTAATTGAGCTGGGAGACCAGGTAGTCCTGGGTCAGGTCCACACCCATGGCGCCTAAAATAGTGCCGTCCTTCCACACCAGCGGGATGGTGTAGGCGATGACCGGGCGGTCGGCCGGGCTGAGGGTAAAACTCTCGCTCCAGTGGTAAAAAATATTTTTCTGCCGTTCCTCCCGCGCGGCGGCGGCTACGGCGTCTAAAGGGTGGAAGTAGAAGTAAGAGGAACGCTCCGATTTCCCGCCAAAGCGGAAGAAGGCGCTCCAATAGCTGTCCATGGGGATGGAGAGGTCCCGCGCCACCTGGGGCAGGCCCCGTATCAGCAGAAGGTCGGCATTGCTGGACACATAGGTTTCGGGGCTATAGTCCCGGATATAGACCCCCGGATAGTCCCCCTCTCCCGAGGGACAGTTCAAAATGGCGAACACGCCTGTGACGCCGGCGAGGCGGAGCGCGGCCACCAGACTGGGTGCTGCCCGGTCGAGCACTTTCTGGCAGAGATCCCAGTCTGTGTTCAGATCGGCGGCCGACGCGCCGCTGTCCGCGAGAGCCCACTCCACTGCCGCCATCAGCTCGCTCCTGCCCGCTCCCACATTGGACCAGCGCTGGAGCATATTGCTCTCCAGGTCCCGCTTACGGTTGGCCGTTCGCTCCTGGAAAATATCAAAGGCGTTTTGCTCCGCCTCTTTGATTATGCCGCCTCCGAAAAAAACCGCCAGATAGATCCCCGTTTGAAACAGTAAAATCGCCAGCAGAAACATCAGCATACGGCGGAAGAGCGTGTTTCCCCCGTGCCCGTGTTTCCTCCGCTCCATACACTCGCCCCCTTCCGGCGTCCCGGGTTTTCTTATTTGATCGCGTTCTCCAGTGTGACACGGAAGACGCCCGTCCACCGTTCAAAGTTCTCGTCGGTATCATATTGCGCCACCGCTTCGGCCCGAGGCACCCCATCTGCCATCAGCGCCTTTATGGCGGCCCGGTCGGCTTTCGCCCACTCAACCATAGAGCTGTTGACCACTGCCCGGGCGGCGTTTCCCTTCCCAAACGCCTTTCCCGTGTAAAACCGGTATTCGTCCGTCATCGCAGCGCCGACCCGCAGGGTATCCCGCAGCACGGGGGACAGCTCCCCGCCCTGCGCAGCCTGCGCGGCCACGCTCTCATTGGCGGCGTGGGTGACGGGGAGATAGCCCGAGGACAGGGCAAATTGGCTGTTTTGCTCCGGCTGGGTAAACCATTTGAGGAAGGTCACTGCGGCCTTCTCCCGCTCGGGGGTGGACTTGCTCACCACCATGCCGGCCCCCTGCTGGACCGCCATGGGGGCCGTTCCCGCAAAGTTGGGCAGGGGGTAGACGGCCACCTCGATGGGATAGGTGCTGCCGTCCGCACGGGTAACCTCAGTGGGGAAATAGGCTGCGCCGCTGGTGGACCCCACACAGGCGGCCAGGTCGCCGGTGCGCACGTCGTCACTTCGAAATTTTCCAAAGGCGTTGAAGTAGCCGTTGATATAGGGGACATAGTAGCAGTCCCACAGGCGGCGCAGGGCCGCCTTATCCATACTGAGATCCGCCGTCCCGTCCTTCACCTTAAAGAGCGCGGCGTCCAGCTGCTCGCAGCCAACAAGGATGTAGTTTGCGAAGGCATCCCGGCCAAAGAAGGCCTTGCCGTCCTCAGGCACGTCGGGGGTCAGGCCGTCGGTCCAGAGATAGTACCGCCCGGCCAGATCAGCAATACCCTCCCAGGTGGAAAAGGCCTGCTCGCTGGCCCCGGTGGCGGCCGCAAAGGCATCCCACTCGGTCTTGTTGACGGTCAGTACCTCGGTGGATTTGGCGACAGGGAAGATACAAAAGCCGCCGTCTCCCTCGAAACGCCCCTCCTCCAGATAGGCGGCAATGTAGCCGCCCGCCTCCTCCTGCGTAAGGTATTGGGAGAGATCGGCGACCTTGCCCAGGCCGTTGACCTCATAGGCGGTGTCCGCATAGGCGGCGAAGACGTCGGGCAGATCCTCCGCGCCCACCTTTCCGTAGGCCGCGTCCAGAACCTTGCCGCCCAAATCGTTTACAGTGCCATAGCTCTGGGCCTCTACCAGAATGCCCTGCCCGGCTCCCACGGTGCTGTTGAACTCCTGCACCAGCTCGTTGAAGCTCTTTTGCTGGGTGCCGTTATAGTAGTGCCACAGCGTGATCGTGATGGGGTCCTTTCTGTTCGCCCGGCTCCCTCCGCACCCTGTCAGTGCCGTCAAAAGCAGCCCGGCACAGACCAGCGCAGCGCAAAAGGACTTCCGCTTCCTCGCCATTCCCAATCGTCCCCCCGCTCTTATTTATATATGCTTCATTTTACCATCTGCGTATTGCCTTTACAATTATAACTTTTCATATTTCTCCCATCTTCGCCGGAATTCGCCCCGATTCGGTAATTGACAAATGAGACAAAATGAGTTATCTTATTTAAGCTACCCTGAGCGGAATTGCAATGGCCGGAGGAGACACCGCGCCGCCCGCTGCAGAGCTGCATAGCTGCGACACGGACAGGTATCGAAGTGGTCATAACGGGGCTGACTCGAAATCCACTCGGTCAGTTGCCTTGATAATGCCGGAAACCCTTGAGTTTCCGTGGGTTTGCGGGATTTTGAAAATTTAGTGTTTTAGCGATTTCTACGGTTTTTCTACACTTTGCCTTGACTTCTACGCGGGGCTTGGTGTATTAAAATAAATATGGAGGCGTATCGAAGTGGTCATAACGAGCCTGACTCGAAATCCACTCGGTCAGTTGCCTTGATAATGCCGGAAACCCTTGAGTT
>JBLJBF010000224.1:0-8175 GCA_047637855.1 Pseudoflavonifractor sp. | reverse complement strand
TGGCCAGATTGGTGACGCCGCTGCGCTCGGAGTAGATGCCGCCGATGGCCATGATGAAGAGGGGGAGGGCGAAGGAGAGGCCGTCGATAATCATGGTGTTGATGATATTCATAGGTCCGCCTCCTTCCGCCTGCCCCGCGCGGGCCTGCCCGCTGAGCGCGTTTCATCCTGGGCACGCTGACGGGCGCGCTGCAGGAGATAGCCGATGAAGGCGCCGCAGGCGGCGAAGAGCAAAATAAGCCCCGTGATGAGACTGCCGATCTCCTGGCGGACGCCGATGGAGGAGCTCATGTAGGTGCTCCCCTTGTCGATGACCGAGATGAAGAAGGAGGAGAAGAGGATGCCGATGGGGTTGGAGTTGCCCAGCAGGGACACTGCGATGGCGTCAAAGCCCGTGGAGATGAGCACGTCGGGCTGGATGGAGCCGTAGTAGCCCAGGTAGTAGGTCACACCCGCCAGACCGGCCAGCCCGCCGGAGAGGGCCATGGCGAGAATGGTGGTCCTGCCCACGTGAATGCCCGCGTATCGGGCGGCCCGGGCGTTAGAGCCCACGGTGGCGAACTCAAAGCCCACCTTCATTTTCCGGAAGAGGAACCGGATCAATGCAACGGCCAGAAGCGCCAGAACAATGCCCAGCGGGATGTCCATCTTCAGATCTCCCACGGGGGTGTCCATAAGGGAGAGCCGGGCGGCGGCGTTGATGGCCTTGGACTGGCGGGAGACCGGGTCGGCTAAAAAGTATTTGATGATAAAGCTGGCCAGGTATCGGATGGTGTAGTTGAGCATGATGGCCGAGACCACCTCGTTGATGTTCCACCTGTGTTTAAGGAAGCCGATGAGGGCGGCCACCGCGGCGCCCACCGCGATGCCCACCAGAATGACCGCGGGCTTGGCGAGGAGGGCGGGCAGGGGGCTGTAGCCCACCAGCACGGTGGCGGCGAGGCCGGAGAGGAGCATCTGGCCCGAGACGCCGATGTTGAAAAGGCCCGCCCGAAAGGCCACCGCTACCGAGAGGGAGGCGAAGAGCATAGGGGTCCAGGCGTTGACCAGGCTCATAAGGTCGGTGAGCATGCTCTTCTTACCGGCGTAGGACGCCTTGGGCAGGAGCCCCGCGCCCTGGAGAAAGCTGGCGTAGGTGGCAATGGGATTCTTGCCCAAAGCGAGCAGGACGACGGCGCCCGCGAGGAGACTCAGCAAAATGGCGAAGAGGGGAATGGTGAGCTTCTGTCGTTTCTCATCGCCCATCAGGGCGAGAAAGGCCCGCTTGACGGGGCTTGACTTCTTCACGCGTGCTTCACCCCCATCATGAACTGGCCCACCTCGTTGGTGGTCAGGCTGTCGGCGGGCGCGACCTTGAGCAGCTCGCCGGAGTAGAGCACGCCGATGGTGTCGGCAAGACCCATGATCTCGTCCAGCTCCAGGCTGATGAGGAGAATGGCGTGCCCCGCGTCCCGCTGCTCCAGGATCTGGCGGTGGATGTTCTCAATGGCGCCGATGTCGAGGCCCCGGGTGGGCTGGACGAAGATCATCAGGGGGGAGCCCAGCTCGATCTCCCGGGCGACGATGGCCTTCTGCTGATTTCCGCCCGACATGGAGCGGACGACGGTGTCCTTTCCCTGGCCGGAGCGCACGTCGTACTCCTTGATGAGCTTTTCCCCGTATTTGTCGAACTCCTCCTCGTGGAGGATGCCCTTTCGGCAGAAGGGGGGCTTATAGTAGCTCTTGAGGGCCAGGTTGCTGGAGAGGGGGAAGTCCAGCACCAGGCCCACCTCGTGCCGGTCCTCGGGGATGTAGGAGATGCCGGTCTCGCTCCGGGCGCGGACGCTCTCGTGGGTGATGTCGGTCCCCAGGAGCTTGATGCTGCCCCCGGCGGCGCTCAGCATACCGGCCACCGCGTCCGCGATCTCGGTCTGGCCGTTGCCCGACACCCCCGCGACAGCGAAGATCTCCCCCGCCCGGATGGAAAAGGACACGTCCTTCACCACGGGGAACCCGTCGGCGTTTTTCACGGTGAGGTGCTCCACGCGCAAGACCTCGGCGCCGAATTGTGGCGGCGTCTTCTCCACGGAGAAATCCACCTCCCGGCCCACCATCAGACTTGCCATGGTATGGGTAGAGGTGGAGGCCACGTCCAGCACGCCGACCAGCTTGCCCCGGTTTAAAATGGCGCAGCGGTCGGCCACCTGCTTGATCTCCTCCAGCTTGTGGGTGATGAGGATGATGGTCTTGCCGCCCTCCCGCAGGGAGCGGATGATCTTGAGGAGAAAGTCGATCTCCTGGGGGGTGAGTACGGCGGTTGGCTCGTCGAAGATGAGAATCTCGGCCTCACGGTAGAGCATCTTTAAAATCTCGACCCGCTGCCGGGTGGAGACGTTCACATCCTCGATCTTCGCCCTCGGGTCCACCTCCAGGCCGTACTGTTTGGAGAGGGCGGCCACCTTCTCGTTGGTGCCTTTGATGTCCACCACCGGGAGAAGCCCCGCGCGGCGCTTGGGCTCGATGCCCAAAATGATGTTCTCGGCGATGGTGTAGTTGCTCACCAGCTTAAAGTGCTGGTGCACCATGCCGATGCCCAGCTTGGTGGCATAATTGGGGGAGGCGATGTGCTCCCGCTTGCCCCGCACCCAGATCTCCCCCTCGTCGGGCTCATACATGCCGAACAGCATGCTCATGAGGGTGGACTTGCCCGCGCCGTTCTCGCCCAGCAGAGCGAATATCTCACCTTTTCTGATCCCCAGGGAAATGTCGCTGTTGGCCACGATGCCGGGAAAGCGTTTGGTGAGGCCCCGCATCTCCACGATATACTCGTCTGCCATCCGCATCACGCTCCTTTGTGGTAGGGCGGCCTGAGAGCCATGCCGCCGCCGCGCGGTGACCCCACCGCGCGCTGTAATGAAAAAAGACGGGGCCGAAATACGCGTATTTCGGCCCCGTCCTCTCCGAGCCTTACAGGCCGGGGAACGCCTCGGGGGTGGTGCCGCTGAAGTTGGCGGCGGGTACGATGGTGCCGTCCTTCACCTTGGGATAGAGGTCGCCCAGGGTCTTCAGGGTCGCGGCGCTGAGCTGCTGGCGGCCCTCGGCGGCGACATAGCCGGTGGAGTCGGTGTCGGCGTGGAGCACCACGTTGCCGCCTTTGAAGGAGCCGTCAACCACGGCGTTGAGCTGCCGCTCCACGTTGATGGCCATGTTCTTGAGTACGCTGGTGAGCATGATGTTGGACGAGCCGTTGACGCCGTCGTTGTACTGATCCACGTCGCAGCCGATGACCTTCACGCTGCCCGCCTCCTTGGCGGCGGTGAACACGCCGTTGCCCGAAGCGCCGGCGGCCACAAAGATAATGTCGCAGCCCTTCTGAATCAGGGCGTTGCCCACCACCTTGCCGGCGGCCTCGTCGCCGAAGTTGCCGGTGTAGTTGCCGCCCACGTTGGCCCCGGTCACGTCGGTGCCGGCATAGGAGGCGATCTCCACGATCTCGGCCTTGGCGCCCAGATGCTTGACGGCGTAATTCACGCCCGACTCAAAGCCGAACTGGTAGTTGACATTGGAGGGATAGGCGACGCCGTTCACCACGGCGACCTTGCCGGTCTTGGTCTCAAGGGCGGCGGACACGCCGGCGAAGAAGCCGCTCTCGTTCTCGGCAAACTGCATGGCGTAGACGTTCTCCAGCTCCACGTCCTTCCCGTCAGCGGAGGGGAAGGAGTCCACCAGGATAAACTTCTTGGTGGGGTTTTCCTTGGCGACGGTGGCGATGCCCGCGAACTGGAACCCGGTGCAGACCAGCACGTCGTAGTCGGCCACAACGGCGGTCACGGCCTGGACGGCGGCGGAGGGGTCGCCGGTGGGCTCCTGGACAGGGGTCACGCTGTCGATCTTGCCCCGGGCGGCGATGAAGCTGAGGATGCCGTCATAGTTGTTCTCGTTGAAGGAGCCGTCGTCCACGGTATTGGGGCTGGTGACGATGGCGATCTTCATGGGGGCGGGGCCGGAGGGCGAGGGGGAGGGGGCGGTGCTGCCCGAGGGGGCGGGAGAACCGGAGCCGCTGGGGGCGGGGGAGCTGGTGCCGGGAGTGCCTGCGTTGCCGCAGGCGGCCAGGGCGAAGAGCATGGACGCGGAGAGGAGCAGCGCAGCCAGTTTCTTACCAAGTTTCATGTTCATTTTCCTCCTTAATCATATACCTGTAAGCCGCCGTAAGGGCGGTCATTCAGCGAAGAGGGCGGCCAGGGACTCGGTATAGGGGGCGCGGCAGATACCCTTCTCGGTGACGATGCCTGCGATAAGGCTGTGGTCGGTCACGTCGAAGGCGGGGTTGTAGCACTTGACCTCGGGCAAAGCCATGGGTTCGGTGTAGAACTTGCTCTTGATCTCATTGGGGTCCCGAAGCTCGATTTCGATGTCCTCGCCCGTCCTGCACCTCATATCGATGGTGGAGGTGGGGCCCAGAACGTAGAAGGGGATGCCATAGTGCCTGGCGAGAATGGCCACGCCGCTGGTGCCGATCTTATTGGCGGCGTCGCCGTTGGCGGCCACCCGGTCGCAGCCCACGAAACAGGCCTGAATCCAGCCGTTCTTCATGACGATGGACGCCATATTGTCGCAGATGAGGGTCACGTCGATACCCGCCTTCTGTAGTTCGTAGGAGGTGAGGCGCGCGCCTTGGAGAAGGGGCCGGGTCTCGTCGGCAAAGACCTTGAAGTCCATGCCCTGTTCCTTGCCCAAAAACAGGGGGCCCAGCGCGGTACCGTACCGGGAGGTGGCCAGGGGGCCTGCGTTGCAGTGGGTGAGGATGCCGTCACCGTCCTTGATGAGGGTGAGGCCGTGCTCTGAGATGGCCCGGCACATGGCGACATCTTCCTCGTGAATGGCCCGGCACTCCTTGCCCAGCAGCGCTGTAATCTCTGCCACCGGCTTGTCGGCGTTTGCCTCCACCACGCCCTCCATGCGGTTTAGCGCCCAGGAGAGATTGACGGCGGTGGGACGGGAGGAGTTGAGATACTCCTTGTGCTGGTGAAACCTGGCGGCGAAGGCGGCGTAATCGCGCTCCTCCGTCTGGGCGGCGAGGGCGTAGACGCAGTAGGCCGCGCAGATGCCGATGGCAGGCGCGCCCCGCACCCGCAGGAGGAGAATGGCCTCGTACATCTCCTCGGGGGTGCGGAGAGTCAGGTACTCGGTGCGGCCCGGAAGCCGGGTCTGGTCGATGATGACCACACTTTTTCCGTCGTCACCCAGGCGGATGTTGTCCACGTGGGTGACGTTGGTCAGAGAGTCAGGCATGGGTGGGCTCCTTTCCGTTCTTCAGTAATTCATATATCCGCCGTCCACCGTGAGCAGATGGCCGTTGACGTAGTCGGACGCGCGGGACGCGAGAAAGACAACCGGGCCCATCATGTCCTCCGGGACGCCCCAGCGGCCCATGGGGATCTGCTCGTTGATGGCGGCCACGGCGTCGGTGTTCCTGCGGAGATTTCCCGTGTTGTCTGTGACCATGTAGCCCGGCGCGATGCCGTTGACGCAGATGCCGTACCTGCCCCACTCGTTGGCGAAGGCGTGGGTCAGCCCGGCTACGGCGTGCTTGCTGGCCACGTAGGCCGCGTCTCCCGAGCCGCCCTTCCAGGACTGGACCGAGCAGGTGTTGATGATCTTGCCGCCGCCCAGGGCGATCATCTGCCCGCCGATCTCCCTTGTCAAAAGGAAGAGGGAGCGGAGATTCACCTCCATCACGGCGTCAAAGTCCTCCATGCTGTGGTTCTCGGCGGGGGAGAGGCGGATGATGCCCGCGTTGTTGACCAGAATGTCCACATGGCCGAAAGCGGCGATGGCCTGGGCGGCCACGGCGGGGACGGCCTCCCGGTCGCCCAGGTCGGCCGTGATCTCATAGGCCCGGCGGCCCAGGGCCTCTGCCATACCCTTGGTCTCCCCCATGCCGCGCTGGCCCACGCCCACGATGTCGGCCCCGGCACCGGCGAGGGCCACGGCCATGGCCTGACCCAGACCCCGGCTCACGCCGGTGACCAGAGCTACCTTACCCTCCAGGGAAAAAAGTGAGAGGTCCATGGGTTTGCCTCCTATCCGTAAATCTCGTTGGGAAGCGGGTGGGCGGGGAGCAGGCAGTCCTCGTCCCGAAAGGCGGGGGCAACCACGCAGGAGACCAGGACAAAGTCCCCGTCTGTCACGCGGGTGGTCTGCCACTGTCCGGCGGGGGCGGCCAGCTGGAACTGCTCGCCCTCGTCGAGCCGCGGCCCCACCCGGAGCGTTTGCCCGGCCACGGGGAGATCCCCGCCGCCGCCCAAGGTCATCTCCAGGCTGCCCCCCTGGTGCCAGCACCAGACCTCGCTGGGCTCCAGCCTGTGCCAGCGGGAAATCTCCCCTTTGCGGAGCAGGTAGTAGATGTAGCTGCACGTGTCGGTTTCCCCGCCGCCCACGCCGGAGCGCCAGACAAAACGAAACCAGCCCCCCTCGGGGTGGGGCTCCAGACGCAGTTTTTCAATGAGCTCTTCCGCCGTATAGGTCATAGCGCGCCCTCCGCCGGCATGGCCTCCACCACACGGATGCCGCGCTGGGCGAAGAAGCCCCGCCAGTCGTCGTCCAGGGTGTCAAGGATGACGGCGTCCAGCCCGTCAAAGCCCGAGATGTGGTAAAAGGCGGTGAGGCCCAGCTTGGTGCGGTCGGCCACCAGATAGCGCACCTTGGCGCGGCTGAGCATCAGGCGGCGCAGGCTGCCGTTGACGGGGAGCCCGTCGGTGATGTCCCCCTCCCGGCTCAGGCCGCGGCAGGAGACAAAGGCCTTGTCCACATAGTAGGTGCACAGTGCCTCCTCGGCAGTGGGGCCCACAAAGCACTGGGTCTTCCGGTCCAGCTTGCCGCCGACCAGGTGGAGCCGACAGGAGGAGCGCGTGGAGAGCAGATTGGCGATTTTAAGGGAATTGGTGACCACCGTCAGCCCCTCAAACTCCGTCAGATGCCGCGCAATCGCAAGGCAGGTGGTGCTCTCGTCCAGGGAAATGGTGTCCCCCTGGCGGACCAGCTCCGCGCAGACCCGGCCGATGGAGGCCTTGGCCTCGGTGAGAAGGGACTCCCGGATGGTGATATCGACCTCGTTGCGGACGCCCTGGTGGATATACGCGCCGCCGTAGGTCTTGATGAGCTTGCCCTCCTGCTCCAGAATGGCCAGGTCCTTGCGCACAGTCTCCCCGGTCACCGAGAAGACCTCGCAGAGGTCCTTCACAAGCACGCTCTTATTCCGGCCCAGCAGCTCCATGATCTTGGCGCGGCGCTCGGGGGCGAGCAAGGCCGCGGCCGGCTCCGCCCGTTTCACTGCCTGGCCCCGGCCAGCTTCTGATAGAAGCCGGTCATGGAGCGGAGCGTCTCGGCCTGCGCGGGGCTGATCTCTGTGCCGCCGCCCAGCTGGTTTACATAAAGGTATACCTTGGCGGTCTGCTCCACTACCTCCAGCCGGTCAAAGGCCGACCAGAGTGAGGGGCCCCAGGAGAGCGCGCCGTGATTGGCAATGAGGACAGCGCTGTGGTCCATAACGAAGGGCTCCACGCTGCGGGGAACCTCATCGGTGGAGGGCATGGCGAACTCGGTGACGGGAATCTCGCCCAGGCCCACCACCATCTCGGCCAGATACCGCTCCTTCAAGGGGCGGCGGGCAATGGCGAAGGCGGTGGAGACGGGGGGGTGAGCATGGACCACGCTCATGACGTCGGGCCGCTTGCGCAGCACCATCAGGTGCATCTTGCTCTCGCTGGAGGGATAACGGTCTCCCTCCAAAATATTGCCCTCCAGATCGGTGCGCACCATCATGTCGGTGGTCATGCGCCCTTTACTTACGCCGGACGGGGTGATCAAAACCTCGCTTTCAGCCACCCGGACCGAGATGTTGCCGTCGTTGCTCACTACATAGCCCCTGTCGTAGAGGAGCCTGCCTACCTGGCAGATCTCTTCCTTAATACGATCCAAAGACTCCAAACTGTATCACTCTCTTTCTCAACTGGCACTTGGATGGAATGTGTAGTTCCCGTCCGGGTCGATTGCGCCCCGGGCGGCGCTCATGGTATGATGGCAGTACTAAAAAGGAGGGAGACGCCATGAAGCAGCTTGCCCCAAATCTCGCGCGGCTCAGACAGCAGAAGAATCTGACCCAAGAGGACCTGGGAAATTTGGTGGGCCTCACCG
>JBLJBF010000223.1:0-5725 GCA_047637855.1 Pseudoflavonifractor sp. | reverse complement strand
ACGAGGTGAGCCGGGCGCTTATCCGGGCCATCGACCAGTATTTAGAGGACGAGTAGGGGCGTCGCGGAACGCGCCCAGGGGGCGCGCAGCCGGGGTGAATTCACTTCACCCCGGCGGTTGAAAAGAAAAGGGGCCCCCGGCAGGCCGACAGGCCCGCCGGGGAACGCAACGCCGCCACCGCGGGAGCCCAGGTGCCGGGGACGCTGGACGAGGTGAGCCGGGCGCTTATCCGGGCCATCGACCAGTATTTAGAGGACGAGTAATTTTACGATTACGGTAGGGGCCGATGTCCTCATCGGCCCGGGAGAAAGGACGATTTTTATGAAGGTAATCTTACAGCAGGACGTGAAGGGTCAGGGCAAAAAGGGCCAGATGATTGAGGCCAGCGACGGGTATGCCCGCAACTTTCTTCTACCCCGCAAGCTGGCGGTGGAGGCCACGAACGACAACATCAACAAGATGAAGATGCACGACAAGGCCGTGGCCGCCCAGGCCGCGGCCGAGAAGGCCGAGGCCGAGGCCGTGGCCGCCCGCCTCAAGGACAGCGTGGTCAAGCTCCACGCCAAGGCGGGTGCCGGCGGCAGGCTCTTTGGCGCCGTCACCAGCAAGGAGATCGCCGACGGGCTTAAGGCCCAGCACGGCATCGATGTGGCCAAGTCCAAGATCATTCAGGACGAGCCCATCAAGAGCTTTGGCACCTACGAGCTGAAGGTCAAGCTGGGGTATGAGGTCAGCGGCACGCTGTATGTGGTGGTCGCCGAGGGCAAGTAAGCGGTCGGGGTTCTGCCCCGCCGAGCAAACCGTGAGAGGTGAGGAAGTTGGACGAGCTCTTATCCCGGCAGATGCCCCATAGCGTGGAGGCCGAGCAGGCGGTTCTGGGGAGCATGCTCATCGACGCGCGCTGCGTGCCCGAGGTGGTCGAGGCCCTGCACATCGAGGATTTCTATCTCCGTCAGAACCGGGAGATCTACGAGACGATCCACTCCATGTTCAACTTTGCCCTCACCATCGACCCGGTGACCGTTCTGGAGCAGATGCGCCAGCGGGGCGTGTACGACGAAAACACCTCCCGCAGCTATATCCTCCAGCTCATGGACATCACCCCCACGGCAGCCAATGTGAAGGAATACGCCGCCATCGTCAAGGACAAGGCCCTCCTCCGCCGCATCGCCGAGACGGCGGGAGAGCTCACCGCCATGATCCAGGAGGGCACGGGCACCGCCCAGGAGGCGCTGGAGGCCGCCGAACAGCGCATCTACGCCATCCGTCAGGGCCGCTCGGCCCAGGGGCTGGAGCATATCTCCAGCGTTATCCAGAATGTGTACGAGCTGCTCAACGAGCGGGCCGCCCAGGACTCGGGCATCCCCGGCCTGTCCACCGGCCTGGGGGATGTGGACCGGGCCATCTCGGGCCTGAACAACTCCGACCTCATTTTGCTGGCCGCCCGGCCCGGCATGGGCAAGACCTCCTTCGCGCTGAACGTCCTGCTCCACGTGGGCAAGGCCTCGGGCAAGAGCGTGGTGTTTTTTTCCCTGGAAATGAGCCGGGAGCAGCTGGCCATGCGCCTGATCTCCGGGGAGAGCTTTGTGGACAACAAAAAGCTGGTCACGGGTCGGCTCAGCGAGGACGACTGGTACAAGATCTCCCTGGCCTCCGAGGCCCTGTACAAGACCCAGATTCTCATTGACGACAACCCCTCTCTCTCGGTGGCCGACATGAAGGCCAAGTGCCGCCGGGTGGACGATCTGGGGCTGGTGGTGATCGACTACCTCCAGCTCATGCAGTCGGCGGGCGGCCCCGGCCGGAGCGGCGACAACCGGCAGCAGGTGGTCAGCGACATCTCCCGCGCCCTGAAAATCATGGCCAAGGAGCTGCGGGTGCCGGTGCTCTGCCTGTCCCAGCTCTCCCGCGCCAACGAGAGCCGGGCCGACAAGCGGCCCATGCTCTCTGATCTGCGCGAGTCGGGCGCCATCGAGCAGGATGCCGACATCGTCATGTTCCTCTATCGGGAGGACTACTACGACAAGGACATGGCCGAGGAGGCCCGGCAGGCCGAGTGCATCATCGCCAAGAACCGCCACGGCGAGACTGGCACCGTCTACCTCCAGTGGATCCCCGAGTACACTACCTTTACAAACATTGAGACCCGGTATTCGGAGCCGTAGGGAAAGCGGCCCGCCCGGGGGGATATGACAAAGAAATGCGTTTGCCCGCGCAGACCAGGAGGACGCCATGCTGCAAGCCGTCAGGGACCTGACAAGGGAATACGACATGCTCCCCTCCGGCGGCCGGGTGCTCTGCGCCCTGTCCGGCGGGATAGACTCCATGAGTCTTGCGCACCTTCTGCTCTCCCTCGCGGAGGAGGGCGGGTTTACCGTGGCCGCCGCCCACTATAACCACTGTCTGCGCGGGGCGGAGTCCGACCGGGATGAGAACTTTGTCCGCGCCTGGTGCGCCGAGCACGGCGTGGCGCTCCTGGTGGGCGCGGGCGACGTGGCGGAAGAGGCCGGGCGGCTTGGCCGGGGCGTGGAGGAGACCGCCCGGCGGATGCGCTACGCCTTTCTCCGCGCGGCGGCTGAGGAGCTGTGCTGTGACCGCATCGCCACCGCCCACAACGCCGACGACAACGCCGAGACCCTCCTGCTCCATCTGGTCCGGGGCACGGGACTCCAGGGTCTCACCGGCATCACCCCGCGGCGGGGGGAGCTGGTGCGTCCCTTGCTCACCGTCACCCGCGCGCAGATCGAGGCGTATGCCGCCGAGCATGCTCTCCCCTACGTGGAGGACAGCAGCAACGCCGACGCGGCCTACACCCGCAACCGGCTGCGGCACACCGTCATGCCCCTCCTGCGGGAGCTGAATCCCCGGCTGACCGAGGCCCTGTCGGACACGGCCCGTTACCTGCGCGCCGACAACGATTTTTTAAATGCCCAGGCCGCCGCCATCTGCCAGAACGCCCGCTGGGCCGAGGACAATATTGTCATCGAGGCCCGCTTCATCGCCGAGGCCCCCAACGCGGTGGCACCCAGGGCCGCCCGGCGGCTGCTGGAGATGATGGGGGACGGGAGTGTCGATTATTCCGCCGCCCATCTCAACGCCATTGTGGACCTCTGCCGCGGGGAGGACCCGTCGGCGGTCGCCTTTCTTCCCAACAATCTGCTGGCGCAGCGGGTATACCGGGAGCTGCTTCTCACCACCCAGCAGGACGCGCCCGGGCCCTTCGAGCCGGTGCCCCTCCGGGCGGGGGAAAACCCCATCCCCGGCACCGACTGGACCGTCATTCTGAACGGCGTCCCGCCCCCCGGCCTGGTGGCCCGGTCCCGGCGGCAGGGGGACGAGCTCACCCTTCCCAAGCGGGGGAGCAAAACCATCAAAAAGCTCTTCATCGACGAGAAGGTCCCCCGGCGGGAGCGGGAACGCATTCCCATGGTGGCCGACGGGCGCGGCGTGCTCGCGGTGGCCGGCTTTGGCGGGAACAGCGCGCACCCCGCGTATGGGGAGATAGAAATTATCTGCACAAGAAATAGGGAGAAGGACGGATGAACATGGCTCTGCTGGACAAAGATATGGCGAAGATACTTTTTGACGAGGAGACGATCCGGGCGCGGATCGACGCCCTGGGAGAAGAGATCACAAAGGATTACGCGGGGAAAGAGCCCATTCTGATCTCGGTGCTGCGGGGTTCCTATATGTTCATGGCCGACCTGACCCGGAAGCTGGACCTGGCCTGTACGGTGGACTTTATGGCCATCTCCTCCTATGGGTCGGGCACCAGCTCCTCGGGCCAGGTGCGTATTATCAAGGACCTCTCCGACGACATTGAGGGGAAGGATATCCTGGTGGTGGAGGACATCCTGGACTCGGGCAACACCCTCTCCTATCTTCTGGAGCTGCTGGGCGCCCGCAGACCCGCCTCCATCCGGCTGTGTACCCTGCTGGACAAGCCCTCCCGCCGCATCAAGGAGGTGCGGGTGGACTACGTGGGCTTTACCATCCCCGACGAGTTCGTGGTGGGCTACGGCCTGGACTACGCGGAGAAGTACAGGAACGTACCCTATATTGGCGTGCTGAAGCCCAGCGTCTACAGCGGAGAATAGCAGACGCCAGCGTAGTCCAGGCCCGCCGCGGGTGCGGTGGAGTCCGCCGAAATTTATTTTTGGCGGACGATAAAATAAAGGGAAAGGGCCCCAAGTAAGGCTCTTGAGCCTTACTTGGGAACTACGCGGAGAAATACAGAAACCTGCCCTATATCGGCGTGCTGAAACCCAGCGTCTACAGCGGGGAGTGAGACCGTCGTCCCCCAGGCGCGTCATTTGAAAGCCCGGCGTTTTTACGGTGGGGCGTAAGGAGTTGTTAGGCCTTTGAAACGGAAGATCAGCCTGAGAGATCTGTTCTTTTACGGGATGCTCGCGGTGATATTGGCGGCCACCGTCTATCTGCTCCAGGGCGTCAACGAGGGGAAGAGCATCATCTACTCCGACGTGCTGGACCTCTTCAACCGGCAGCTGGTCAGCGAGGTGGAGGTGCGGGAGCAGAAGCTCACACTCACCCTCCGGGAGAAGTACAACGGCTCCTACATCGTCACCCATGAGCTGTACAGCTTTGACACCTTCTACAACACCTTTAACGAGATCATCGTCCGCCAGCACAATGCCGGGATCATCTCCCGCGTGGACTACGGCACCTTCCATCCCCCCTGGTGGTGGGATCTGGTGCCGTGGCTGGCCATCTTTGCCGTCTTTGGCGCGCTGTGGTACGTGGTGTTCCTGCGGCAGGGCGGTGGCGCGGAGGGCGGCGGCGGAGGCGGCGACAAGGGCGCGGGCCGCTATGGCCGCGCCCGGACCAAGAACGCCGCGGACAGCGGAAAGAAAGTTACCTTTAACGACGTGGCCGGGGCCGACGAGGAGAAACAGGAGCTCCAGGAGGTGGTGGACTTCCTCCGGGACCCCAACCGGTTCCTCGCCCTGGGCGCCCGCATCCCCAAGGGCATTCTGCTGGTAGGCCCTCCCGGCACGGGCAAGACCCTGCTGGCCCGGGCCGTGGCCGGCGAGGCGGGGGTCCACTTCCTCACCATCTCCGGCTCCGACTTTGTGGAGCTCTACGTGGGCGTGGGCGCCAGCCGGGTGCGGGACCTTTTTGACCGGGCCAAGAAAAACGCCCCCGCCATCGTCTTCATCGACGAGATCGACGCTGTGGGCCGCCAGCGCGGCACCGGCCTGGGCGGCGGGCATGACGAGCGGGAGCAGACCCTCAACCAGCTCCTGGTGGAGATGGACGGCTTCGCCGCCAACGAGGGGGTCATCGTCATGGCGGCCACCAACCGGCAGGACATTTTAGACCCCGCCCTCCTCCGCCCCGGCCGGTTCGACCGGCAGGTCTACGTGGGCCAGCCCGACATCAGGGGCCGGGAGGAAATTCTGAAGATACACGCCCGCAACAAGCCCCTGGCCGAGGACGTGAGCCTGAAGGAGCTGGCCAAGGCCACCGGCGGGTTTACCGGCGCGGACCTGGAGAACCTGATGAACGAGGCGGCCCTTCTGGCCGCCCGGCGGGACGAGCGGTTCATCACCCAGGCCGCCCTCCACGAGGCCGTCATTAAGGTCATCGCAGGGCCCGAGAAGAAGAGCCGGGTGGTCATCGAGCGGGAGCGCCGCCTCACGGCCTACCACGAGGCGGGGCACGCCGTGGTGAGCCATGCCCTGGAGACTGCCGACCCCGTCCATCA
>JBLJBF010000222.1:0-2678 GCA_047637855.1 Pseudoflavonifractor sp. | reverse complement strand
CTACTACATCAAAAACCATCTCACCACCTCGGTGAAAAACGCTTGGGAGCAGGCCAGCCGCCAGGAGAGCGAGGAATAGTTTTAATTTGGGGGGCGGGACGGGGCGCCCGCCCCCTGCGCTTGTGTGCGAATAGGGGAAAAGACGTCGATTGTAAAACCGACGTCTTTTTTGCGCGCTTACAGCAACTCAAGCTCCTCGAGCATGGTGTCCAGATAGGCTTCTTCCTCAGGGCGGATGGGGGCAAGCGGTCCCCGTGCCGCGCCCAGGCGGATGCCAGTGACCTTCTCTATGGCAGGGCGCAGGATCGGGTTGGGTAGGACGCGCCCAAACTTGGCCCAGCAGCTGCAGAAACGGTAGAGCTTGGTGAAGTGCGCCAGCGCACCGGCGTTGTCGCCCTGCTCAAACGCATCGAAAATAGCGTTGAGGGTGCCGCCCATAATATGGGCCGAGCCGCTGATAATGCCTTGGGCACCCTGGATAATGGTGGGCAGCAGCATCACGTCGTCGCCGTTGAAGATGATGAAGTCGGGGTCGATGTCCTGGGTAACCAGGCGGTAGTCCAGGATTTGGTTGGGGTTAATGCCCGCCTCGTCCTTGATGCCGATAATGTTCGGGTGATGGGCCAGCTTGGCGCAGGTGTCTGGGTCGATGTTCACACCGGTGAAGATGGGAATGTTGTAGAGCATGATCTGCGCGCCGGTCTCTTCGGCGATGCGCCAATAGTGGTTGTAGATGCCTTCCTGGTCGGGCTTGTTGTAGAAGGGGGCCACGATGAGGCAGAAATCGGCTCCGGCGGCCACGGCTTCCTTGGTGAGAGCAATGGTTTCCTTGGTGGAGGCGCAGCCGGTGCCGCAGATGACCTTACAGCGGCCCGCGGCGGCCTTCACCGCGGTCTTGTACAGCTGGACCCGCTCGTCAAAGGTGACCAGAGAGGCCTCGCCGGTAGTGCCGGTGGAGATAATGGAGTCACACATGCCATGGGTGATGACATGGTCGATGATCTGAGCGTAGGCCTGGAGATCGATTTCCTCGTTCTCCTTATAGGGCGTGATCATGGGGATGGAGATGCGGCCGAAACCGCGGTTGGAGGTGTTCATGGGGGTAACTTCCTTTCTGTTGACTTAATAATGTGTCGATACGTGCTGGCGGAAAAGCAAAAGATGTCTGATGTATTTTCTATTATAATCAGACAACTTAAAGCTGTCAATGCTATATTTCACAAGAAATAAAAACGGTTATTGTGCAGTATACCAAAATATATAATGGGTGTTGACAAAAATGAGGGGTATGTGCATAATAAAAACATCTTACAATATCTCGCGCCAAAAAAAGTGTAAAGCAAATATTGTCTGATGATATGGAAAACAGGCGTAGAGATATTGATTGAAAAAGGGGAGATCATGACCATGAAAAAGATGCTTGCAGCGCTCCTGTCTCTTGCAATGGTATTCTCGCTCGTCTCCTGCTCGACCGCATCGGCGCCTCCCGTCGGCAGTGCGGCTCCCAGCGCCAGCCCCTCGGACAGCGTGGCCCCCAGTACCGGCGGCGGGGAAGATATCGTCATCGGTATGCTGACCCCCCTGACCGGCGACACTGCCTCCGGCGGTCTGCGTGCCTCCCAGGGTGCCCAGATGGCCGTCGCTGAAATCAACGCCGCCGGCGGTGTGCTGGGTGGGCGCAAGCTGGTCCTAAAAATCGAGGACGACCAAGGCAACTCCGATAACGATGTACAGCTCGTCAATAAACTGGCAAGCGAGGGCGCGGCTGTTCTGGCAGGGCCTTATTTTTCAAGCGGAACCATCGCCATCAGCGAGGCCCTGAAACAAAACAAGATAGCGACCATCAACAGTTCCACTGCCAAGACGGTTCGCAACCTGAACAGCCCTTGGATCTTCCGCGCCCGCGCCACCGATGACATCAATGTCCAGATCCTCGCTAAAGCGGCCATCGATGGCGGCGCCACCAAGGTCGCTATTCTCTGCGTCAACGACGAAGTGGGTACCGCCAGCGCCGACCTCTATGAGGCCTACTTTACCAAGGCGGGAATTCCCTTCTACCGCGAGGGTCACAATACCGACCAGACCGACATGACTTCCACCCTCACCAAGGCTGTGGCCGAGGGATGCGACGCCTATGTCATGTCCACACATAACAACGCCGTAGCCGTCATGGCCCGCCAGATGTACGAGATGGGAATCCACTCCCCCGTCTTCACAAACCCCATCATTGCCCAAAGCGACGTGCTCGGCCTCATGGAGCCCGAGTGGATCGAGGGCTGGAAGTGTGTCTCCGACTTTTCTTATACTGACGAGCGCCCCTTCCAGAAAGCCTTTGCCGAGCGCTTTATGGCCCGCTATAATGTGGAGCCCGACGTGCAGTCGGCTCTCTATTTCGGGCACATTATGGTAATCGCCGACTCCATCGAGCGCGCCGGCTCGTCCGACCGCCAGGCTATCCGCGACGCCATGGCCAAGTGCGACGGACTCCAGGTCCCCGTGGGC
Source organism: Pseudoflavonifractor sp. (assembly GCA_047637855.1). Lineage (GTDB taxonomy): Bacteria > Bacillota > Clostridia > Oscillospirales > Oscillospiraceae > Pseudoflavonifractor. The sequence continues at coordinate 176 of JBLJBF010000222.1, read as the reverse complement.
ACTGTCCACGCCACCGCCGATGAGTACACCAATATGATGTTCGAGATATCCATTGCCGAGATCCGCGGCCTTACCCCCTACATCGTGGAGACTGTATCTCTGCTCAACTAAGCCCCGTAGTAACTTTCGCGCCGCTGCCGCTGCGGGCGGCGGCGCGGAAGTTTCAAATTTTGTAC
>JBLJBF010000221.1:0-16967 GCA_047637855.1 Pseudoflavonifractor sp. | reverse complement strand
CCCCCTGCTGGCGGGCGTTTTGGCGGCGCTGGTCCTCCTTTTCCTTCTCGCCCCCTCCCTGCTGCGGCAGGCGCGCCTGAAAGGGGATACGGTTACCCTCGGTGCCTGGGAGGGTACGCCCATCACCTGGCAGGTCGTAGCCCGGGAGGGGGACGCCGTCACCCTCCTGGCCACCCGGCCCATTGCCGCCCTCCCCTATTCGGACGGCGGGGACGGCGGCTTTGGCTCCAGCCTGTGGGAGAGCTCCAGCCTCCGCTCCTGGCTCAACGGCCCCTTCCTGGAGTCGGCCTTTCCGGCGGCGGAGCGCGCCCTTCTCAAGCCCGAAAGCCACGCCGTCCTCCTCTCGGTGCAGGACAAGGCCCTTGCCCAAAGCGGGTATAACGACTTCTACGCCTTCCATGTCCCCCGGTACAGCGACCGGGCCGCGGCCATCTCCTACGCCCGCACCTGCCGCGACACGGTGCGCCTGCCCGACATCTCCCTCCTGGCCGACCTGTCCCGGTCCGGCCGCCTTGTGCCCGCCCCCTGCTGGATGGACACCGCCTACTACAACAACGGCTCCATGCTGCGCGTCCTTGGCCCCGACGGGTACTTTTATATGCGCGACGCGGCTTTGCCCTACGGCGTCCGCCCCGTCGTCACGGTGGACGCGGCGCTTCTCTCTTAAGGTGGGTGGCGTCTCCCGCGGGCGGCCGGAGCCCGCCCCTACATACTATATCCGGCGCGATGCTCCTCGCGCCGGATATTTTTTGTAACTTTTTTGAGGTTCCACCGTATCTATTGACAGAAATGTCTCTGAGAGGAAGTTTGCCTATGAACGAAAAGTCCCCCGGCGTGAAGATTCACGCCGGGGGACTTTTACATTATGTCAACTTAATTCAAGAAATCCTTCAGCTTTTTGCTGCGGCTGGGGTGGCGGAGCTTGCGCAGGGCCTTGGCCTCGATCTGGCGGATGCGCTCACGGGTGACGTTGAACTCCTTGCCCACCTCCTCCAAAGTGCGGGTGCGGCCGTCCTCGATGCCGAAACGCAGCTTGAGCACCTTCTCCTCCCTGGGGGTGAGGGTGCCCAGCACATCCACCAGCTGCTCCTTCAGGAGGGTAAAGCTGGCGGCCTCGGAGGGCTCGGACGCGTCCTCGTCGGGGATGAAGTCCCCCAGGTGGGAGTCCTCCTCCTCGCCGATGGGGGTCTCCAGGCTGACGGGCTCCTGGGCGATCTTCAGGATCTCCCGCACCTTGTCCACCGGCATGCTCATCTCCTCGGCGATCTCCTCGGGGCTGGGGTCGTGCCCCAGCTCCTGGAGGAGCTGGCGGGAGACGCGGATGACCTTGTTGATGGTCTCCACCATGTGGACCGGGATGCGGATGGTGCGGGCCTGGTCCGCGATGGCCCGGGTGATGGCCTGACGGATCCACCAGGTCGCATAGGTGGAGAACTTAAAGCCCTTCACGTAGTCAAACTTCTCCACCGCCTTGATCAGGCCCAGGTTGCCCTCCTGGATGAGGTCGAGGAAGAGCATCCCCCGGCCCACGTACCGCTTGGCGATGGAGACCACCAGGCGGAGGTTGGCCTCGGCCAGGCGCTGCTTGGCGGCTTCGCCCCTGCGGATGTCGGCCCTGAGCTCCTTCTCCTCCTCGGGGGAGAGCGCAAGAATCTCGCCGTGCTTTCTGGCGTGCTCGATCTCCCGCATACGGGCGCTGGCCATATCGCCCAGGCCCATGTCCTGGGCGAGCTGGACCTCCTCCTCGGGGGTGAGGAGATTTACCTTGCCGATCTCCTTGAGGTACATACGCACGGGGTCGTCGATACCGAAGGCATCCACCAGCGTGTTGGGGTCTACGATCTCCTCCTCGGGGATGTCCTCCAGCTCACTGGCGGGGGGGCCGTCGGGGTCGGCCAGCTCAGGCAGGTAGTCGTCTCCCACGGTGTCGATGCCCAGATTCTCCAAGGTGTCGTAGATCTTGTCCATCTGGTCGGACTCCAGGTCCATATTTTCCAGCACGTCCATCAGCTCGCTGGCCGAGAGGTTGCCCTTCTTCTTGCCCCGCTCGATGAGGTCGCCCAGCTTGTCCGCCCCGACGACCCCGTCCACTACCTTCAGGACCTCGATCTTACCGGCCTCCATCTTCTCCTCGTTGGAGAGCTGGGGCTTGCCGTCCTCCTGGACCTCTGCCACCGTCTCGGCCGTCTTCTTTCCACTCATGCGCTTATCCTCCATATGCTTTCTTTTCTCTGTACTTCTCCCGGGCTGCCAGCAGCGGGTCGGTCTGGTCCGCGACCCGGCGCTTCAGAGCCTCGGTCCTGATAATCTCTATGTAGTCCCGCAGGGCGCTGCCGCTGTTGGCGCGGTCTTCGGGCTGGTCGACGATGTGGGCCATGTGGCTCATCTCCTCGGGCGTCAGGTCCCCCGCCAAGGCAGCCAGCAGGGTGCTCCTGCCGTTTTCGTGCCGCTCCCTCAGGAGGGTGAATACCCGCCCCAGCAACGGCGATGAAAACTCCTCCGGGGTGAGGCCCTCGGCCTCCCGGAAGAGAGCCGGGTCCATCACCATCAGGCGCAGGACGCCCTCCTCGGCCCGGGCCGAGCGAATGTTGCCGTACCGCAGGCTCCGCTCCTTGGGCTGGAGCTGCATTGCCGGGGTCAGATCCTTGCGGGTCTGCTTGCGCCGCTCCTGTTTGCTTTGGTCCTTGCGGTACTGCTCCACCTCCTGGGCCACGGTGGTGCCGGGCACGCCCGCGGCGGCGGCCGCCTTGCCGCCGTATATCTCCCGCTCGATGGCGCTGGACAGCCCCGCCAGCTTGCCCGCCGCCCGTTTGACAAACTCGATGCGCCCCTCCGGGGTGGTGAGGTTAGACTCGCCAATGAGGTTATCCAGCCAGTAGTCGTTGCGCCCCGCGCTGCCGTTGAGGTACTTCTCAAAGGCGGCTGCGCCGAATTTTTTAATAAAATCGTCGGGGTCCTGCTTGAGGGGCTGCCCCTTCTCATCCAGGAGGATGTTCCCCGCGGCGTCGCACGGGTTGGGGAGCTGGAGCACACGCACCTCCATGGTGGTGTTTTTAAGAATTTCCAAAGCCCGCTCGGTGGAGTGCCTGCCCGCGCCGTCGTTGTCGTAGCAGATCACCAGCTCCTTGGTGTACCGGGCCAGGAGGCGGGCGTGGTCCTCGGTGAGGGCGGTGCCCATGGTGGCCACCACATTGTCAAACCCCGCCTGATGGAGGGAGATGACGTCGATATTGCCCTCTACCAGCACCAGATTGCCCCGCTTGGAGCTCTTGGCCAGGTTGAGCCCATAGATAAGCCGCCCCTTCTTGAAGGCAACGGTGTCGGGGCTGTTGAGGTATTTAGCCCCCTCCTCGCCGGGCAGAATACGGCTGGTAAAGCCCGCCACCGTGCCGTTCACGTCGATGACCGGCAGCATGAGCCGGGCGCGGAACTTGTCGTACACACCGCCGCTCTTGTTGGCGACGGCCAGCCCCGCGTCAATAAGCTCCATCTTGGAGTAGCCCTTGGCGGTGAGGTACTTGGTCAGCTCGTCCCATGCGTTGGGGGCGGCTCCCAGGCCGAACTTGGTGACCGTCCTGGGCCCGAGCTGCCGCTTTGCGATATAATCGCGCACCGAGGCGCCGCCGGGGCTCTTGAGATAGTCGTTATAAAAGCGGGCGGCCTCCTTGTTGGCCTCCAGCGCCCGGGCCTTCTTCCGGCTCTCGTCCTGGCTCACGCCGGTCTCGGGCACCTCCATCCCGGCCCGCTGGGCCAGGCGCTTGACCGCGTCCACAAAGGAGAGGTTCTCCTCCTCCATGACGAAGGAGATGGCCCCGCCCCCCTTGCCGCAGCCGAAGCACTTGTAGATCTGCCTCTCCTGGGAGACCGAAAAGGAAGGCGTCTTCTCGTTGTGGAAGGGGCACAAGCCCCAGTAGTTTGCCCCCTTCTTGCTGAGGGAAACATAGCTGCTCACCACGTCCACAATATCGCTGCGGGCCAGGAGCTCGTCTATAAATTGATCAGGGATTGCCACGGCTGGCCCTCCTTCCGCCTATTGTGGTCTAAAAGTACAAAAATCATACAGAGCGCGCCAAAAGCGGACAGCTCCGCGCTACTTCACGTTCCAGGCCATGGGAATAAAAATTTCTCTGAACTTCTCCACGGCGTACTTGTCGCTCATGCCCGCGATGTAGTCGCACACGGCCCGGTCCTCGCCTTCTCTGACCCGGATCTCCTGGTACTCGCCGGGCAGCTCGTCGGGCTCGGCCCGGTAGTGGTCGAAAAGACGGCGCAGGATGTCCTGAGCCCGGCCCTCCTCCCCCTTGGCCACGGGGTTGCGGTAGACGAACTCGAACATGAACTCCCGCAGCTCTATCATGGCCTCCCGGCAGGGCGCGGACTGGGCGATCCCGTCCTTCCCCGTGCTGCTGGTGATCACGTCCACCGTCAGCGTATTGATGCGCTGGGAGTGGTCGTACCCCAGCACCTGGGAGATGCTCACGGGGATGTCGGTGGGGTAGATGATGTGGCCGCGCATGGCGTCGTCGATATCGTGGTTGATGTAGGCGATCTTGTCGGCCAGACGGAGGATTTGCCCCTCCAAGGTCTCGGCCCGGTCGCTCCCCGTGTGGCAGAGGATGCCCCGCCGCACCTCGTAGGTCAGGTTCAGGCCCTCGCCGTCCTTCTCCAGCCGGTCCACCACCCGGAGGGACTGGACATTGTGCTCGAACCCGCCGGGCATCAATTCGTTGAGCACCCGCTCCCCCGCGTGGCCGAAGGGGGTATGCCCCAGGTCGTGGCCAAAGGAGATGGCCTCGGCCAGGTCCTCGTTGAGCCGCAGACCCCGGGCGATGGTCCGGGCGATACGGGCGACCTCGATGGTATGGGTCATGCGGGTGCGGTAGTGGTCCCCCTCGGGCTGGAGAAAGACCTGGGTCTTGTGCTTGAGGCGGCGGAAGGCCTTGGAGTGGACGACCCGGTCAATGTCCCGCTGAAAACAGGTGCGCACGGCGCACTCCTCTACGGGCCGCTGGCGGCCCTTGCTCTCGGCGGCCAGGCAGGCATAGGGCGACAGGGTCTGCCGCTCGATGGCCTCGGTCTGTTCCCGTACGGTCATTGACTCTCCTCCTCCGGATATAGATTCTGTCTCTATGCTATATACCATTTTCGCCGCGAAAACCCTTTCATTTCGTAAAAATATTTTTTGACAGCACGAAAAAGATTTTCCCTTTACGTTTTTGGCCCGGCCCGGTATACCTCACCCAGAACCCGCACTTCCCCGCCGCCTGCCGTCAGCTCGGTCATACGCTCGATAAAGCCCTCCGTCCTGTCCAGCGGCAGCAGAGCGCGAACCGTCACGTCGGCGGCGTACTCGATCTCTCCCAGCACCCCTCCGTGGGCCTCCACCGCCAGCTTGACCCGGTCCAGGAAGGCGTAGGGGCAGGGCAGAGCCAGCTCGGCCCAGGGCCGCACCACAGAGACCCCCGCCGCGTCCAGGGCCTCCTTGGCGGCCTGGGTGTAGGCCCGCACCAGTCCCCCGGCCCCCAGCAGAATGCCGCCGAAATACCGGGTCACCACACACAGGACGTTTTCGACCTGTTCCCTCTGAAACACGTTGAGCATGGGCTGCCCCGCGGTGCCCTGGGGCTCCCCGTCGTCGGAGTACCGCTCCGCCCCGCCGCGGAGCCGGTAGCACCAGCAGTGGTGCCTTGCGTCGTAGTGCTTTTTCCTGACGGCCTCGAGGTAAGCCCTCGCCTCGGCCTCGCTCTCCACGGGGTAGACCGCGCCGAGGAAACGGGAGCGCTTTTCTACATATTCGGCCTCGGAACGGCCCGAGGGGACATAATACTCCGTCATACAATCCCTCCCGGATGGGTCATCCTCGCGCCGCCCACTCGTCTCTCGTCAGCGCGTAGAGGAGACTGGTGCGCTCCTCCCCCATGAGCTCGGAATAGCCGCGCTCGGTCATGCGGTAGTGAAAGCCGCACTTTTTAATGACCCGGCGGGACTTATCGTTGCTCTCGTTATGTCCGCACCAGACGGCGCGGAGTCCCAGCTCCCCAAAGCCGTACCGCAGCAGCTCCTCCACCGCCTCGGGTATGAGCCCCCGGCCCCAGCAGGCGGGGTTGAGGGCGTAGCCGATCTCATCGTCCGGGCCGGGCAGCAAGGTCCGGTGCCGGCCCACATAGCCCGCGGAGCCGACGACCTTGCCGCACTCCTTCCACACGACGGCAAATTCGTGGGGCGCGCGGAAGACGGTGCGGATAATCTCCGCGCTCTCCGCCCGGCTCTTATGGGCGGGCCAGCCCGCGGCAGGACCCACCCGGGGGTCCTGGGCGTACTCATATAAATCGTCCGCGTCCTCCTCCGCCCAGGGGCGGAGGAGAAGGCGCGGCGTCTCTAGTCGTTCCATATGAACTCACCGATCTGGCCCAGCAGCTTGGGGGTGCATACGGCGGTGACCTCGATGGTCTCGCCGTACTCCACAGTCTCCACCTTGGCCTCCCGGTAGAGCATGTCCAGCACGCCCCCCCTGTCGTAGGGCAGATGAAGGACGACCCGGTGGGCGCCGCTGTCCAGCCGCTTGCCGATCATCTCCACCAGCGTGTCAAGTCCCCGGCCCGTCTTGGCCGAGATAGAGACGATGTCCTCCCCGTGGGGCATGATGTCCCCCGCATAGAGGTCAGACTTGTTGAACACGTCGATGCGGGGGGTCTCGGCGGCCCCCAGCTCGGCGATCAGCTTCTCCACCACCTGGACCTGCTCCCGCCACTCGGGGTTGGAGGCGTCGATGACGTGGAGCAGAAGGTCGGCATAGGTCAGCTCCTCCAGTGTGGCCTTGAAGGCCTCCACCAGGTGATGGGGGAGCTTGGCGATGAAGCCCACCGTGTCACTGAGGAGCACGGTGCAGGTGTCCGATATCTCCAGCGTGCGGGTGGTGGTGTCCAGCGTGTCGAACAGGCGGTTGTTGGCCGGGATGCCGGCCCCGGTGAGGGCGTTCAGGAGGGTGCTCTTCCCGGCGTTGGTGTACCCCACGATGGCCACCACCGGCACCTCGTTCTTCTCCCGGCGCTCCCGCTGGACCGACCGCACACGGCGGACGTTATCCAGCTCCTCCTCCAGCTTTTGCAGCTTGCGGCGGATGTGCCGCCGGTCGGTCTCCAGCTGGGTTTCGCCGGGGCCGCGGGTGCCGATGGGGCTCTTCCCTCCGGCGGCGTTCTGGCGCGCCAGATGGCCCCACATGCCCACCAGCCGGGGCAGCAGGTACTTGTACTGGGCCAGCTCCACCTGGAGGCGGCCCTCCTTGGTCTGGGCCCGCTGGGCGAAGATGTCCAAAATGAGGGCAGACCGGTCCAGCACCTGGACCTTCAGCTCCTCGGTGAGGACCCGCTGCTGGGAGGGGGAGAGCGCGTTGTCGAAGATGACCATGTCGGCCCCCTGGGCCTCCACCAGCGCCCGCACCTCCTCCACCTTGCCCTCGCCGATAAAGGTGCGGGGGTCGGGCGTGTCCTTATTCTGCTGAACAATGCCCACGCACTGCCCGCCCGCCGTCTCCAGCAGAGCGGAGAGCTCCTCCATGGAGCTGTCGGTCGCGTTCTCCTCGGCGGTGAGGCAGTGGGCCGACAGACCCACCAGCACTGCCTTATCCTTCTTAATTTCCGTTAAATTTTCCGTCATAGCTCTCCTCGCGGGATGCCCCATCCCATGGGGACCCCTTTCCCTTCCCTTTTATCGGCGGGCGGGCGTCCCGCCCGCCTCCGCCGCACTTGCGGCGCTCCGCTTACTGTTTCTTCAAAACCTCGACGATCTCGCCGATATAGAGCTTGTGGTAGTCCCGCTCAGGGTAGTTTTTCTCCCGGAGGGTCTCGTCTACGAATCCCGCGGGGTCGATCTCGCCGGTGTAGAGCTTTTTGCACACCAGCACCAGCTCGGCCTCCTCAAAGTAGGGCGCACCGCAGTCGGCGGCAGCCACGGTGAAGGCGCACGCGGCCACCTTGTCCACCTCGCGCCCGCTCTTGCTGCCGCAGAGGCCCAGCGCCTTGCGGTACTCCTCGCCGAAGAAGGCCAGCGTGAAGGTCTCCTCCCGGTCTACAAATTCCCTGGTGTACCGCTGGGGGCGGATATAGCAGGTGGCGGCGCACTTGTTCCAGATGATGCCCAGGCCGCCCCAGCTGGCCGTCATGGTGTTGCAGCGGTCCTTGGTTCCGGCGGTGATGAGCATCCACCGGTCGTCGAGCATCGAAAAGACGTTTCCGTCCAGGGCTTTGGGGTCGATGCTTACAAACATATCAATTACCTCCAGTTTCTAATTAAAAACAGTATATGCGCTTCTTTGAAAAAAGAAACCCGCACCTACCGGTACGGGTTTCTCAGACCAACTTACTTCTCCAGACCGAACTTCTTGTTGAAGCGGCTGACGCGTCCGCCGGAGTCCACCAACTTTTGCTTGCCGGTGAAAAAGGGGTGGCATTTAGAGCAGACCTCGACGCGGATGTCCTGCTTGATGGAGCCGGTCTCGATTACGTTCCCGCAGGAGATGCAGGTGATCGTCGTCTGCTTGTAGTTGGGATGGATGCCTTCCTTCACGCTGTTTCACCTCTTTCTCATGGGGAGGATATGTTCAAGGACAAATATCCTTATAAACGCATTGGATATAGTATCACGGATTGTCGCAGATTGCAACAATTTTTTTAAATTCTCCTGCCTGATTTTTCAGGTGGCGACCCAATACCGCTGGATGGTCATTCCGTCACACGCGCGCTCGTCCTCCAGGACGCCGCCCTGGGAGAGTATGGTGCGGCGGGAGGCCTCGTTGCCCCTGTCGCAGGTCACCAGCGCCCGGTCGAGCCCCAGCTCCTCCCGGCAGAAGACCAGCGCCATACCCAGCATCTCACCGGCGTAGCCCTTGCGCCGCTCCTCGGGGTGAACGCTGTAGCCGATGTGGCCGCTGAAGTTGAGAAAATGCTCGTTCAGGCAGTGACGGATGTTGACAAAGCCCACCAGTGCGCCGTCCTCCTCCCGGAGGGCCAACAGGGTGGTGGCGGGGACCAGATGGGGCGGCGTGGTCTCGGGGCGGAGCCTGTCCGCCGCGCCCTTGAGCCAGGCGGCATAGCTCCCGCAGCCCCCAAGGCCGCAGCTGCCGTTCACGTGCTCGCCCCGGTCCAGAAACGCCTGCCGGTAGGCCCAGACCAGCGCCTCGTCCCCCTCGGCGGGGGCGCGCAGAATCAGGCGCGCCATCTCACCGCACCTCCCGCAGCGCGATCCAGTAGCGCTGGGTCACCCCGCCAGCCTCGGGCCGCTCGTCCTCCAGGACGCCGCCCTGGGAGAGTATGGTGCGGCGGGAGGCCTCGTTGTCCCTGTCGCAGGTCACCAAAACCCGGTCGAGCCCCAGCTCCTCCCGGCAGAAAGCCAGGCCCTGGCGCAGCATCTCCTCGGCGTAGCCCTTGCGCCGCTCTGAGGCGCGGACACTGTAGCCGATATGCCCGCCAAAATTCAGCAGATAGTCGTTGAGGGTATGGCGGATATTGATCATCCCCACCAGGCGCCCGTCCGAGGTGCGCAGGGCCAGCAGCGGCGTGGCAGGCACACGGCCGGGGCGCACGGTCTCGGCTCTGGAGTTGTCCCCGCAGCGGCGATACCACTCTTCAAAGGTGGAGACGGTCCGGAGCTCCCCGGTGCCGTCGGCGCTCTCATCCAGCGTCTCAAACTCCTGACGGTAGGCCCAGACCACGGCCTCGTCCCCCTCGGTGGGGCGGCGCAGAATCAGTTTTTCAGTCATCCTACAGCCAGCTCTCCTCAATTTCATGCTTTTTGGCGCGGGTCATCAGCTCTGTGATGGCCTGGCGGGGGTCGCTCCCCTCGTAGAGAACCTCGTAGGCCGCCTGGGTGATGGGCATCTCCACGCCGTGCTTGTCGGCCAGGGCCTTGGCGGTGGCCGCGGCGTAGTACCCCTCCACCACCGCGCCGATTTCCTTGAGGGCCTGCTCCACCGGCACACCCTGGCCTATCAGAATGCCGCAGCGGCGGTTGCGCGAGTGCATAGAGGTGCAGGTGACGATCAGGTCCCCCACCCCGGCCAGCCCCGCAAAGGTCTCTTTGCGGCCGCCCAGGGTCTCTCCCAGGCGGGCGATCTCGGTGAGGCCCCGGGTCATGAGGGCGGCCTTGGTGTTGTCGCCGTACCCCATGCCGTCACACACGCCGGCACAGAGGGCGATGACGTTCTTGAGGGCGGCCGACAGCTCCACCCCCACCACGTCTCCCGAGGAATAGACCCGGAAACGCCGGTTCATAAAGAGGTCCTGCACCAGCTCTGCGGCATACTGGTCCCGCGAGGCCGAGACCACGGTGGTGGGTACGCCCCGGCCCACCTCCTCGGCGTGGGAGGGGCCGGAAAGGGCAACCACTTTATAGCTCTCCCCCAGCTCCTCGCCGATGACCTCGGTGAGGGTGAGCGAGGTGTCCTTCTCGATGCCCTTGGAGACCGAGACCACGATGGTGCCGGGGGCAATCATTCCGGCCAGCTTGCGGGCGGTGGCCCGGACGGCGAAGGAGGGCGTCGCAAGGACGATTACTTCACAGTCTTTAACGCAGCCCATATCGCTGGTAAGGGCCAGCGCCCCGGGGAGGGGCACACCCTTGAGCATGGGGTTCTCCCCCGTCTCCCGAAGGACCCGGGACTCCTCCTCCGCGTAGGACCAGAGGGTGACGTGATGGCCATTCTCCAGGAGCACCATAGCCAGGGCGGTGCCCCAGGCGCCGGAGCCGAGTACGGAAATTTTCATGAGAGCCTACCTCCTAGGATGCGGGCGGCCACAGGCCGGCCCTACGACTTTCGGCGGAAACTGAATTTGGACTCCTCGCCCTTGAGGATCCGCTGGAGATTCCCCCGGTGCTTCCAGATAATCAGCCCTCCGATGATAAGGGCCAGCACCAGGAGGAGCCAGTCCCGGTAGATAAGCCAGGTCATCACCGGTAAGGTCGCCCCGGCGACGATGGAGCCCAGAGACACCCACCTGGTAAGGAGGACCAGGAGGAGGAAGCAGCCCCAGCACGCCAGCGCCAGCCGCCAGTCCAGCATGAGGGCGATGGTCCCGCCCGACAGGATGCCCTTACCGCCCTTAAACCCAAACATGGCGGGGAACATATGGCCCACCATGCAGAAGAGGCCGGCCCAGTATTTCCCGCCTGTTATTAATAACTGATGCACTGTGGTAGCGGAAAACATCCCCCCCAAGTGCCCCCCCAGCAAGGTGCCGAGGAGAACCGCGACCACCGCCTTGAGCACGTCGCAGAGAATGACCACGAAGGTCAGCGGCCCGCCGAAGGTGCGGTAGAAATTGGTCAGGCCCGCGTTGCCGCTGCCGTGGGTGCGCACGTCGTCGCGGAGGATGTACTTGGAGACGATGACCGCACCGTTAAAGCAGCCCAGAAAATAGGCGGCTGCGGCCACCGCGGCAATCATTGCGATATCCCGCACGCCCAGCGTCGCGACGATCGTGCCCAGATCAGTCATGTCTACCCCTCCTTGTCGCTCTTCTGCCGGACGGTGAGCCGCACGGGCGTCCCCTCCAGGCCGAAGGTATTTCGGATTTGATTTTCAATATAGCGCTGGTAGGAGAAGTGGAAGAGCTGGGCGTCGTTGCAGAAGACCACGAAGTGGGGGGGCTTGACCCCCACCTGGGTCATGTAGTAGATTTTCAGCCGCCTGCCCTTGTCGGTGGGGGGCTGAACCCGGGCCGTGGCGTCGGCCAGGACAGTGTTGAGCATGCCGGTGGTGATGCGCATGGCGGCCTGGTCGCAGACGTAATTGATCAGCTCGAAGAGCCGGTCCACCCGCTGGCCGGTTTTGGCCGAGATGAAGAGAATGGGGGCGTAGGTCATATAGGACAGGTCGCGCTGAATGTCCTTACGCATTTTGTCCATGGTCTTGTCGTCTTTTTCCAGGGTATCCCACTTATTGACCACGATAATGCAGGCCTTCCCCGCCTCGTGGGCCAGGCCCGCCACCTTGGTGTCCTGGTCGGTGACCCCATCGTTCGCGTCGATCATGATAAGGCAGACGTCGCTGCGCTCGATGGCCATGGTGGCCCGGAGGACCGAGAACTTCTCGATGCGGTCGTCCACCTTGGATTTCTTGCGCATACCGGCGGTGTCGATGAAAATATACTTGCCTTTGTCATTTTCAAAGTAGCTGTCTACCGCGTCTCGGGTGGTGCCTGCCACATCGGAGACGATCACCCGCTCCTCGCCCAAGATGCGGTTCACGAGGCTCGACTTGCCCACGTTGGGCTTGCCGATGACGGCCACCTTGATGGTGTCGCTCTCCTCTTCCTCCTCCTCCGCGGGGGGGAAGTACTTGAAACACTCGTCCAGCAGGTCGCCGGTGCCATGGCCGTGGACAGACGAGACCGGAATGGGGTCGCCCAGGCCCAGGTTATAGAACTCGTAGACGTCCGGGTTGGTGGGGCCTACCGAGTCCATCTTGTTCACAGCCAGCACCACGGGCTTGCCGGAGCGGAGAAGCAGATTGGCCACATCCTGGTCGGAGGCCGTCATACCGGTCTTGATGTCGCAGACGAAGATGATGACAGTGGCGTTGTCGATGGCGATCTCTGCCTGTTCGCGCATGAAGGACAGTATCTCGCTATCGGTGCCCGGTTCGATACCGCCGGTGTCCACCAGGTTGAACTTGCGGTTGCGCCACTCGCTCTCGGCGTAGAGCCGGTCCCGGGTCACGCCAGGGGTATCCTCCACAATGGAGAGGCGCTCACCCGCCAGCTTGTTGAAGAGCATGGACTTCCCCACGTTGGGGCGGCCCACGATGGCAATCAGAGGTTTTGGCATACATTCACTTCCTTTCTAGAAACGCGCAGGCGTGCGGAGTGTGACGGATTTCAGGGCTCGAAGAAGGCGTCACACAGGTCAAAGCCGTCCTGGTTTACGGGGCGGACACGGACCTTCAGCTCCCGCTCCACGTCTGCGATGGTGATATCGTCCAGAAAGACGTCCTCCCCGTGGCGGAGCATATTGACGGGGATCAAAAGCCGCTCCCCCAGCTCCTTGCCCCTAAGCTGGGTGATGAGGTCCTTGCCCGTGATGAGTCCGGCCACATCGATGGTCTCTCCGAAAAAGTTGTTTATCAGCGGAAAGACCCGTCCCTCTATAGTATGGCACTTTGCCGCGGCCATATCAAGTAGGGCGGAGATAAAAGGCGCGGCGGCCATACCTGTGGCGGCCGAGAACGGGGCGGTGCGCTCTGCGCCGTCGGTCAAAGAGAGGGCGGAGCGGAACTCGGTCATGAGCAGGCGGAGCATCCCCACACCGTTCTCCATCTGGGCGTACTCCTCGTAGTACTCGTCCTCCGGAATACCGCGGCCCGCCTTGAGATAGAACTCGTCCGAGCACCAGAAGATGCTGGTGCCGTGCCTGGCCTTACAGCTGCGGCCATAGTCCTCCACCATGTCCACCACGGCGGCGGCCTCGCCCTTCTCATAGGGGCGCAGATCGGAGAGGCCCTGGCGGTACTTGGTGAGGCCCACCGGCACGATGGACACCGAGTTGACCCCCGGGTAGAGCGCGGCGAGGTCCTCCATGCTGCGCAGAAGCTCGGGCCCGTCGTTAACGCCGGGGCAGGAGACGATCTGACAGTTCATGGTGATGCCCGCCCGGGCGAACCGCCGCAGGAGCTCCATCACCGCGCCGCCGCCCCGGTGCCCCAGCATCTGGGCCCGCAGCGCCGGGTTAGTGGCGTGAACCGAGATGTTCAGCGGGGAAATCCGCAGGTCGACGATGCGCTGCAGCTCCCGCTCCGAGAGGTTGGTCAGCGTGATATAGTTGCCTGTGAGGAAGGAGAGCCGGGCGTCGTCATCCTTAAAGTAGAGACTGTCCCGCATCCCCTCGGGGAGCTGGTCCACAAAGCAGAAAATGCAGTTGTTGGCACAGCAGCGGGCCCGGTCCATGAGGTAGGTTTCGAAGTTGAGCCCCAGGTCCTCCCCGTCCCTCTTCTTGACAGGCAAAGTTCGCGTGCCGCCGTCCGCGGCCTTAAGGGCGAGGTCCAGCCGGGCGTCGTAGGTGTAGTATTTATAGTCCAATACGTCCACGATGGGGTGGGCGCCCACATGGGTCAGGGTCTCCCCTACCCGCACACCGGCACGCTCCGCAGGGCTGCCGGGGTCAATGGATCGGATGACGGTAAGGCTCATGGTGTCTCCTTTTGATAATTGCGGCACGCCCCTGCCGGGAGCCGGGCAGAGGAAAGAAAAAAGAGGGGCACAAGCTCCCCCCTTCCCTCTCTCTTATGCCGTTTTACTTCGCAGCCTCAGTCTCGGGCTTGCCCAGCACAATACCATTATAGGTCATGCAGGACTTGCACATCCGGTGGGGCATACGAAACGCTCCGCACTTGGGGCAGGTCGTGGCATTGGGAGTCTCCAGCTTCCATACGGAGCTGCGACGTTTGTTCCGGCGCTGCTTGGATACTTTACTCTTAGGAACCGCCATTGGTGACACCTCCTTGGTCTCTTCCCGGTCGGGATTTAATTCTCAGGTTTCTTATCATCCAACAGCTGCGCGAGCGCGGCTAAACGTGGATCGATGTCGGGTTTGCAGGCACAGGGGCCCTCGTTCAGGTCGGCCCCGCACTTGGCGCAAAGTCCCTCGCACTCCTCTGAGCAGAGGTGCTTGGTGTCCATCTCAAGGATAAAGGTCTCGCGAATCAGGTCGCCCAGCGGCAGCTCGTCCCCCTCCAGGAGGATGATCTCGTCGCTCTCTTCCCCGGCCAGCTCGGTGGCCAGCAGCGTGTTGAGCGTGACGGTCTTCTCCTCGGTAAAGGGCTTCAGGCAGCGGTCGCAGGTAAGCTCCAGGACCGTAGATGCCTCGCATTCCAGCACCAGAGCCCCCGCCATATTCCGCACCCAACCCGTCACATGGACGGCATGGGGCGCATAGTGCGCGCCGTTCCACTCCAGGTCGGAAAAATCCAGCTGAAAGTCGAAGGGCAGAGTGGCGCCGGGTACAAAAATGATTTCACGCAGGTTCAGTCGCATAGCTTTCTCCTCACAACGGTACAGCGGACATTATACCGAAAAATATGGGTAATGTCAAACACTTTCTTCTTTTTTCTTGCGGAATGTGCTACACTGAGTTCAGCTTGTAATGCGGAGGAGCCACGATGAAGGAATTCACCATACAGAAAAACGACGCGGGCCAGCGGCTGGACCGGTGGCTGAGCAAGACCCTGCCTCTTCTTCCCGCCCCCCTGGCCCAGAAGTACATCCGGCTCAAGCGGGTCAAGCGCAACGGCAAGGGGGCCGAGCGGGACACCAGGCTGGAGCTGGGGGATGTTCTTCAATTATACATCAACGACGAGTTTTTTGATACCCCAAAAGAGGAAAACGCCTTTCTCTCGGTCTTCAAGCCCCATTTGACCATTGTTTACGAGGACGAAAACCTCCTCCTGGTGGACAAGCGGCCCGGCATCGTGGTCCACCCCGACGAGACCGAGCGGGTGAACACCCTTATCACCCACATCCAGGCCTACCTCTACCAGAAGAGGGAGTGGAATCCCAGAGACGAGCACTCCTTCGCCCCCGCCCTGTGCAACCGCATCGACCGCAACACGGGGGGCATCGTCATCGCCGCCAAGAACGCCGAGACCCTGCGCATCCTCAACGACAAGATCCGGGACCGGGAGATCGAGAAGCTCTATCTGGCCGCCGTGCTGGGGCGGATGAACCCGCCCGAGGGCAGACTGGAGGGGTTTCTGCTCAAGGACGAGGCAAAAAAGCAGGTGACGGTCTATCACCGGCCCATTCCCGGCGGCAAGAGCGCCGCCACTTTATATAAGACCCTCAAGGTAAAGGACGGCCTCTCTCTGGTGGAGTGCCAGCTGCTCACCGGGCGCACCCACCAGATCCGGGCCCAGTTCGCCGACGCAGGCTGTCCCCTCCTGGGGGACGGGAAGTACGGCCGGGAGCGGGACAACCGGAAGTACGGCCGCACCTCGGGCCAGGCTCTCTACTCCTACAAGCTCACCTTTGCCTTCCCCACCGACGCGGGGCTCCTCAACGGTCTGCGGGGAAAAACCTTTGCCGTGGAGGACGTGGATTTCGTCGGGGAATACTTTAAATGAGACCCATGGCTCGGCCTTTCTGCCGCAAGGCTTCGGCGTGAAAAAAACATTCCATTTTTTTATTGACATTTTGGGGAATACCATATATATTTAATCCGTCAAAAGGGCGTACCCAACCGCCGGTAGGGTACGCCTTTTTTATCATATGGGGGCATTCCCGTATGGTTTTTCCACACCCGCCCCCTGGGCGGGCGCGCCGCTAGGCGCGGCGGTGAGCGGGAATTCACTTCCCGCCGCCACGACTTTTAATCACGGGGCCCCCGCGGAGACGGAGACCTTGTGGGGAAGTGGGGAGGATCAATGTCCAAGGAGCTTATCCGCTTGTCGGACTGTTTTATGAAATTTGAGGACGACGTGGTTTTGGACCATATCAACCTCTATATCAATGATAAGGAATTCCTCACGCTGCTCGGCCCCTCCGGCTGCGGCAAGACGACCACCCTTCGCATCATCGGTGGTTTTCTCAAGCCGACGGCGGGAGACGTGTTTTTCGACGGCGTGAGGATTAATGATGTTCCGCCCCACAAGCGGAAGGTCAATACCGTCTTTCAAAAGTACGCCCTCTTCACCCATATGAACATCTTCGAGAACGTGGCCTTCGGCCTGCGCATCTCCAAGACGCCCGAGGCCGAGCTTACCGACCGGGTGGAGGAGGCCCTGACGCTGGTGAACCTGGCGGGCTATGGGAAGCGGAGCGTCAACTCCCTCTCGGGCGGCCAGCAGCAGCGGGTCGCCATCGCCCGGGCCATCGTGAACCGGCCTCAGGTCCTTCTGCTGGACGAGCCGCTGGGCGCGCTGGACCTCAAGCTGCGCAAGGACATGCAGGTGGAGCTCAAGCGCATCCAGCAGCAGGTGGGCA
>JBLJBF010000220.1:0-12786 GCA_047637855.1 Pseudoflavonifractor sp. | reverse complement strand
TGAGAAGCGCCCGCACGGGTCTGGGAGAATGATGCAATCATTAAAGCGGCGGCCAGCAAATGCTGGCCGCCGCTTTTTAACTGGCTAAAAACAACTTTTGTTCCCGCCCCGTGCGCAAAGGGCGCTGTTTTTGCATAGGTTCCGCCGCGCTGGGGAACGGCTAAAGCACCCCGTGCAGAATTTCCTGCTGCGCCGTCAGACAGCGCTGGGCCAGATCTTCTATGCGCCTGTCGTCCATACGCGCGGTGGGAGCCGAGACGCTGAATGCCGCCTCTGCCTCGCCCGAGCGGTAGGACAGGGGCACCGCCACGCAGCGGATGCCCAGCTCGTTCTCCTCGTCGTCCACAGCCCAGCCCCGCGCGCGGACCAGCCTGAGCTGCTCCCGCAGCGCCTCCGGAGTGAGGATGGTCCTGGGCGTCATCGGCCGGAATGTGGTGTCGGCAAGGACGCGCTCTGCGGCGGCGTAGGGCAAGTGAGCCAAAATGGCCTTGCCCACCGCGGTGCAGTACATAGGCACCCTTAGGCCCAGACGGCTTGAGAGGCGAAGGTTTCCCGCCTCGGCCTTATAAATATAGACCACGTCCTGCCCGTCCCGCACCACGAGGTGGACGGTCTCCTCCAGCTCCCGGGCCAGGCGGTCCAGGCGGGGGCGGGCCAAGCTGATCTGATCCATCTGGCCCAGATTCGTGCTGCCCACCTCGAACATCCGGGCGGTCAGGCGGTACAGCCCGCCCTCCCCCTCCTGCCGGACATAGCCCAGGGCCGCCAGATCCCCCAGCAGGCGGTGTACCGTGCTCTTGGGAAGACCCACCCGGGCGGCCAGCTCCCGCAGGGCCGCGCCCCCCTCTATGGAGGCCACACATTCCAGAACTGCGAAACAGCGGGCGATGGATTGGGTTGCCCCGCCCTGACCCTCACTCATATTCTACCTCCATAAAAAAGATACTTCTTGACAAGTATAACAGTTTGACTATAATGGAGTCAAGTATAAAATGGAACGCAATTCCACAATACGGAACGCAAGGAGCTGTTGTAAATGAACCACCTGCTGCAAGACCTTTCCGCGATCGGCATCGTCCCGGTCATCAAGCTGGACCATCCCGATAACGCCGTCCCCCTGATCCGCGCGCTGGCCGACGGCGGCATCCCCTGCGCCGAGATCACCTTCCGCAGCGACGCAGCCGAGGAGTCTATCCGCCGTGTGGCCCGGGAATGCCCCGACGTGCTGGTGGGCGCGGGCACGGTACTCACCACCGAGCAGGCCGACCGGGCCTGGGCGGCGGGAGCCAAGTTCATTGTCAGTCCGGGCCTCAACCCCAAGGTAGTGGCCCACTGCCTGGAGCGCGGTATGCCGATTTTGCCCGGCGTTTCCACGGCGAGCGAGGTCGAGGAGGCCCTGGAGCTGGGCTTGGAGGTGGTGAAGTTCTTCCCCGCCGAGCAGAGCGGCGGCGTCAATTTCCTCAAGGCCATCTCCGCGCCCTACGGCAAGGTGCAATTCATGCCCACCGGAGGCATCACGGCCAAGAACGTGAACGACTACCTCAGCTTCGATAAGATCATCGCCTGCGGCGGCAGCTGGATGGTGCCCGCCGAACTTCTCGCGGCCAAGGACTTTGACGGCATCACCGCGCTGACCCGCCAGGCGGTGCAGACCATGCTGGGCTTTGAGATCCTCCACATCGGCGTCAACGCCGAGGGGGAAGAGGATGCCGGGCGGATCGCCGAGCTGTTCTGCCACCTCTTCGGCGTGGGGGCCAAGGTGGGCAACTCCTCCATCTTCGCCGGTTCGCTGGTAGAGGTGATGAAGGGAAACGGCCGGGGCACGAAGGGCCACATCGGCATCGGCGTCAACTCCTTCACCAGGGCCCGCCGCTATCTGGAGCGCAAGGGCTATGAGTTCGACGAGTCCACGCTCAAGCTGGATGGGAAGGGCAAGCCCATGATCTGCTACATCAAGGGCGAGTATGCGGGCTTTGCCGTCCACTTCAATCAGAAATAAGGTCAGGAGGAGATATTATGAAAGTAGTTACCTTTGGAGAGCTCATGCTCCGTCTTGCCCCCGAGGGGTACACCCGCTTCGTCCAGGCTGAGACCTTCGGCGCCACCTATGGCGGCGGTGAGGCCAATGTGGCGGTCTCTCTCGCCAACTTCGGCCTCCAGGCCGCCTTCGTCACCAAGCTGCCCACCCACGAGATTGGCCAGGCGGCGGTGAACAGCCTGCGCCGCTACGGCGTGGATACCTCGCTCATCACCCGAGGGGGCAGCCGCGTGGGTATTTACTTCCTGGAGAAGGGGGCCTCCCAGCGCCCCTCCAAGGTGATCTACGACCGGGCCCACTCGGCCATCGCCGAGGCCACCGGGGCCGACTTCGACTGGGACGCCATCTTCGAGGGGGTGGACTGGTTCCATTTTACCGGCATTACCCCCGCTCTGGGCGAGAATGTGGCCGCCCTGTGCATGGACGCCTGCAAGGCGGCCAAGGCCAGGGGCATCACCGTCAGCTGCGACCTCAACTACCGCAAGAACCTGTGGAGCAGGGAGGCGGCCGGGCGCGTCATGGGCGAGCTGTGCAAGCTGGTGGACCTGTGCATCGCCAACGAGGAGGATGCCAAGGACGTGTTCGGCATCGAGGCCGAGCACACCGATATCACCGGCGGCAAGCTCAACCACACCGGGTATGAGAGCGTGGCCCGCCAGCTGACCGAGCGGTTTGGCTTCCAGAAGGTGGCCATCACCCTGCGCACCTCCATCTCGGCCAGCGAGAACAACTGGGCCGGTATGCTCTACACCGGCGGCGCGGCCTGCTACTCCAAGGAGTACAACATGAAGATCGTAGACCGCGTGGGCGGCGGCGACAGCTTCGGCGCGGGCCTTATCTACGCCACCCTGCAGGGCTACGAGCCTCAGCAGGCCCTGGAGTTTGCCGTGGCCGCCTCCTGCCTCAAGCACAGCGTTGAGGGGGACTACAACCAGGTCTCCGTTGACGAGGTGAGCAAACTGTCCGGCGGCGACGGCTCAGGCCGGGTGCAGCGCTGAAAGTAACCTCAAAAATACGACAGAGCCGGGACTTTGTAAGAAGTCCCGGCTCCTTGCTTTTTTCGGTCCAAAAGGGTATGATAGCCGTATAACCTGTCCGAAGGAAGAGGTAGTTTCATGTATTTCGACACCCACGCCCACTACTACGACGAGGCCTTTGACCCCGACCGGGACCAGGTCCTCTCGACCCTGCCGGAACGGGGGGTGGGGCTGGTCCTCTGCCCCGGCTGCGACCGGCCCACCTCCCAGGCGTCCATCGCGCTGGCCGAGCGCTATCCCCATGTCTATGCCGCCGCCGGGTTTCACCCCGAGAACCTGGAGGGGGCCTGCCTCGCCGACCTCGCCGAGATCGAGGCCATGGCCGCCCATCCCAAGGTGAAGGCTGTCGGCGAGATCGGCCTGGACTACTACTGGGAGAAGGACCCCGAAAAGCGCGGCATTCAGCGGGATTTCTTTGCCGCCCAGCTGGAGCTGGCCGAGAAGCTGGACCTGCCTGCCATTGTCCACGACCGGGAGGCGCATAAGGACTGCCTGGACATCGTCCGCGCCCGCCACGGCGCCCGGGGGGTCTACCACTGCTACTCCGGCTCCCTGGAGGACGCCAAGACCTTGGTCATTTTGGGCTGGAGCATCTCCTTCACTGGGGCCATCACCTTCCCGAACGCCCGCAAGGCCCTGGAGGTTATCGAGTGGCTTCCCCTGGACCGCATTATGGTCGAGACCGACGCGCCCTATATGGCGCCCGTGCCCTATCGGGGCAAGCGCTGCGACTCGGGCTATGTCTACCGCATGGCCGAGACCATCGCCCAGGTGAAGGGGCTTGCCACCGAGGAGGTAGAGCGGGCCACCACCGAGAACGGAAAGCGCTTTTTCGGCATTCCCGGTTAAAAAACAGGAGGCGGCTTTTTAAGCCGCCTCCTCAGCCTGTCGAAAAAGTCTTTTCGACAGGCTGCAGCACTTTTCATCACTTTAAAAAAGTGATGAAAAGTGGTTTTCCTGCACGTGAAAGGGAAAGGCTGACGGTTCATCTCCGCGCTAAGTGCCTCGCTTCGCTCGGTTGCGCTACGAAACGCTCTGCGGAGCAGCCTTTTACACAATCCCTCCCTCCGAGAGCTTCGGATGGTGGGTTTATCGGCAATTTTAGGAGGCGGCTTTTTAAGCCGCCTCCCGCGTCATTTCTTCCTCCGCCTCCCGCTCGCTGTCGGCGGAAAAGCGGAAGTTGCCCCAGGCGTCAAAGACCTCGACGTGCCCGTGGACCCAACGGATGCTGTACCCTGTCATGGCCGTGCTCCTTTCTGTCGTCCGTGCTTTTTCTTACCTTCTGACCACAGTATAGCGGAGCTTGTGTACCATAAACCGTACTTTTATAACGCCCGGCCCTCTTTTTTTGGCCCGGTGGCCGGGCCGGAGGAGCAGGGACGCGGTTTAATGACTTTTTTGCCCTGTTTGCCTTGCCTACGACGGGTTCATAGCGTATAATAACAGGGCATTTCTTAAATTGAGGGAGACACTCAAGGGGATCAAAGCACCGCCCCCCAAGGAGTTGGAGATCGTTTCCTTTTATGCGCAGGAGAAACCGGTTAATTATTTTTCGCCGGCTGGGAGGGCTTTTCGTGTTTGATGGGATATTATTTGATCTGGACGGCACCCTGTGGGATGCCACCCCCGTGATGGTGGAGATCTGGGTCCAGGTGCTCGCCCGTCACCCGGAGGTCTCCCGGCCCCCTGTGGAGCCGAAGGAGATACGGGGCAACATGGGCCTCCTGCTGCCCGAGATCGGGATGCGGATGTTCCCCGGTCAGACTGCGGCGGAGCGCCAGGTCATTCTGGACGAGTTCTGCGCCATGGAGGAAAAGCAGCTGGCAGAGCGGGGCGGCGTCCTCTTTCCCGGCACCGAGGAGACCTTGACCGCCCTGGCCGGGCAGTGCAGGCTTTTTGTCGTCAGCAATTGCCAGGACGGGTATATCGAGAGCTTTTACCAGGGCAACGGGCTGGAGCGATTTTTTTCCGGCTGCGAGTGCGCCGGGCGGACAGGCTTGCCCAAGAGCGACAACATCAGGCTGGTAGTCGAGCGGTACGGACTTAAAAACCCGGTCTATATCGGGGACACGGAACTGGACCTCGTCTCGGCCGCCGCGGCCGGAGTTCCCTTTCTCCACGCGGCCTACGGCTTTGGGGCGGTGGACAGCCCCTATGCCGTCCGGCGCTTTACGGATATCCCCGCCGCCCTGGAGCGGATGAGTCCGCCGTAGAGCCCGGTGCGGGCCGATGGGGACATCGGCCCCTACGCAAACCGTCCGCTCTGTACGGGCCGATGCCCTCATCGGCCCGCGTTTCCCATAAATCTGAACAGACAGAGGTATGTTATGTCCCAATACACGACTGAAATTTCCCGCCGCCGCACCTTCGCCATCATATCCCACCCTGACGCGGGCAAGACAACATTGACCGAGAAGTTTTTGCTTTACGGCGGAGCCATTGCCCAGGCGGGGGTGGTCAAGGGGAAGAAGAACTCCCGCACCGCCACGTCGGACTGGATGGAGATCGAGAAACAGCGCGGCATCTCGGTGACCTCCTCCGTCATGCAGTTCCAGTATGAGGGCTTCTGCATCAACATCCTGGACACGCCCGGCCACCAGGACTTCTCCGAGGACACCTACCGCACCCTCATGGCGGCCGACAGCGCCGTTATGGTCATCGACGCGGCCAAGGGCGTAGAGGCCCAGACCCGCAAGCTCTTCAAGGTCTGCGTCATGCGGGACATCCCCATCTTTACCTTTATCAACAAGATGGACCGGGAGGCCCGGGACCCCTTCGAGCTGTGCCAGGAGATCGAGCACGAGCTGGGGATCGACACCTACGCCGTCAACTGGCCCATCGGCTGCGGCAAGGAGTTCAAGGGGGTGTACGACAGGGAGAAGGCCGAGATCGTCCATTTCACCAGCCACGGTGGGTCCAGGGCGGCTACCGCCACCACCGTCAGCCTGGGCGACCCCAATTTGGACGAGCTGATCGGCGCCCGGCTCCACAGCCAGCTCAGCGACGACGTGGAGCTGCTGGACGGGGCCTCCTGCGACTTTGATATGGACCGCGTGCGCCACGGCAAGCTCTCCCCCGTCTTCTTCGGTTCGGCCCTCACCAACTTCGGTGTGGAGCCTTTTCTGGAGCGCTTTCTCCGCATGACCACCCCGCCCCTGCCCCGCAAGGCCGGGGACATGGCGATCGACTCCTTGGACGACGACTTCTCGGCCTTCGTCTTCAAAATTCAGGCCAATATGAACAAGGCCCACCGGGACCGCATCGCCTTTATGCGGGTGGTGTCGGGCCGGTTCGACGCGGAGCAAGAGGTCTACCACGTCCAGGGCGGCAAGAAGCTAAAGCTCTCCCGGCCCCAGCAGCTCATGGCCGCCGAGCGGGAGATCATTGAGGAGGCCTACGCCGGGGATATCATCGGCGTTTTCGACCCCGGCATCTTCTCCATCGGGGACACCCTATGCACCCCGGGAAAGAAGTTTAAATTCGACCCCATACCCACCTTTGCCCCCGAGCACTTCCAGCGGGTGAGAAGCCGGGACACCATGAAACGCAAGCAATTCCTCAAGGGCATGGAGCAGATCGCCCAGGAGGGCGCCATCCAGATCTTCAAGACCCCTTACTCCGGCATGGAGGAGGTCATCGTGGGCGTGGTGGGCACCCTCCAGTTCGACGTGCTGGAGTACCGCATGAGGAGCGAGTACAACGTGGAGCTCTACGTAGAGGGCCTGCCCCACGAGTACCTGCGATGGATCGAGACCGAGGACGGCGAGCCGGTGAAGGAGGAGGACCTCATTTTGGGCTCCGATGTAAAGCTGGTGGAGGACTACAAGGGCCGCCAGCTCCTTCTCTTCGCCTCTCAGTGGTCCATCAACTGGACGGCCGAGCGGAATAAGCAGCTGACCCTGCTGGAGTTCGGCGGGGGGAGACAGGATTAAAAAACGGGGCGGACGGCTTGCAGCCGTCCGCCTTTTTTCGTTTATTTTTTCCCCGTAGGCCGCAGGACCCGTCCCTTAAGTGCTTTTTGAATGGCGGTAAACAGGGTGGGGGCAATGACAATGGCAACCACCGCGTTAAAGGTGGTGGCGGGCAGCTTGGCCACCAGCGCGGCCGCCGCGGGGCCGGCCTGGAGACGGCCCAGCAGCAGCCCGTCCCAGGCGAAGCCCTTAAAGAGGTAGAGTGCGGCGTAGGTCACGGCCCCCGCCACGGTGGCGATCACATTGCGGCGGTAAGTGAGCGGCGCTCCCCGCTTCCCCGACCAGGCAATCAGCCCAACCACCACGCCGTAAGCGCCCTTGGTGAGCAGAGTGATCCAGGACTCGGCCACGTAGAGGGGATTGGTCCAGTCGTAGAGCATGGAGCCGATGCCCGACGCCAGACCGCCCCCCGCCGGGCCTAAAAGGATGCCGGACAGGGCGCACATAATGTTTCCCAGATGGAACGAAGTGGTGCCCACGTTTACCGGCAGCGTGATACGCAGCATGGAGCCCAGAAACACCAGCGCCGCCATTAAGCCGCCGATCACAAGCTGGGCCAGTCTGTTCGAATTTTTCATGGCGAGAAATCCCCCTTGACAGTTTCTTATGGTGCCCTTATTATAGTATAAACTGACACGATGAAAAGTATCAGTTTACAACTTTTTTATAGGGCCAGATAGGGGGCAATTATGGCGGATTTTCTCTTCGTCCCGGCATGGGACAGCGCCCTGCCCCTCTACGAACAGATCTACCGCTACGTGGTGGAGGAGATCCGCGCCGGGCGGCTGGGCGAGGGGGACAAGCTGCCCTCCAAGCGGGCGCTGCGGGATCATCTGGGCGTGAGCCAGTCCACGGTGGAGGGGGCCTATGGGCTCCTGGCCGCCGAGGGGTACATCCGCTCCATCCCCCGCAGCGGCTACCGGGTGTGCGCCGTGGCGCTGCCCGGCCAACCCGCCCCTCCGCCCGCCCCGGCCCCCCGTGCCGAGCCGCCCGCCCCCGCGCTGGACGACTGCTTCTCCACCGCGGCGGTGGACACCTCGGTCTTCCCCTATGCCACCTGGGCCCGGCTCATGCGCCAGGCGGTGCAGGAGCCGGCGCTGCTGCAGCGGGGCCACCCCCAGGGGGATGCGCCCCTGCGGGAGGCGCTGTGCGACTTTCTCCATCAGTACCGGGGGGTAAACTGCAGGCCTGAGCAGGTGGTGGTGGGCGCGGGCATGGAGTACCTGCTGGATGTGCTGCTCCGGCTCCTGCCCGAGGGCGCGCCCGTGGCGCTGGAGGACCCGGGCTACCGGGCCACCTATCGCAGCATGGAGAATCTGCGCCGGCCCTTTCTCCCCATCCCGGTGGACGGGCACGGCCTGCGGGCCGACCTGCTGGAGGGAAGCGGTGCGGGAGCGGTCTACGTCACCCCGTCCCACCAGTTCCCCCTGGGGGTCACTATGCCCGCACCCCGGCGCTCCGAGTTGCTCCGCTGGGCCTATGGCGGGGCGGGGCGCTATATCGTGGAGGACGACTACGACAGCGAGTTCCGCTACACCTCCCGCCCCATCCCCGCCATGCAGGGGCAGGACGCGGGGGGAAAGGTGGTGTACACCGGCACCTTCAGCCGGAGCATCGCCCCCTCTATCCGGGCGGCCTATCTCATTTTGCCCGAGGGTCTGCTGGGGGTCTACCGGGAGAAGTTTGCCCATGGGGCGTCCACCGTCTCTCGGTTCGAGCAGTGGGTGCTGGCCCGGTTCCTCTCCTCCGGGCAGTACGCCCGGCACCTGCGCCGGGTGGACAGCCTGTACCGCGCCCGCTGCGCCGCCCTCACCGCCGCCTTAAAGCGGGCCTTCCCTCAGGGGAAGATTTCGGGCAACGACGCCGGGCTGCATCTGCTCCTCACCTTGCCCGGGCGGGAGGACGCCGACCTGGTGGGGCGGGCGGCGGCGGCCGGCTACCGTGTGCATGCCCTCAGCGAGTACTGCCACGGGCCATCCCCCCTCCCCGGCACTCTGGTGCTGGGCTTCGCGGGGCTGGACGCCGAGCGGGCGGAGCAGGCCGCGGCGGCGCTGAAAAAAGGGCTGTAAATAAAAACGATCTGTATTTTTTGCCGGAAAAATACAGATCGTTTTTATTTGTAAGAGAGGAGGAATGCGCTACTCCGCAGTGTTTTCCAGGAAATACGTGGCCTCCATGTCGGCGGTGGCCAGCGCGAAGGCCAGGGGAAACTGCTGGAAGGCCTGGCCCACGGTGCGGTCGTCCTCCGGGCCGGAGAACCCCATATGCCAGCGGATGGCCATGGCCTCTTCCCGGGAGAGGCGCATAAAACCGTTGGCAATGTATACGCTCTTCTCTCCGTGGCCGTAGGGCAGCGGGTCCTCGAAGGTGTAGGTCGGCACCTCGCTCCACTTGCCGTCTGGCCCCTTCACGTTGCGCTTGCCGGATTTGTAGCAGCCAACCTTGCACAGGTCGTGGAGCAGCGCGGCCACCGCCACCGTCTCGGGGGAGTACTCCAGGCCGTACAGCTCCTGCACCCGGGGGCGGGCCAGGTAGTCCGCCAGGCAGTGGTATACGTTCAGGCTGTGCTCACACAGGCCGCCCGCATAGGCCCCATGAAACCGGGCCGAGGCCGGGGCGGTAAAAAAGTCGCTCTTGTGGTCTAGGTAATCCAGCAGGGCGTCGGCGCCCTCCCGGCGGATGTTGGACTTGAAAATCTCAATAAACTCCTCGCGCGCACTCATGGCGGATCCTCTCCTCACCTGAAGTTCTGTTCGACTATGATACCACGATTCCGGCCGCCGCGCCACCTCTTTTTGGCCGCACCCCCTTCCCCGCCCGGTCATAGGATGGGCGGGAGGAGGTAAGAAATGAAGGTTATTTCTCAAGTGCTGTCGGGCCTGATCTTTTCCATGGCCTGCAATCTGGATACGGTGCTCCTCGCCATGGGGTATTCCGTCAGGGGCATCCGCGTCCCGGCGGCGGGGAGCATCACCATCGCCGCCATCACCACCGCCATCACCTGGGCCTCGCTGGCTTTGGGCGCTCTGGGAGCCGAGCTGCTGGACGCCGGGTTTTCCCAGCTGGTGGGCGGGCTGCTGCTGGTGGGTATTGGGGCCTGGTTTTTGCTGGACTGTCTGCGCCGCCTGGGCAAGGCGGATGAGGAGGGGAATACCGCCCCGCCCAGCGCCTGGGCCTGGGTCACTCTGGCGGCGGCGTTGGCGGCCAATAACGCGGGCATCGGCGTGGCGGCGGGTGTGAGCGGGCTCTCCCCCCTCCTGGCCTCCGGGTGCAACTTCGCCGTCACGTTGCTCTTCCTGCGCCTGGGGCGGGTGCTGGGCGCGGGCGTGCTGGGGCGGTTTTTGGGCAGGTATGCGCTGCCCACCTCCGGGGTGCTGCTCATCCTTCTGGGCCTGTGGGAGGCCTTTTTTTAAGAGGTACATCGCCGTGCTCTTGCGGCCGCCCCCCTCCAAAAAGCACCCGCCCCTTGCAGGGAGCAAGGGGCGGGTTTGCTGTATAAAAATGGGGGATACCGGGTTATTGCTGCTCCAGCTGGAGCGCCAGGTCGGCCAGGTAGTTGGGCTCGAAATCCTCAATCTCGCCCGCGTCGCAGGCGGCGGCCACCGCGGGATCGATGGGCAGGCGGGCCAGGACGGGCAGGCCTAAGTCCAGGGCCACATCATCGATATGGCTCTCCCCAAAGACGGCGTGGTGCTTGCCGCAGTCGGGGCAGCGGAAGTAGCTGTAGTTCTCCACCAGGCCGAGCACCGGGATGTCCATGAGATTGGCCATATTCACCGCCTTGGTGACGATCATGCTCACCAAATCCTGCGGAGAGGTGACCACGATAATGCCGTCTACCGGCAAAGACTGGAACACGGTGAGGGGCACGTCCCCGGTGCCGGGGGGCATGTCGATGAAGAGATAGTCCAGGTCCCCCCAGACCACGTCGGTCCAAAACTGCTTGACAGTGCCCGCAATGACGGGGCCGCGCCAGACCACTGGATCGGTCTCCTTGGCCACCAGCAGATTGAGACTCATGACCTCAATGCCCGTCTTGGTGAGACAGGGCTCGATGCCCGCGTCGGTGCCCACGGCCCGCTGGTGCAGGTGGAAGGCGGTGGGGATGGAGGGGCCGGTGATGTCGGCGTCCAGAATGCCCACTGTTTTTCCCATCCGGCGCATGGCCACCGCCAGAGAGGAGGTGACGAGACTCTTGCCCACGCCGCCCTTGCCGCTTACCACGGCGATCACTTTTTTAATGCTGCTCAGCGCGTTGGGGGGCTCTAAAAAGCTGTGGGGCGTGGTGCGCTCGCCGCAGCTTTCGCCGCAGGAGGAGCAGTCGTGGGTGCAGTCGGACATGGGTACCTCTCCTTTTTTTCAGTCAGATAGGGCGGTTCAGTACTTGTACGAGCCGCCGCCGATGAACTCCCGCAGGAGGGAATTCTTCGCCACCAGAGCCGGGTCGATGGGCTCAAAGGCCTCAAAGGCACGGATCAGATCCAGCAGCTCGGCGGTGCGCTGGTTCTCCTTCGGAACGGCCCGGAGCATGGGCAGGGCGTAATTTTTCATCACGCTGACCTCGTAGGGCAGAGAGGAGTCGATAATAATGTCGGCCCGGTGCTTATAGGGGGAGATATAGAGTTTTTCCCCCCGGCGGACGTTGGCCCACATGCCCAGCGTGGCGACGATGTCGGTCCCCCGGAAATTATAATCCCGGACGGCCCGCCGCGTCAAGCGCATCCAGGTGCCCTTAAAGCACAGCTCCTGCCCGTCCAGCACATTGCTGCGGGCCGAGATATAGAGCTTGGTGGCCTCGCTGTGGCGGCCCGCAATCTCGTCGTTCAAAGCGTGGATGCCTTCAAAGATGGCGATCTCGTTCTCCCCCAGCTTGAGAGGAACGCCCCGGGCGTCGTTTCGCATCTGGCGGGTGAACTCGAACCGGGGAATGATCACCTCCTCGCCCTGGGACAGCCGGGTGAAGGTCTCGTCCAGCAGGTCCATGTCCAGGCACCTGGGGGACTCGTAGTCGATGTTCCCCTCCGGGGTGCGGGGGGCCTCCTTGGGGTCCATGGCGTGGAAGTAGTTGTCAAGGGAGACGGTGTGGGTGTTGATGCCCCGGTGCTTCAGCTCCTCCTCCAGCTTGAGGGCGGTGGTGGTCTTCCCGGAGCCCGAGGGGCCGGAGAGAAGCACGATGGGGCTGGCCGACATCCGCTCGGCGATGCGTTCGGCGGCCGCCTCCAGCCGGGCGGCGTACGCGCCGTCGCACTCGGCCATAAAGGCCACGGGGTCCTGCTTTACACGGTCGTTAATCTCGCGCAGTTGATAGGCCAAAATCAAGCCCTCCTCATTGGGCGTAAAATTCCGCGAGCCGCGCCTTGTCCACGATGAGCTTGTCGATGCCCGCGATATATTCATATGGATATTTGGGGTCTGTCATACGCTCAATAGCGCCGGAGCTGCCGTCCACCAGCTTGGTGACGCCGCCGCCCCCCAGCGCCAGGACCGTGTGCAGCTCCTCCATCATGGCGATGTTGTAGAGATTTTCATAGCCAGGCTTGGTCCAGCCCACATTTTCGAAGGAGCCGGACATATATTTTTGCCGGTAGAGATAGTAGGGTGCGTAGCCCGCCGCACGCAGGGCGGTCCAGGCGTAGTCCAGCATCTCGGCCACCGCCTCGTCCCCCGGCAGGCTGCCCCCCTCCAGCGTGAGGCGGGAGCCCTTTTTGAGGGCCAGGGTGTGCACCGTGATGTTTTCGGG
>JBLJBF010000219.1:0-5180 GCA_047637855.1 Pseudoflavonifractor sp. | reverse complement strand
CCTCGGCATAGTCGATGGCCTCGCTCCGGCCCTTGATGCTCCACTCACGCCAGGGGGCGATGATCTTGAGCTCGGGGGCAAACCGCTTGATGGCCAGCTCGAACCGCACCTGATCGTTGCCCTTGCCGGTGCAGCCGTGGCAGATGGCGTCGGCCCCCTCGGCCTTGGCGATGGCCACCAGCCGCCTGGCGATGATGGGCCGGGCAAAGGCGGTGCCCAGCAGGTAGTCCTCGTACTTGGCGCCGATCTGCATGGAGGGGACGATGACCTCGTCCACCATCTCGTCCACCAGATCCTCAATATAGAGCTTGCTCGCGCCAGTCTTGATGGCCTTCTCCTCCAGGCCGTCCAGCTCGGCCCCCTGGCCCACGTCGCCCGATACGGCAATGATCTCAGGGTTCCCGTAGTTCTCCTTCAGCCAGGGGATGATGATGGAAGTATCCAGTCCGCCGGAATAGGCAAGGACGACTTTTTTGACTTCAGCCATGGTGTGTACCCTCCGTTATCTTTGATGTTGAAAACAGTCTACCACGTCCTGGAGAAAAACGCAAGGGACAATTCGCATAAATATGCAAACCATCCCCGCATTCTTCCAGTAGTTATTGTATAATATTCATTTAAATCCGAATATTCATAATTTCGTGGATGCTATCACATGTGGAACCGCCTCCGCACCTCCTCCCGCAGGGAGGGAATGCGGCGTACGATGAGCAGCGGGATGACCAGAGCGGCGCAGACCGCGAGGACTACGATGGACCAGCTGGGCGACCACGCGCCCATGACATACCGGTCCACAAAGAACTCGATTCCGGCCACAAAAAAGCCGACGCTGACGATGACGAGGGTCACACGGGACAGGATGGACCGTTTCCGGCCCTGGATCGTCAGCCCCAGGAAGAGCATGATCGCCCCCGCCAGCAAAACGATGGGCAAAGCCAGATGGAGGAACCACCCCCGCCCGTTCAGGTCCACCGAGATAAGGAAGATATAGATCCCTACCGCCGCCACGTCCAGCATGAGGCGCAGCAGCAGATGCATCCCGCGCATGAGCAGCGGCGGCACAAACCAGATCCACAGCATGACGGCGGCGCCGATGACATAAAGAGACCAGACCCGGTCGGACTGGAGGAAGATATTCAGGACCGCGCAGCACAGCCCCACGGAGAAGAACATGGCCGAGAGGAGCAGCGCCAGCTCCCACCGGGAGACCGGCGGCACCTCTCCCCGATGGACGGGAAAGGGCTTTGGGGAGTCCTGGTCCACGGGCTGATTGGGGTTTGCCGTGGGGGTATGGCAGAGGGGGCAGAACCGGGCCGTCCGGTCCAGCTCCACGCCGCAGTTGACGCAGTATGACATAATCGTTTCTCCCTTACTCTCCCCGGTTGCTCTCTACCTTGACGGGGATGCCCTCCTTCACCAGATGGGTGAAGAAGCGCCGCTCGGTCTCGGTAGAGACGCCGGTACCGGCGAAGGTGATCTCCATGATATTGCCGTAACT
This sequence comes from Pseudoflavonifractor sp., assembly GCA_047637855.1. Classification (GTDB taxonomy): domain Bacteria; phylum Bacillota; class Clostridia; order Oscillospirales; family Oscillospiraceae; genus Pseudoflavonifractor. The sequence continues at coordinate 3,682 of JBLJBF010000219.1, read as the reverse complement.
GATGGATGCGCAGTGAGGCGCGGGCCGGGTGGCCTGGCCCAGAATGACCTCCATCCGCCGGATGTGGGGGCGCATCTCCTCGGGCACGGCGAAGGGGCCGGGATTGGTGTAGGTCGCCGAAAAGGGCCGCACCCCCACCAGGTTGTAGAACAGGGCCATCACCGGGTTCTTCAGCACCACAGGAATCACCTGCAAAAAGGGATTGGTGGTAAAGCGCACGTTGCCGGTGAAGGCTGCGCGCATCTGATGGCGGTTGATGTTCAGGCGCAGGAAGTGGTGGACGTAGTCCACGATCTCGCCGAAGGTGTATTCCCCCATGGCCGGGTCGATACAGGGGCGGACCGTGATAATAAAATTGCGCAGGGTGCCCGACTGGAACCAGGGCCGGAGATTGATGGGGATGGCCAGCGCCACCGGGCGCTCATGCCGAAGCCCCTCGGCCCGCTGATTCTCCAGAATGGCCTGGATGAGCACGGCGGCCAGATACTCGGTGATGGACGCCCCGTAGCCCTTGGCCACCGCCTTGAGCCGGTCCAGAGGGAGAAAGCCCATGGTGACGTTGAGGGTATAGAAGGGCTCCGGCGCGCTGGTATTGGGGTAGGCCGTCGGCTGCCAGCCGCCCCGGCGCGTCTTACCGGTGGCGTGCTTGCTGTAGGAGTCCTCTATCTCCTCCCGGCGGGGCGGCTCGTCCACGTCCAGAATCCCGTCCCCTACCGGGATGGCGTGCCCCCGCTCCCGCAGGTAGACCGCCAGGAGGGTGCGGAAAAAGACCAGCGCGCCCCCGCCGTCCGAGATGGCGTGAAAGACCTCCAGAGAGATGCGGTGCTCATAGTAGAAAAAGCGCACCAGCCAGCCGTTGTCCTCCTTGGCCCGGATGGGCTGGCAGGGGTTGGCGATGTCCTTTTTCACAAAGGGGCCGGGCTCCTCATTGGGCTCGAAATAACTCCAGAAGGCACCCCGTTTCATGTGGACCCGGAACCCGGGAAACCGGGGCATGGTCCGGTCCACCGCCCGCTGAAGCGCGATTGGATCTACGGTCTCGGCCATCACCGCCGAAAAACGGTAGACCGAGGAGTAGCGCTCCCGCTGGATAGCTGAGTAGAGCACGCCCGCGTTGTCCAGCCGGTACCAGCCCTTCCGGCCTTTTTTCTTCTCTGCCAAGACCCTCCCCCTCTCCGCCAGATAGATAATTTTATCATGCCCATTTGGAAAGTACAAGGTCTTTCCCCGCGAAACCGTTCGATCAGGGGTTTATGGACGGCCGAGAGTATGGTATAATAGTCGTAAGATGGCTATTATACTTTTTTGCGCCGTTTTTCCCGCCCGCTACCGCGGCACGACGGTATGCCGGATTCGATTGCAAGACAAAGGAGGCCCCTCTTATGGAGCAGGAACGCAGGCCCAGCTGCATGAAACTCATCCGCCCCACGCCGGAACAGCGCCGCACCGCCGAGGAGCGCAGCCTCCAGCCCATGCTGCGGGCCCTGAAGGCCATCCGCTCGGCCTCTAACCCCGAGTCTATGGACCCGGAGGATCTGGAGCGCCAGCGCGTGGGGCAGGAGCTGCTGGGCCGCCTGGCCGCCCCCATGCTGGGCATGAATTTGGAGCCCTTCGATCTGGCGGGCATGAACGCCGCCTGGCTCCGGCCCGCCCGGGGGTATGACCGCCGCCGCGCCATCCTCTACTGCCACGGAGGCGGCTACACCAGCGGGAATCTGGGCTACGCCCGGCCCCTCTCGGCCAAGCTGGCCGCCGTCACGGGCTGGTCGGTTCTCTCCTTCGAGTACCGCCTGGCCCCCGAGCACCCCTTTCCCGCCGCCGCGGACGACGCCATGAAGGCCTGGGACTACCTCATGTACCAGGGCTATGGCGCCCGGGACGTGGTGGTGGTGGGCGACTCGGCCGGGGGCAACATGGCTTTGGTGCTGTGCCACCGGCTGAAGGCGGAGGGCCGCAGGCTGCCCGCCCGGCTGGTGCTCCTCTCCCCCTGGACCGATATGACGGCCTCCGGCAGGTCCTACACCGAGCTGGCCGCCCTGGACCCCATGATCACCATGGACTATATTAAGGCCGTGCGGGGGGTATACGCCAGGGGCGCCGACCTCACCTCTCCCCTGCTCTCCCCCCTCTTCGGGGATCTGAGCGATTTCCCACCCACCTTGATCCAGGTGGGCGCAAACGAGATTCTGCTCTCTGACTCGATCCGTCTGCGCGACCGCATGACGGCTGCCCAGGTGCCCTGCCGGCTGGAGAAGTGGAACCATATGTGGCATGTATTCCAGATGTTCCCCATCCGGCGCGCGGGCGAGGCTATGGAGAGCATCGGGCGCTTTCTGCTGGAGCAGTTTTAGCAATTCCCCAAAATACGCCAAAATATAAAAAGCGGTGCTGCCAATCGGGCAGCGCCGCTTTTTCCATGTACGTTTTTAGCCCTGGGAGATCGCGCTCACGGGGCAAGTGCTGGCACAGACGCCACAGTCGATGCAGGTATCCGCATCAATATTATACTGGGAGTCCCCCTGAGAAATCGCGCTGACGGGGCACCCACCCTCGCAGGAACCGCAGCTGATGCAGTCACTGCTGATAACATAGGCCATGAAAAACACCTCCAATATTAAATGTAGAATAATTGTACCACAATCTTTTGAAATTGCAATGCTAAAATGCGCTCCCCCTGGGTATATTTCCTTAGAGCCGGAAAAAATAGGAGCAGAAAACCGGCAAGGAGGTAAGGCGGCATGGATGACAAAAAACGTCCATTTCATATGGAGACCGCCGGGAGCTTGGTCCCGGAGCTGGAAGGCGCGCCCGCCAGCTTGAGGCATACGGCCCGCATAACGAAAGACAAGAAGGAGAATCAGCCCCATGCATCGAAACGACCGGCAGAGGCGCGCGACCGCCAAGGACCTGGCGGGAGGGATTAGGCCCATGAGCGAAACCAGATTCACCGAGCGGGCCCAGTCGGCCCTGCGCCTGGCGCAGGAGGCCTCGGCAGAGCTGGGGCACGGCTATGTGGGCAGCGAGCACCTGCTGCTGGGCCTCGCCCGGGAGGGGCAGGGCGTGGCCGCCCGGGTGCTGCAGAACGCGGGACTGGACCCGGAGGCCATCCGCAGCGCCATCCGGCGCATGGTGGGCGTGGGCACACCGGGCGGACGGCCCTCCCAGGGGCTCACCCCCCGGTGCAAGAAGATCATCGAGCTATCCCTCACCGAGTCCGCGCGGCTGGGGCACCACTATGTGGGGACCGAGCACCTGCTGCTGGGTATCCTTCGGGAGGGGGACGGCGTGGCCCAGCGTGTGCTGATCGGCAGCAACGTGGAACCCCGCCGGCTCTACAGCGACATCCTCGCCTCCCTGGGCGACAACGAGAGCCCACCCCCCTACCGGGGGGGCAACCGGTTCCGCCCCGAGCGGGACGACAGTCACCCGTCCAACCGGGAGACCAAGCTCCTGGACCAGTTCTCCCGGGACCTGACGGCCCTCGCCTCCAACGGGATGCTGGACCCTGTCATCGGCCGGGACGCCGAGGTGCGCCGGGTGATTCAGATCCTCTCCCGCCGCACCAAAAACAACCCCGCCCTCATTGGCGAGCCCGGCGTGGGCAAGACCGCCATTGCCGAGGGGCTGGCCCTGCGCATCTACAACCAGGACGTGCCCTATAAGCTTCTGGACAAGGAGGTCT
>JBLJBF010000218.1:0-5486 GCA_047637855.1 Pseudoflavonifractor sp. | reverse complement strand
AAACGCTTGACTTTGTAGCGCTTGCCCGATACAATTAGCAAAATGCGAATGGGACGCGCCCGCGTATCCCATCAAAACAAATGGGGTGGATGCAGTGAAAGTGGAGCAGAGCGCTTGGCCTGCGGGAATCAAGAGAACGCGGCAGCGGGAAGGGGTTATCGCGGTGCTGAAACAGACGGACAAACCCTTAAGCGCCGCGGAGATATGCTCCAAAATGGAGAAGAGCGGAGACACGGCCTGGCTGTCCACCGTCTCCCGGGTCCTGGAGCTGTTCTTGAAATAGGGCGTAGTCATAAAGACCAACGTGATGAACAGCGAAATGGCGGTATACGAGCTGAACCGGTTCGAGCATAAGCACTATGCCGTCTGCATGAGCTGTCGGAAGATTATTGCGATGGATAATTGCCCGATGGAGACGTTCATCCCAAAGCTGGAGGATGAAAATTTTCATGTCATGGGGCACAATTTGGAGATATTCGGATATTGCAAAGACTGCGACCCGACCTGACTCAGGGCGGCGGAACCATCGGGCCGCTTGGGCCATTCCGGCTGAGGGAAGACCTCGGCTTTACATCTCGTGTCCCCTCGCCGCGGTAAAAAAGACATCCAAAACTGGTATCGCAGCCGCTGTGCGGCTGCGATACCAGATTTGTATGTTGTCAGCGGCGGCCCGTTCTCCGGGCGGCCCATTTTATTGCGCCTATTCTGCGTGCTCGCCGTTCTCCAGGGCCTGTCTGAGCGCTTTGGCCAGCTGGTCGGGGCAGGAGGTGGGCTTCCTGTCGCAGCGCAGCCCCTCCAGCTTGTCGGCCACTTCGTCGGCTTTCATCCCGGTCGCCAGACGGGCCAGCCCCTGGAGGTTCCCGCTGCACCCGCCGGTGAAAACCAGGCTGGTGACGATGCCGTTTTCCACCTCCAGCTCTATGTTGCTGGAGCAGACCCCCTTGGGCTTATATGTAATGGTCATAAAACCTTCCCCCTTGTCTTTGCGTATCGATCCAAACCAGCGCCGCAGGTTTGCTCTGTAGTATTATAGCGAAAGAAGGGGCCTTGCGCAAGGCTTCTTTTGTCGTCACGTCCGCCGCCGGTGTAGACGGGCGCACGAAAATATGATACAATATCCCGAAAAAAGACAGAGCGGGCCGCAGCCCGCCGGAATTTGGGAATGGGGCGAGAAGGATGGCAGCAAACGAGCAGCAGTTCCGCGGGGCCGTATTTGGCGGCTTTCAAAAACAGGACGTGCTGAGCTATATCGAGACCACCGCGCGGGCGCATGGTTCCAAGGTTGAGGCCCTCCAAAAAGAATTGGCCGAGCTGGCCGGGGCCAAGGCTGAGCTGGATACCGCTCAGGCCGGGCTGACCGCCCGGGCAAAGGCGGCGGACGAGGCCCTTGCCGAGACCTCCGCTTCACTGGAGCGGTCCACAGCTGAGCTGGTGCAGAAAAATGCCCGCCTGGCCGACTTGGAGCGGGAGAATGCCGCACTCAAGGCCCGCCTGGCCGAGCTGGAGCCCGCCGCGGCCGCCTATCAGGCGGTGAAGGACCGGACGGCGGGTATCGAGCTGGACGCCCACTTCCGCGCCCAGGCCGCCGAGCGCGCGGCCCAGGAGCGGGTACAGGCCGCCCAGGCCGACCTGGAGCAGTGGATGCGCAAGGTGCAGGAGGGGTACGACCGGCTGCGCACCGATGTGGATGCCACCGTCTCCCACGCCGGGGGCGAGCTGACGCGGGTAACACGGACGCTGGAGGGCATCTCGGCCGAGTTCTGCGCCCACGACGAGGAGCTGGAGCAGCTCATCGAATCCTGCCGCGACACGCTTAGCCCCCGCCCGCCCATGCCCCTGAACGTGGACGGGGACTGACCGCCATGGAGACGCTGGAACTCCACACCGACGGCCTGCGGGCCGTCCTGCCCTCCCTCCGGGCGGGGGACCGGGTGCTCCTCTCCGGCGTGGTTTACACCGCCCGGGATGCCGCCCATAAGCGCATTGCCGCCGCCCTGGACGCCGGGGAGGCGCCGCCCTTTCCCATCCGTGACGCCGTGATCTACTACGCGGGCCCCACGCCGGGCCAGCAGGGGATGGCGGTGGGGGCCTGCGGGCCCACCACCTCGGGCCGGATGGACCCCTATACCCCCCGGCTTCTGGATCTGGGGCTGGCCGCCATGATCGGCAAGGGGGAGCGGAGCGCCGCCGTGGCCGAGGCCATCGCGCGCAATGGGGCCTGCTACTTCGCCGCCGTGGGGGGCGCGGGCGCGCTCATCGCCCGCTGCGTCAAGTCGGCCCAGGTCGTCGCCTTCGACGATTTGGGCTGCGAGTCGGTCAAGCGCCTGGAGATAGAGCGGCTCCCCCTCACCGTGGCCATAGACAGCGCGGGAGGAAACCTCTACCGCCTGGGCAGAGAGACCTACCGCACCTGAGTATCCGCCTGAGGGCTTTTTTGACAGGCGGGTACACGTTTTCCGTACAAGGCCTGTGGCATTCAAAAAGAGCGACAGCCCGCGGGCTGCCGCTCTTTTTTGTGGCCGGTTTCAGGCCACGGGGGACCCCGCGGATTTGCGGGACAAGGTGGTGCCCTGCGTCTTGTCCCGGCGCAGGAGAAGGTACAGGAGACCCGCCGTCAGCAGCAGGGCCACGGCAGACCAGAGGGTAAAGCCGCCGCCGGTGAAGAGAAGGCCGAGCTGATACACGATCAGGGAGATCACGTAGGCGAATCCGCACATGTACCCGATGGCGATCCAGGTCCACTTAGCGCTGTTCATCTCCCGCTTGATCGCGCCCATGGCGGCAAAGCAGGGGGCGCACAGAAGGTTGAAGACCATGAAACTGTAAGCGGCCAGCTTGGTGAAGTCCTGGGCCAGGCGGCCCCAGATCTCCAGCCCGTCCTCGGCCACCTCGGCAAACCCGTAGAGCACGCCGAAGGTGCTGACCACATTCTCCTTGGCGATCAGGCCGGTGAAGGTGGCTACCGCGCCCTGCCAGGACCCAAAGCCCAGGGGGGAGAAGGCGGGGGCAACGATGCGACCTATGGCGGCAAGCAGGCTGTGGTCATTATCCTCCACCATGCCGAAGACGCCGTCCGCCACGCCGAAGGCCTGGAGGAACCAGAGAATGACCGCCGAGGCCAGAATGACGGTGCCCGCGCGCTTGATAAAGCTCCAGCCCCGCTCCCAAGTGGCGCGGAGGACGCCCACGACCGAGGGGACGTGGTAGGCGGGCAGCTCCATGACGAAGGGGGCCGGGTCGCCCGCGAAGAGCTTGGTTTTCTTCAGGATCACACCCGAAACGATGATGGCGGCAACGCCGATGAAGTAGGCAGACACGGCCACCAGGCCGCTGCCGCCGAAGAGAGCGCCGGCGAAGAGGGCGATAATGGGCATCTTGGCCCCGCAGGGCATAAAGCAGGTGGTCATGACGGTCATCCTGCGGTCCCGCTCGTTCTCGATGGTGCGGGAGGCCATGACGCCGGGCACGCCGCAGCCCGTGGAGACCAGCATGGGGATAAAGCTCTTGCCGGATAGGCCCACCTTGCGGAAGACGCGGTCCATGATGAAGGCCACCCGGGCCATGTAGCCCACGTCCTCCAGAATGGAGAGCATGAGGAAGAGCACCAGCATCTGGGGCACAAAGCCCAGCACCGCGCCCACGCCGCTTACAATGCCGTCTACGATCAGGCCCGAGACCCAGGGAGCTACCTCGGCCCGCTCCAGCGCGCCGCGTACCAGCACCGGCACGCCGGGCACCCAGATGCCGAAGTCGGCGGGGTCGGGCTTCGCTAAGCCGACAGCCTGGACAAAAGACTCGGCGGTGAAGGGGGTAAACGTTATGCCGCCGTCCTCGTTCTCAGCGGCGACCTCGGTGGTCAGTCCCGCGGCCGAGGCGCTGGATACGAAGGCGTCGAGGGCGGCCTGATCGACTTCGCCGGCCTCCAGGGAGGCGGCAAGGGCGGCGGTGTCGATGCCCCGCTCCTTCGCGGCGGCTAAGTAGGCTTCAATGGAAACGGCGGCGGTGTCGAACTCACCCGCCGCCTCCTCATAGGCGGCCGAGCCGATGCCCAATAGATGCCAGCCGTCGCCGAAGACGCCGTCGTTGGCCCAGTTGGTGGCCAGCGCGCCCACGCTGCCGATGGCGAGATAGTACACCAAAAACATGATCACCGCGAAGATGGGCAGCGCCAGAACCCGGTTGGTGACGACCCGGTCGATCCTGTCCGAGGCGGTGAGGCTGTGCCTGTGGGCCTTCTTCTTCACGGCGGAGCTCACTACCTGGGAGATGTAGGCGTAGCGCTGGTTGGTGACGATGCTCTCGGCGTCGTCGTCCAGCTCGTTTTCGCAGTCGGCGATATGCTCCTCGAGGTGGGCGGCCAGGGCGCCGTCCAGCTTGAGGGACTTGGCTACATCCCTGTCCCGCTCAAAGAGCTTGAGGGCGAACCACCGCAGGCTTTTGGCGTCCACCAGCGGCGCGATGGACTCCTCGATGTGGGCCAGGGCGTGCTCCACGCTGCCGGTAAAAACATGGGGGTGCTCCCCGGGATGGGCGGACTTGGCCAGCTCGATGGCCTTCTCGGCAGCAGCCATGCCGCCCTCGCCCTTGAGAGCGCTCATGGACACCACGGGGCAGCCCAGCGCGCGGCCCAGCTTCTCTAGGTCGATCAGGTCGCCATTCTTGCGCACCAGGTCGATCATATTGACGGCCACCACTACCGGGATACCCAGCTCGATCAGCTGGGTGGTGAGGTAGAGGTTGCGCTCGATGTTGGTGCCGTCCACGATGTTGATGATGGCATTGGGCTTCTCGTTCACTAAGTACCCGCGGGCCACCAACTCCTCCGGCGTGTAGGGGGACAGGGAGTAAATGCCGGGCAAGTCCTGAATGATCACGTCCTTATGGCCGCGCAGACGGCCTTCCTTCTTCTCCACCGTCACGCCCGGCCAGTTGCCCACATATTGGTTGGACCCGGTCAAGTCGTTGAACAAAGTGGTTTTGCCGCTGTTGGGGTTGCCCGCAAGGGCGATCTTCCATTCCATGTTGCTGCTCCTCTCTAACTGTTAGCTCTTGCTAACGCACGGGCAAAAAAGAGGTCTACCCGATCTCCACCATTTCCGCGTCCGCCTTGCGGATGCTCAGCTCGTAGCCGCGCACGTTCAGCTCCATGGGGTCGCCCAGAGGAGCCACCTTGCGGACAAAGACCTCGGCCCCCTTGGTGATGCCCATGTCCATAATGCGCCGCTTGACGGGGCCCTCGCCGTGGAGCTTTACCACCGTGGCGGTCTCTCCCACCGCCACGTCCTTCAATGTCTTCATGCCATATCCTCCCTACTCTCAAAGCTTCAGATCATGATGCGGTTTGCCATGGTCTGGTCGATCGCCACGCGGCTGTCCTTTACCTGCACGATGAGATTGCCCATCATAGAGCTTACCACCGTGACGGCGGTGTCCACCACAAAGCCCAGCTCGGCCAGGTGCTGGCGCACCTCGTCCTTCCCGCTGAT
>JBLJBF010000217.1:0-7615 GCA_047637855.1 Pseudoflavonifractor sp. | reverse complement strand
TCCCCCTATGTCTGGGCCAAGACGCCGGGTGGACTGGGCTCCTGGGCCTTCTTCGACAAGCTCCTCCATGAGGCGAACGTGGTCACCACGCCCGGCGCGGGCTTTGGCCCCAGCGGGGAGGGGTATATCCGCCTTACCGCCTTCGGCGGAGCCGAGGCCACGGCGGAGGCCGTGGAGCGCATCAAGAAAGTGCTGTAAAGGATAAAGACTTGCGTAGCATTCCCCGGCGGAGACAAGCCCCCGCCCTGCGGTTGTGCCGCGCCCCGTAGGGGCCGATGTCCTCATCGGCCCGCATAGGGCCTTCCTTGGCGGCGGAGCCTTACAAACTGGATTGCAGCGGCCCGCCATCCGAAGAATTCGGAGGGCGGGGCCGCGGGAAAGGGGACCGTGACGGTCCCCTTTCGCGTACCCAAAACCGGATTGGCCTGCTTTGGTTTTTTCTTTCCCGCCCCCTATTCTAATCTCCTTTGAATTCTGCTATAATAACATAATTAGTACAATTATACTTATTGGGGGGTCAGCATGGAAATCTACTCCGCTCTCGCGCGGGAGCTGCGCGCCGCCTGCCCCGAACTGGAGCTGCGGGAATACGAGCCCATGAAAGACCATACCACCTTCCGCGTGGGCGGTCCCGCCCGGCTGATGGCCCTTCCCAGGTCGGAGGAGGACGCGGTGACGGCGGTCCGGACCGCGGCCGGGCTGGGGCTGGAGAGCGTGTTTATGGGCAACGGCTCCAACCTGCTGGTGAGCGACGCGGGGGTGGACGCCTTTGTCGTCAAGACCCACGACGGGCTGAATGAGATCAGACAGACAGGGGAGTGGGAGCTGACGGCCGGGAGCGGTGCGCTGCTGGCGCGGCTCGCCAATTTCGCGTGCGAGCTGGGTCTCACGGGGCTGGAGTTCGCCCACGGCATCCCCGGCACGGTGGGGGGCGCGGTGACGATGAACGCCGGGGCCTACGGCGGCGAGATGTGTCAGGTCGTGACGCGCACCCGCTATCTCGCCCCCGATGGCTCCATTGTCTGCCTCCGGGGGGAGGAGCATGACTTCAGCTACCGCCACAGCGCCTTTTCCGATGGGAAACGGCTGATTTTGGGCAGCACCTTCCGGCTTGCCCCCGGTGACGCCGCGGCCATCCGCGCCTGTATGGACGAGCTGATGGAGCGCCGCAGGAGCAAGCAGCCTTTAGAGCTGCCCAGCGCGGGCAGCACCTTCAAGCGGCCCGAGGGCTGCTTCGCCGCCGCCCTGATTGAGGAGTGCGGCCTGAAGGGGACGCGGGTGGGGGGCGCCCAGGTGTCTGAAAAGCACGCGGGCTTTCTCGTCAACCGGGAGAACGCCACCTGCGCCGATGTGTTGGCCCTGGCCGCTCTGGTGCGGGAGACCGTCCTGCGCCGGCGCGGCGTGGCGCTGGAGATGGAGATCAAAACCCTGGGGCAGATGCCGGGCTGACGGGGTCGGCACAGTCCGAGAAGAAAGAGACGCGGAGTGGTTGATATGGAATTCATTATTATATCGGGCCTTTCGGGGGCGGGGAAGAGCAAGGCCGCATCCTCCATGGAGGATATGGGCTTTTATGTGGTGGACAATTTGCCCGCCGCGCTCATCCCCAAATTTGCCGAGCTCTGTTTGGCGGGGGGCGGCAAGTACGACCGGGTGGCCCTGGTGAGCGATGTGCGGGGCGGGCAGACATTCGGCCCCCTCTTCGAGGCGCTGGCCGCGCTGGAGGCTATGGGCTGCGCGTATAAGATCCTCTTTGTGGAGGCGGGGGTGGAGACCATCATCGCGCGCTATAAGGAGACCCGCCGTATCCACCCCCTCTCCATCGGCGGCCGCTCTCTGGCCGACGCGGTGGAGCGGGAGAAGGCCATGCTGGAGCCGGTGCGCCAGCGCGCGGAATATATCATCGACACGTCCACCTACTCCAGCGCAAAGCTGCGGGGCGAGGTGCTGCGCCTGTTCAGCGCCGTCGGGGCCGGCCCTGCCATGAGTATAAACGTCATTTCCTTCGGCTTTAAATACGGCATCCCGCTGGAGGCCGATCTGGTATTCGACGTGCGGTTTCTGCCCAATCCGTACTATATCGCCGAGCTGCGGGAACAGACCGGCCTGGACGAGGAGGTCGCCTCCTTCGTCTTCGGGTATCAGCAGGCCAAGGATTTCATGACCCATATGGAGAATATGATCGGCTTTCTCCTGCCCCAGTACGTGGAGGAGGGAAAGACCGTGCTGGTCATCGCCATCGGCTGCACCGGCGGCAAGCACAGGAGCGTAGCCCTCACCCGCGCGCTGGCCGAGTTTATCCGCCAAAAGGGCTACCAGGCGTCGGAGAACCACAGGGATATGACAAGATAGAAGCGCAGAGCACCCGGGAGCAGGCGGGTAAGACCCGGAGCGGAGCGAAAACCCGGAGGGGGCAAAGCCCCCGGAGGGTTTTTGCGCAGTCGCAGGGGCTTAGACGCCGTCGCGGAGGGAGCGATGCGTGACAGGGAAGCGCCGAGCCGCCGAGCAGGGGAGCCTGGACCGGAGCGAGGGGCAAAGCCCAGGGGCCGCCTTGGGCGGCACCGGGTTTGCCCCGAGACGGAGGGAAGGCGACCCGGCCGCGAGGCGAGCGATGCGTGACAGGGAAGCGCCGAGCCGCCGAGCACCCGGGCCGGAGAACCCCGCCTCCGCTCCCGGCCGGGGCAAGCCCCGACCCTACGGGCGCGGCGCCGCAGAAGGGGCGGTTGCCCCGTGTCGGCCCGATGGGGTCATCGGGCCCTACCGGCGGGTAGGGCGGGGTGACCCACCCCGCCGCCCGTGGAGGTCGCGCGTTCATGACATCCAAATGAGGAGGACAATATGATCCAACCATATGGCCGCACCGACGCGCGGTGGGAGCTGGGGCCCAAGATCGTTGCCATCGGCGGGGGAACGGGCCTCTCCACCATGCTGCGGGGACTGAAAGCCTACACCAAAAATTTGACCGCCATCGTCACCGTGGCCGACGACGGCGGCGGCTCCGGCGTTCTGCGCCAAGACCTGGGCATGCCGCCGCCGGGGGATATCCGCCACTGCATGGAGGCCCTGGCCAATGTGGAGCCCGTCATGGGGGAGCTGCTGTCCTACCGCTTTCCCAAGGACTCAGGGGGGTTGACGGGGCAGTCCTTCGGCAATCTCCTGCTGGCCGCCCTCAACGGCATCTCGCCCTCCTTCGACCAGGCGGTCACCCGCATGAGCGAGGTTTTGGCCATCACAGGCCGGGTGCTCCCGGTGACCAACGCCGATGTGCGCCTGGAGGCCACCTTTGAAAACGGCACCTCGGTGGTGGGGGAGTCCAGGATATTTGAATTTAAAAAGGCTCAGGATTGCCGCATCAAAAAGGTGCGCCTTTTGCCCGAGTTCCCCCCGGCGCTGCCCGAGGCCCTGAAGGCCATCGGGGAGGCCGACCTGATTCTCCTGGGGCCGGGGAGCCTGTACACCAGCGTCATCCCAAACCTGCTGGTGGACGGCATCGCCCAGGCGGTCTGCTCCGCCTCCGCGCTGAAGATGTATATCTGCAACATCATGACCCAGGACGGCGAGACCGAGGGGATGACGGCCTCGGAGCACGTGGCCGCCCTGCTGGCCCATTCCGGCCCCGGGCTGGTGGACCTGTGCCTGTGCAACAGCGCCCCGGTTCGCACCAGTCTGCTGGAGCGGTACCGTGAGGAGGACGCCGCCCCGATCCTGGTGGACAAGAGCGCCATTGAGGACCTGGGCGTGGCCTTGATGACCCGCCCCCTGGCCTCCGAGACCCAGAATTACGCCCGCCACTCGGTGACCCGCCTGGCCGCCGCCGTCATGGAGCTCTACACGGAGCGGGCCGACACCAAGGTGTTTTGAGTATGAACCAGAGATAACCCAAGGAGGTGACGGTATGACCTTCTCGTCCGGCGCGAAGGCCGAGCTCTGCCGGGAGCCCCTCGCGCGCAGGTGCTGCGCCCAGGCCGAGGCCTACGGCGTGCTCCTCTTCTGCAACAGCTTTACGGCCTGGGAGGTGCGTATCGTCACCGAGAGCGCCGGCTTTGCCGGGCGTCTCCCCGCCCTCTTTCAAAAGGCCTTCCGCATCGGGTTCGACAGTGTCTCTGGCGGGGGAGAGAGCAAGCTCGTCCTCGCCATTACCGACCCGTGGAAGCTCTCGGTCATCCGGGACGTCTACGGGTACGACGACGGCGAGAGCCTGGCCCACCACATCAACTTCGCCGTCCTGGAGGAGGAGCACTGCCGCGCCGCCTTCTTCCGGGGGGCCTTTCTGGCCGCCGGCGCGGTGACCGATCCGCAGAAGCGCTACCACCTGGAGCTGGTGACCTCCCACTACAACGTGAGCCGGGAGCTCACCGCCCTTCTCCTGGAGGCGGGGTTCTTTCCCAAGGGGGCCGTGCGCAAGTCGAACTACCTCACCTATTTCAAACAGAGCGAGTATATCGAGGACTTTCTCACCGTGATCGGCGCGCCTCTGGCCGCCATGGAGCTGATGAGCGCCAAGGTGGAGAAGAACCTGCGGGGCAGTGTGAACCGCCGGGTGAACTGCGACGCGGCGAATCTGGACAAGGCGGTGGACGCCGCGCTGGAGCAGATAGAGGCCATCCGCCGGCTGGAGGAGCGCGGGCTGCTCCAGGATCTGCCGGACAAGCTCAAGGAGACCGTGGATCTCCGGGTAGCCCACCCGGAGCTGACCCTGTCCCAGCTCGCGGAATTATGCGACCCACCGGTGACCAAGTCCTGCCTGAACCACCGCCTGCGCAAGCTCATGGAGCTGGCGAAATAAACCGGGTAACGCCGCCATTGATCACTTTTAGGGGGAAACTCTCATGGCCTTTGTCCACCTACATCTGCATACCGAGTTCTCCCTGCTGGACGGGGCCTGCCGCATCACAGACCTGATGAAGGAGGTCAAGCGCCTGGGGCAGAGCGCCGTCGCCATCACCGACCATGGGGTGATGTACGGCGTGGTGGACTTCTATCGGGCGGCCAAGGCCGAGGGCATCAAGCCCATCATCGGCTGCGAGGTCTATGTGGCCCCCCGGGGCCGGACCGACCGGGTTCACGAGAAGGACGCCGAGGCCCGGCACCTCATTCTCTTATGCAGAGACGAGGTGGGCTACCGCAACCTCTGCTACCTGGACTCCTGCGCCTTTTTAGAGGGGTTTTACATTAAGCCCCGCATCGACAAGGAGCTGCTGTTCCAGCACTGCGAGGGGCTCATCGCCCTCTCCGCCTGCCAGTCGGGTGAGATACCGCGCCTGCTGCTGAATGGGGACTACGCGGGGGCCAAGGCCGCGGCCCTGGAGATGCGGGAGCACTTCGGGCCTGACGGATACTACCTGGAGCTTCAGAACCACGACCTCCCCGAGGACGGGGAGATCTGCCGGGGGCTCATCAGGCTGCACCAGGAGACCGGTATTCCGCTGGTCGCCACCAATGACGCCCACTATATCCGCCGCGAGGACGCCGCCATGCAGGACACCCTCATGTGCATCCAGATGGGCAAGACGGTGGACGACCCCACCCGCCTGAAGATGGAGACCGACGCCCTCTACGTCAAGAGCGAGGATGAGATGGCTGCCCTCTTCCCCGAGTGGCCCGAGGCGATATCCAACACGGTCAAAATTGCCGAACTGTGTAATCTGGAGTTTGAGTTCGGGAAGTACCATCTGCCCGAGTTCAAGCTGCCCGACGGCTGGGACGACCCGAACGCCTACTTTGACGCCCTGTGCCGGAAGGGCTTTGCCTGGCGCTACCCCGACGGAAGCGAGGAGTACAGGGCGCGGCTTGCCTACGAGATGGATGTCATCAAGCAGATGGGCTTTGTGGACTACTTCCTCATTACGTCCGACTTCATCGGCTACGCCAAGGGCCGGGGCATCCCCGTGGGGCCGGGCCGCGGCTCGGCGGCGGGGAGCATGGTGTCCTACTGCCTGGACATTACCGACGTGGACCCCATGAAGTATAACCTCTACTTCGAGCGGTTTCTAAACCCCGAGCGGGTCACCATGCCCGATATCGATATTGACTTCTGCATCCGGCGGAGGCAGGAGGTTATTGATTATGTAAACCAAAAATACGGCGCCGACCATGTGGCGCAGATCGTCACCTTCGGCACCATGGCGGCCCGCGGGGCCATCCGGGACGTGGGGCGGGCCCTGAGCGTGCCCTACGCCGACGTGGACGTGGTGGCAAAGCAGGTGCCCTTTGCCGTGCATATCACGCTGGAGGAGGCCCTTAGGCTCTCCAAGCCTCTGCGGGAGAGCTATGAGAACGACGAGCGCATCCGGGAGCTCATCGACATGGCCAAGGCCATTGAGGGGATGCCCCGCCACGCGTCCACCCACGCGGCGGGGGTGGTCATCACCAAGCGGCCGGTGTACGAGTACGTCCCTTTGGCCAGGAACGACGAGTCGGTGGTCACCCAGTTCGTCATGACCACGCTGGAGGAGCTGGGTCTGCTCAAGATGGACTTTTTGGGCCTGCGCAACCTGACGGTGCTGGACGACGCGGTGCAGCTGGTAAAAGAGCGCATCCCGGACTTCGACCTCCGCGCCATCCCGGAGGACGACCCCGCGGTCTTCCAGATGCTCTCGGAGGGGAAGACCTCCGGCGTGTTCCAGATGGAGTCGGCGGGCATGACCGGCGTAGGCGTGGGCCTTAAGCCCAAGAGCATCGAGGATATCACCGCCATCATCGCCCTCTACCGCCCCGGCCCGATGGACTCCATCCCCAGGTTTTTGGAGTGCGCCCGGAACCCCGCGCGGGTGACTTACCGCCATCCCATGCTGGAGCCGATCCTCTCGGTCACCTACGGGTGCATCGTCTATCAGGAGCAGGTCATCGAGATATTCCGCAAGCTGGGCGGCTTCTCTCTGGGCCAGGCCGACATGGTGCGCCGGGCCATCTCCAAGAAGAAGAAGGCCCAGATCGAGAAGGAGCGCTACGCCTTCGTCCACGGAGACCCGGAGCGCGGCATCTGCGGCTGTGTGGCCAACGGCGTGAGCGCCGAAATCGGTGAGGCCATCTACGACGAGATCAACGACTTTGCCAACTACGCCTTTGGTAAGGCCCACGCGGTGGCCTACGCCGTGGTGGCCTATCAGACGGCCTACTTCAAGCGCCATTTCACACAGGAGTATATGGCCGCTCTCCTCACCTCGGTGCTGGACTCCAGCGAGAAGGTGGCCGAGTATATCGCAGAGTGCAGGGACTGCGGCATCGCCCTGCTGCCGCCCGATATCAACGAGTCGGGGGCCTCCTTCACGGTGGCAGGGAAGAACCTGCGGTTCGGTCTGGCCGCCGTCAAGGGGGTGGGCTGGGGCTTTATCAACGCGGTGCTGGCCGAGCGGGAGAAGTACGGGCCCTTTACCTCCTTCCCCGACTTCTGTCAGCGGATGCTTAACAGCGACCTGAACAAGCGGGTGCTGGAGAGTCTGATCCGCTGCGGCGCCTTCGACAATATGGGGGCCCACCGCTCCCAGCTGCTCCATGTGTACGCCCAGGTGGTGGACGGCATCGCCCAGACCCGTCGCAGCGTCCTGGAGGGGCAGATGGACCTCTTCGGCGGCGATGGGGACAAGCCCACGGCCCCGCCCATGACTTTACCTAA
>JBLJBF010000216.1:0-5545 GCA_047637855.1 Pseudoflavonifractor sp. | reverse complement strand
GAGAAGTAAACGGAGGACCAGCGCCGCCAAACCGCCCGCCAGCTGGGGGGCGGGGCGGCGCGGCCGCCCTGCGCGGCAGAGGAGATACCCCAGCCGGGCCAAAAGGAAGAGGACCAGCAGGTCGATGATCTGAGCGAAGGCGAACATGTGCTTGGCAAGGTCCGCCTCGCCGTTGGTGACGATGGGCATGACCAGGTGGTAGGTGAGCGCGCCCAGCAGCGTGAGGACGGTGAGACTCGCCGTAACGGCGCTTTTTCGGTTCCCCCTCACCCGCAGGCAGCGCCAGAGGGCGAGACAGCCGGCCAGAACGAGCAGGCCGTTTCCCAGCCAGGTGTCAAAGGGGAGCTGGCCGCGCAGATAGGACCAAGCGGCGAACCGGTTCAAAAAAGAGAGGCGGGGGTAGTTCTCCCCCAGGTTGGAGAGGTAGTAGGGCCGTACAAAGCCGCTGTGGGCCACCGCCACGTCCAGCTTGGAGAGAAGAGGACTGGGGCGGCGGAGGTAGAAGAGCAGAAGGTCGAGCTTGGAGACCGCCGAAAAGGCACTGTCAAACCCCGCCTCGGCTCGGCCCTCCACCCCACGCTGGGAGTAGTAGGTGGAGTAGGACAGCGCGGACATGGAGGCCGGAAGGCCCAGCGCGCCCAGGTATTCGGCCTGCTCTTCGCCGCCGACGTCCTTCAGGACGCCGAAAAAGACGGCGTTGTAGTTGGTCTCCTCGTCCATCCACGTGGGGAGGGAGAGGTAGACCGCGCCCAGTACGGAAACACAGACCAGCCCCCAGGCCGCCAGAGCGGCGCGGGCGCGCCTGCCCGCCCGTAAGAGGAGAACGGGGCCCAGTATGCAGATACACGCAGCCCCTACGGGGAGATTGACGAACTTGGCCCAGCCGTACACCGTACAGGAGAGAAAGAGAAATGTGACGTTGACCCACAGCCGCCCTCTCCCCGCAAAGGCCCGCAGCGCGAAGACGGCCAGGGCCAGCAGGGCGAGGATCTGCACCGGCTCGCTGTACAGGGAGTTGAAGTAGGTGATGTACCCCTCGTCGCACAGGACAAAGAGAATGAGGAGCTTGACCAGCAGGTCGGCCCCCGGCCTGGGCAGGGAGAAGGAGCGGAAGAGCAGGAGGAAAAGCCCCGCATAGCACAGCAGGTATAAAAGGCCCAGCACCTGGACCCGGTAGGTCTCCATCGGCGCGCCCGTGAGGGCGTTGAGGGCGAGGTTTGCCCCCATAGAGGCGCGGACGAACAGCAGATGGACCGAGGGGTAGGCGTCCGCGCCGTCCAGGGAGAAAAGCAGGTCGGCGGAGGAGCGGCCCTTCAGCTCCATGCGGAAGGCGGCCTGGTAGACGTAGGGGACGTTGAGGGGGGTGGCGAACTCCAGGGAGTTGGTCTTCATGATACGGGTGTAGTCCCCGTTGTTGGAGAGGCCCGCCCCGTCCCCGCCGTAGAGAATAAAGGCCATCAGCACCGCCGCCAGAGAGGCCAGGAGGGCGGCGCCGTATGTCTCGTAAAAGTGTTTCACGGTTGAGCCCTCCTTTCGGCTTTCTCTTTTTTACAGGATCAGGGCCAGCTCCGTCAGGAAGGCGTCCACCGTCTCCTCGGCGGTGGCGAAGCTGGCGACCAGACGGATGACGGTGTGCGCCCCATCTGCCTCCTCCCATACCTCGTAGGTACAGAGCCTGTCCAGCTCGGGCAGCAGCGTGTCGGGCACCAGGGGGAAGATGAGGTTGGAGGGCGAGGGGTAGGCCATGGAGAGCCCCAGCCCCTCCAGCCCCGCGCGCAGCCGCTGGGCCATAGCGGTGGCGCGGCGGCCCAGGGTCCAGTAGAGCCCGTCCCTCAGCAGGGCCTCGAACTGGACGCCCAGCAGCCAGCCCTTGGCAAGCACTGCGCCCCGCTGCTTTTTCAGGCGGAAAAAACCGGGCTGGAGGGCGGGGGTGACGATGACCAGCGCCTCCCCCATCAGCGCGCCGTTTTTGGTGCCGCCGAGATAGAAGGCGTCGCACAGCGCCGCGAGGTCTGGGAGGGTGAGGTCGTTTTCCGCCGCGCCGAAGGCGGAGGCCAGCCGGGCCCCGTCCAGAAAGAGGAGGAGGCCGTTTTCGCGGCAGCAGGCCGAGAGGGCGGTCAGCTCGGCCTTGGAGTACACGCCGCCGGTCTCGGTGGCGTTGGAGAGGTAGACCAGCCGGGGGGCGGTGGTGTGCTCGTCGGCGCAGTAGGCCAGAATGGGGGCGATGTGGGCGGGGGTGAGCTTGCCGTCGGGCCCGGTCTTCACCTGGAGGAGCTTGTGCCCCGTGGCCTCCACCGCCCCGGCCTCATGGCCGTTGATGTGGCCCGACGCGGGGCAGATGACCGACTCCCAGGGCCGCAGAAAGGCGCAGATGGCGGTGAAATTCACCTGGGTGCCCCCGATGAGAAACTGTACGTCGGCCCCGGGGGCCTCACACTGGGCGCGGATGAGCTCGGCCGCGGCGGCGCAGTAGGAGTCGGCCCCGTAGCCGATGTTGCCCTCCAGATTGGTGGCGCAGAGGGCTGAGAGCACGTCGGGATGGGCGCCCTCGGAGTAGTCGTTGCGAAAATTGTACATCTTAATCACCTCAGATATGAGGGCGGCCACAGGTCGCCCCTACACGCTTACACGTAGGGGCGACCTGTGGTCGCCCGTGGCGGTTATACCTTAAAGCTGTCCTTCAGGCTTACCGAGCGGTTAAAGACCGGCCGGCCGGGGGCGGAGTCCTTGTTGTCCACACAGAAGTAGCCCAGACGCATGAACTGGAAGGAGGTGGGGGCGGCCGCGTCGGCCAGGCTGCGCTCCAGCTTGGCCCCGGTGAGAACCTCCAGGGAGGTAGGGTTCAGGCAGTCCAGAAAGTTTTTGTCCCCGGCGTCGGGGTCGGCATCCAAGAAGAGATTGTCGTAGAGCCGCACCTCGGCGTCCACGGCGGTGGCGGCGTCCACCCAGTGGATGGTGGCCCCCTTCACCTTGCGCCCGTCGGTGGGGTCGCCACCCCGGGAATTGGGGTCGTACTCGCAGAGGATCTCGGTCACATTGCCGTCCCCGTCCTTCACGCAGCCGGTGCAGGTGACCAGATAGGCCCCCTTGAGGCGCACCTCGTTGCCCGGGTACATACGCTTATATTTGGGGATGGGGGTCTCCATGAAGTCGTCGGCCTCGATATAGAGGTCGCGGGAGAAGGGGACCTCCCGCTCGCCGTCCTCCGGGCAGTTGGGGTTGTTCTCCACCAGAAAGATCTCGCTTTTGCCCGCGGGATAGTTGGTGACGGTGAGTTTGATGGGCCTGAGTACCGCCATGACGCGGCGGGCGTGCTCGTTCAAATCCTCCCGCAGGCAGTGCTCAAGGAAGCCGAACTCCACCGTGGACGAGGCCTTGCTCACGCCGTTGCGCTCGGTGAAATTGCGGATGGAGCGGGGGGTGTACCCCCGGCGGCGCAGGCCGCATAGGGTGGGCATACGGGGGTCATCCCAGCCCGAGACCCGCTTCTCCTCCACAAGCTGGCGCAGCTTGCGCTTGCTCATGACGGTATAATTGATGCCCAGCCGGGCAAACTCGATCTGCCGGGGCTTGGAGGGCACCGAGCAGTGCTCGATGACCCAGTCATAGAGGGGGCGGTGGTCCTCAAACTCCAGGGAGCATAGGGAGTGGGTGATGTGCTCCAGCGCGTCCTCCAGGGGATGGGCAAAGTCGTACATGGGGTAGATGCACCACTTGTCCCCCTGGCGGTGGTGGTGCATATGGTTGATGCGGTAGAGGGCGGGGTCGCGCATATTGAAGTTGCCGCTGGCCAGGTCGATCTTGGCCCGCAGGGTGTATCTGCCGTTTTCAAACTCGCCCTTTCTCATCCGCTCGAACAGGTCCAGGGACTCCTCAATGGGCCGGTCCCGCCAGGGGGAGCGCGCGGGGGTGCTCACGTCGCCCCGGTATTCTTTAAACTCCTCGGGGGTCAGCTCGCAGACATAGGCCAGACCCTTTTTGATAAGCTCCACGGCGTACTCGTACATCCGGTCAAAATAATCCGAGGCGAAGTAGAACCGGTCGCCCCAGTCAAAACCCAGCCAACGGATGTCCTCCCGGATGGCCTCCACGTACTCCACGTCCTCCTTGGTGGGATTGGTGTCGTCCATGCGGAGGTTGCACAGGCCGCCGTACTTCTCGGCGGTGCCGAAGTCGATAATCAAAGCCTTGCAGTGGCCGATGTGAAGATAGCCGTTGGGCTCGGGCGGGAAACGGGTGTGCACCGTCATGCCTTGGAACCGGCCGCCCTGGGCGAGGTCCTCGTCGATGAAGTCATGGATGAAGTTCTGCGACAGTATGGAATTCAGTTCTTCTGGCATGCCTGTTCACTCCTTTGTTTCATACAAGTATACATTTTACCCGCTGCCGAAGAAAAAATCAATTGTTTCTTACGATACCGCATTCCCGGGCGACGCGAAAGTCTTCCCGGGGCCATAGTGACCGCAGAAAGGCCCTTACGTACAGCGGTGGCTTGTCAGGGACGGAGGCGAACAGAAAAAATTTGCGGAATGGGGTTGACAAATTTAAATATTTGAATATACTAATATTAGCAAGCGTAAATGTGAGGTGAGCGGGTGAAAGAGAATATGGAGCGGTACGAGGAGAAGGCGACGCTGCTGAAGGCGCTGGCCCACCCCCTGCGGCTGCAAATCGTCCGCGGCCTGCTGAAGGATGGGTGCCACAACGTGAGCTGTATGGAGGCGAGTCTGGGCCAGTCCCAGCCCTGTATCTCTCAGCACCTGATGCGGCTCAAGGCCGCAGGGGTGGTCAAGGCCGCCCGCAGCGGCAACGAGGTCTACTATGATCTCAGCGACAGGGAAGGGGTATCGGCCGTGGTGGCCGCCCTCTTCGGAGACAGAGAGGGGGACTACGTTCAGGATGTATGATGTCGCAGTAATCGGCGGCGGCCCGGCGGGGCTGTCTGCCGCGGTCCAGGCCCGCCAGCGGGGAAAGACAGTGGTGGTCATCAGCGGGGCCGACACCGACGGCCCCCTCTGGAAGACCGAGCGGGTGGATAATTACCTGGGCCTGCCCCAGGTCGTGGGTCCGACTCTGGGCGAGCAGTTCCGCACCCACGCCGAGGCGATGGGCGTGGAGCGCATGAGCGGCCGGGCGCTGAATATCATGCCCGTCGGCGGCAAATTCTATATCAGTGTCGGGAGCGACATGGTGGAGGCCCAGTCCGTGGTACTTGCGCCCGGTGTGGTCCGGGCCGGGAAATACCCCGGCGAGGCCGAGTATCTGGGCCGGGGCGTGAGCTACTGCGCCACCTGCGACGGGATGCTCTACCGGGGCAAGCGCGTCGTGGTGGTGGGCAAGTCGGCCGAGGCTCCCGAGGAGGCAAATTACCTCCAGGAGCTGGGCTGTCAGGTCACCTACGTCAGCGCCCGGGCGCCCGGAGAGCTACGGGAGGACATCTCCTTCGTCAAGGCCCCCAAGGTGGAGATCCTGGGCGAGGAGCGGGTCATCGGCGTGCGCGCGGGCGGGGAGGAGCTCCCCTGTGACGGGGTGTTTATCCTCCGTG
>JBLJBF010000215.1:0-6117 GCA_047637855.1 Pseudoflavonifractor sp. | reverse complement strand
CCGGCCTGATGAAGGCCAACATCCCCTCCCGCATCGCCTTCGCCGTGGCCTCCAGTCTGGAGTCCCGCATCATCCTGGACACCACGGGTGCGGAAAAGCTGGTGGGCCGGGGCGATATGCTGTACTTCCCCCTGGGGACCGGGAAGCCCCAGCGGGTCCAGGGCTGCCTCATCTCCGACGAGGAGGTGGCCAACGTGGTGGAGTTCGTCAAGCGCAGCGGCGCGGCCGAGTACGACGAGACCATCATCCACGAGATCGAGCAGCACGCCGCCGAGAAGGAGAAGGGGGCCAAGGGCGTGGGCGGCTCCGCCCCCGAAGAGGTGGGAGACGACTACGACGAGCTGCTCCCCGCCGCCATCGAGGTGGTGGTGGACACCGGCATGGCCAGTGTCTCCATGCTCCAGCGGCGGCTCAAGTTGGGCTACTCCCGGGCGGCCCGGCTGGTGGACCAGATGGAGGAGAAGGGGATCGTAGGCCCCTTCGAGGGCTCCAAACCCCGGCAGCTGCTCATCACCAAGGAGCAGTGGCAGGAGATGCAGTTCAAGCAGGGCATGGCCCCGACGGGGCATAGCCTGGGGGCAGTCCCTGAAGAGTTCGATTACGAGGGCGACGCCGTTCCCCAGAGCCGCGACCAGCCGCCCTTTGACATGGGGGACTAGATATGTATCAGATCAAATTCTGCACGGAGGAAGAGGTCCATCCCCGGATTGCCGGCCTCTTGGCGTACAACAAGGGGTTTATGAAGGAAACCGCCGACCTCTCCTGTTATCTTGAGGACGAGACCGGGTACTGCGCCGGAGGCATCAGCGCATGGCGGGCCGACGAGCTCATCTACGTGGACTTGCTCTTTGTGGAAGAGGCCAGGCGGAAGCTGGGTCTGGGGGCCAAACTGCTGACTTTTGTCGAGGAGGAGGGGCGAAAGCTGGGCGTGAAGTATATAGAGCTCAACACCTTCGGCTTTCAGGCGCCCGGTTTCTATGAAAAGCAGGGCTATCGCCAGTTTGGAAAGCTGGAGAACTGCATGAACGGCTATGGGCACTACTTCTATGTGAAAGAGCTGTAGACCGGTGAGAAAGATTAAACAAGTGTCCGAATCCTTGCCGCTTGTGGTTTTATTGACGCTGTCGGGCGGATTTATGGACGCATATTCCTATCTGGGGCGGGACCATGTGTTTGCAAATGCGCAGACAGGGAACCTGCTGCTGCTTGGAATCCGCCTGTCCATGGGGGATTTTATGTTGGCCTTGCGGTACCTTTTTCCCGTGGTAGCTTTTGCTTTTGGGATTGCGGCCGCGGAAATAATGAGGGAGCGCTTTTGCAATGCAAAACACGTTCACTGGCGTCAGGCTGTGCTGATGACAGAGGCGGTCGCTTTTTTGATCGTCGCGTTTATTCCGCAAAGCATGAATCCGCTTGCAAATAGTCTGATCTCATTTGCCTGCGGCGCGCAGGTTGAAACCTTCCGAAAGATGAACGGAAGCGGCGTGGCCACGACCATGTGCATCGGAAATCTGCGGATGGCGGTACAATCTATCTGCAATTATAAGTTTACCAAAAACAAAAAAGAGATGGAAAATGGCTTTTTATATTTTGGTATCGTCGGAATCTTTGTGATCGGGGCGGTCATAGGGAATTTTTTCGTGCGTATCTGGAGCGAAAAGGCGATTATCATAAGCGCGATATTCGTGCTGGCGGGTTTTGTACTCATGTTTATTCACAAGGAGAACTAGCGGCTTATTTCCTTGCGGGCGTGGCGCAGCGTCATTTCCCGACGGGGCTGCTGCTGGCGGAATATAAACCGGGCGGAGGGATATCCCTCCGCCCGGTTTTGCTAGATGACCAAGGTGCCGGTCTCGTCCTCCAGCAGGAGAAGGATGCGCTCTTCATTTCCGGTCTCCACGTTGATATAGAAGAGATAGTGTTTGCCGTCCCCGGTCTGGCATTTAAATTCATGGCAGAGGATCTCGTACTCGCCGCTGCTGGGGATGAGGGCGAGCTGATAGGACAGGACCTCCAGGCTGCCGTCCACCTTGCTCTGGGCCGCCTCCTGGGAGACGACGGGCTGGGGCAGTGTGCGCTGGGTGTGGTTCATCAGATAGCCCCGGGCGTCAAAGCCCACGACGCGGCAGGTATCCAGCGCTACGGACACCTTGATCAGATCGGGGTAGAGGAGTACGCCGTCCTGGACCGCGGCCAGGTTGATGGTGAGGAGATTGGCCTTGCTGATATAATAGGTGGGGGTGAGATTCTCATAGCCGTGGGCCTTGAGGAAGGCGATACCCTCCAGGGTGGCCTCTTCGGCCGAGAAGGCGGCCTCGCCCGCCGGGCGTGCGTTGATCATCTGCACCACGACGCCCCCCTTGCGGACCACCTCCACATAGACCTCGCCGCCCTCGATGATGGCGCTGAACCCCCAGCCGGGGAGGTGTCCCTCCAGGGTGTTGGAGAGGGCCAGAATATCCCGCTTGACCCCCAGGAACTTGGCCGCGGCGTCGAGGGCCTGCTCCTGGGTGACGTCCTCCTTGCCCTCCAGCAGCTTGGGCGAGCGGTTGGTGAGGTGCTCGGAAAAGGGGCCGTCATAGACTAGGGCCGGAAGCTCGGGGAACTCTGACTCGATATTTTGATAGGCCCCGGCGTTCACCCCGCCGCTCTTCTCGGTCGCGGCGGCGAGGCGTGCCCTGGCCTGGTTCAGGTCCTCCAGCGTGACTACGTTGCGGTAGATGTCCGAGCTCAAATCCTCCAGCATCTGAGAGAGGGTGGAAGAGGCTCCGGCCAAAGTCTGGAGACTTTGCCGCTCCTCGTCGGAGCAGGCGCCGTTGATGGCGGCGTTACGGGAGAGGGCGACGGCGTAGTCGCCCACCTTGGCGAGGAAGGTTGCGGTCTGTTCCAGCTCCATGTTGCTGTAGGGCAGCTCGCCCAGCGCCATCTGGGCCGCTGTGGCCTTCCCAAAGAGCTCGGTGCACAGAGAGGAGACCATGGTGGGGGAGCTGGCGTAGGAGAGCTTTTGCAGAGAGGTATTCACCTCGGACACAGCGGTGGCAAGCTCTGTAAAGGCGTGTTGGTATACATTGTGCAGGGTATTCTGATAAGCCGCCGCCCGTACATGGCCCTGGACGGCGAAACCGCCGGTGACGAGAAAGGCCGCCGCCACATAACTTGCGGAGATGATCCTTGCCCTTCTGGTCTTCATGCTGATCCTCATAAAAAAACACGCCCCTTTGGACTTAGTTTTTCCAAAGATGGCGTGTTTTTTCATGTAAATCTTGCTAAATTATTGTTTGGAGCCCGATTCCTTCAGCAGACGCGCGGAGTTGAGAATGGCGAGGACCGATACGCCCACGTCGGCAAAGACGGCCTCCCACATATTGGACACACCGAAAGCACCCAGCACGAGCACCAGCGCCTTGACCCCCAGGGCAAACACGATGTTCTGCACCACGATGGTCTTGGTCCTCCGCGCGATCCCCACCGCGGTGGCGATCTTAGAGGGCTTATCGTCCATGAGCACCACGTCGGCGGCCTCGATGGCGGCGTCGGAGCCCAGGCCGCCCATGGCGATGCCCACGTCGGCCCGGGAGAGCACAGGGGCGTCGTTGATGCCGTCGCCCACGAAAATGAGGGAGCCCTTGCCCGTCTTCTCCTCCAGCAGGGTCTCAACCAGGCCCACCTTGTCGGCGGGGAGGAGCTGGGTGTGCACCTCGTCCAGCCCAAGCTCCTTGGCGACGGCCTCGCCCACCGCCTTGGCGTCGCCGGTGAGCATAACGGTTTTGCGCACGCCGATGGCCTTCAGCCCGGAGATGGCCAGAGCGGCGTCGGGTTTTACCTCGTCGGAAATGACAATGTGGCCGATATAGAGACCGTCCACCGCCACATGGATGGTGGTGCCCACCCGGTGACAGGGGTGCCAGGACACGCCCAGGTCATCCATCAGCCTGCCGTTGCCCGCGCACACCACCATATTGTCCACCTTGGCCCGCACGCCGCGGCCCGCAAGCTCCTCCGCGTCGGTCACGCGGGAGGCGTCCAGCGCCGTGTTGCAGGCGTCACGAAGGGAACGGGAGATGGGGTGATCGGAGTAGCTCTCTGCCAGAGCGGCCAGCTCCAGCAGCTTTTTCTCGTCGAACTCTCTGGGGTGTACGGCTGTCACGTTGAATACCCCTCGGGTCAGGGTACCCGTCTTGTCAAAGACCACGAGCTCAGCGTTGGACAGAACCTCCAGATAGTTTCCGCCCTTGACCAAAATACCCTGCCGGGAGGCGCCGCCGATGCCGCCGAAGAAGGCGAGGGGCACCGAGATCACCAGTGCGCAGGGGCAGGAGATGACCAAGAAAATGAGGGCGCGGTGGACGCTCTCAGCCCAGGGGAGTCCGGTGAGGAGAGGGAGGAGGAGTGCGAGAAGCGCCGCGCCGATCACGACGGCGGGGGTATAGACCCGGGCAAACCGGGTGATGAAATTCTCGGCCCTGGACTTCTTGCTGCTGGAGTTCTCCACCAGGTCCAGAATCTTGGCTACAGTTGATTCCTCAAAGGGCTTGGTGACCTGTATTCGGAGCAGCCCGGTCATATTGACGCAGCCCGAGATCACATCGTCGCCCGGCTCCGCCTCCTGGGGCAGAGATTCACCGGTGAGGGCCGAGGTGTTGACGCTGGAGCGCCCCTCCAGCACGACGCCGTCCAGGGGGATGCGCTCGCCGGGCTTTACCACGATGACCTCGCCCACAGCAACGTCCTCCGGATCCACCTGCTCCAGTGCCCCGCCGCGCTCAATATTGGCGTAGTCGGGCCGGATGTCCATCAGGTCGGATATGGACTTCCGGGAGCGGTCTACGGCATAGCTCTGGAATAGCTCCCCCACCTGGTAAAAGAACATCACAAAGACGGCCTCCGGGTACTCTCCGGTGAAAAAGGCGCCCACCGTGGCAATGGACATCAGGAAATTCTCGTCGAATATCTGGCCCCGGGCAATGTTGCGCAAGGCCCGCCACAGTACATCCCAGCCGATGCAGCCGTAGGGAACCAGGAAAAGGAGGAGCCGCGCCCAGCCTTTGGAAGGAAGGAAAACGGCGACTGCCAGCAGAACTGCCGAGGCGAGGATACGCCCCAGCGTGCGTTTTTGCCTATTGGACATTGGAAACACCTCTCCGTCACACTTTTTTCGATGGAGGGCAGCTGCAGCGCCGCCCCGCTTGGGGCTGGGCTACAGCACGATGGTACAGTCGGGCTCGATCCGTTTGCAGACCCGCACGGCCTCGGACAGGATGGCGTCAAAACGGCTCTCGTCGGCATCGATGGTGAGCTTCTGTGCCATAAAGCTGATAGCCGCGTCGTTCACGCCGTCGATCTTCCTGATGGCGTCCTCCATCTTGGCGGCACAGTTGGCGCAGTCCAGATCGACCAGCTTAAATTTCTTTTTCATGGGGAATCCGCTCCTTACAATAATTTATTCGGCTACGTGCTCCATACCCTGGTTGATAATCAAGCGGACATGGCTGTCGGCCAGCGAGTAATAGACAGTCTTGCCCTCCCGGCGGTACTTGACCAGCTTGCTCTGCTTGAGGGAGCGGAGCTGGTGTGAGATGGCGGATTGGGTCATGCCCAGCAGCTGGGTAATGTCGCACACGCACATCTCGGCCTCAAAGAGGGCGTACAGGATCTTGATGCGGGTGGAATCGCCGAAGATTTTAAAAAGCTCGGCCAGGTCGTATAGGATCTCATCGTCAGGCATAGTATTACTCACATGACTGATGACATCCTCGTGGGGGCAGGAGGACTCGCAGCGCGCGACGTTATCTCGTTCTTCCATATTGCTCACCTCTCGTTATTATGTATGAGCTATTGTTCATATGTTATATTATAAAAGCTTTTTGAAAAATGTCAATAGGGGAGAGGCACCAATTGAAGCTGAAATCAAAAAGTTTTTTTGGTGAAATGGATGTCTTTGCGGTAATCGCGTCTGCCGCGGGAACATGAACTGTTCGGAAAAGATTTTTTTGATGAAAAATGGATTTAACTCTTGCAACTTCATAATGGATATGCTATTATATCAAAGTCGCCTGAGCGACATCCGGGTGTGGCGAAGTTTGGTATCGCGCTTGAATGGGGTTCAAGAGGCCGCTG
>JBLJBF010000214.1:0-9535 GCA_047637855.1 Pseudoflavonifractor sp. | reverse complement strand
CGTTGTACATCTCCTTAAAGTTGAGGGCGTTGAGCTTGTCGATATACATCTGCAGAGTCTTGTCCATGTTGTCAGTCTCCTTTGTTTTCCTTTAAATTTTGGGGGATTGAACGGGGAGGACGGGGCGGATGCCCACCCTCGGCGGGCACTGTCACGTTTCGCACGCCTCGCGGGCGGGTCGCTCTCCCTCCGACTCCGGGCAAACCCGGCCCGCCCCATGGGCGGCCCTGGGCTTTGCCCGTCGCTTCGGTCCAAGCTCCCCTGCTCGGCGGCTCAACGCTTCTTACTTAATATCGTTATCAGTCAGGGTCTGACGGAACTGGGCCACGTCGGTGGTCTTGTTCTCCTCTTTGTAGAGACCGGGGACCGCGGCGTACATGGCGGCGCAGGTGACAAGATCCTGCTTCCAGGTGATCTCGTTGGGGGCGTGGGCCTGGCTCTCGGCGCCGGGGCCAAAGCCGACGCAGGGGATGCCATAGCGGCCCTGGATGGCGACGCCGTTGGTGGAGAAGGTCCACTTGTCGGTCAGGGGGCGGTTGCGCAGGTGCATGGAGCCCTTGGGCCCGATGCGCTCCGCACCGAACATGGCGTGGTGAGCCTCGGCCAGAGCCTGGACGTGGGCGGCGCTGTCGCGGTTGATCCAGGTGGGGAAGAAGCACTCGGTCTCATAGACCTCGCCGGTCCAGGAGGGACGGTCGTACATATACATGGAGACCTTCACGTCGTCGCCGTACTTCTTCACGCTGGGCAGGCTGCGGATCTCCTCCAGGCAGGACTCCCAGGTCTCGCCGGCGGTCATGCGGCGGTCGATGGAGATGGAGCAGGAGTCGGCCACCGCGCAGCGGCTGGGGGAGGTGAAGAAAATCTCGGAGGTGGTGCAGGTGCCGCGGCCCAGGAAGTTGGCATCCTCGTAGTGGTCGGGGTTGAACTTGGGGTCGAGCATCTTTACAAGGCCCTTGATCTCGGTGCCTTCCTCAGCGTTGTTCTCGTTGAGGGCGCGTACATCCTGGAGGATGTCGGCCATTTTGTAGATGGCATTGTCGCCGCGCTCGGGGGCCGAGCCGTGGCAGGACACGCCCTTCACGTCCACACGGATCTCCATGCGGCCGCGGTGACCGCGGTAGATGCCGCCGTCGGTGGGCTCGGTGGAGATGACGAACTCGATCTTGTCCTTCAGGTCGGGGTAGCCCTTGTTGACAATGTACTGCCAGCACATGCCGTCGCAGTCCTCTTCCTGAACGGAGCCTACCACCATGATCTTGTAGCCCGCGGGGATGAGGTTCAGGTCCTTCATGATCTTGGCGCCGTACACGGCCGAGGCCATGCCGCCCTCCTGGTCGGAGCCGCCGCGGCCGTAGATGACCTCCTCGTCCTCATAGCCCTGGTAGGGGTCATGGGTCCAGTTGTTGATGTTGCCGATGCCCACGGTGTCGATGTGGGAGTCGATGGCGATGATCTTCTCGCCGTCGCCCATCCAGCCGATGATGTTGCCCAGGCCGTCGACCTCGACCTTGTCGTAGCCGAGCTTCTCCATCTCGGCCTTGATGCACATGACGACTTCTTTTTCCTCGCAGCTCTCGCTGGGATGGGAGATCATGTCCCGCAGGAAACGGTTCATGTCGGCGCTGTATGCCTGGGATGCTGCTTTGATCTTCTCGAAATCCATTGTGTTACCCTCCGTTTTTTATATTAATATTTAAATTAAACCGTGGTTTTCGTGTTAAATTGTGGGATACTCGCCGTCCCAGAGAACTTTTCTGAACTTCATGGGGTCGGTGTTGCCCTCGGTGGAGAACATGAGCACCTGAGAGAACCGGTCCAGACCGATGGCCTCACGCAGGTCCTTATACTCGTCGGTCTCCATGACGGCGGCCAGCAGGCCCATGCCCACCGCGCCGCTCTCGCCCGAGATGACCACGCCGTCGCCCTTGACGGGCACACCCAGCATACGCATACCCCGGGCGCTCACCCAGTCGGGGCAGGAGACGAACACGCCGCAGTGGTTGCGCAGGATGTCCCAGGACAGGGTGTTGGGCTCGCCGCAGGCGAGGCCCGCCATAATGGTCTGAAGGTCGCCGTCCACGATGCGGGGATTGCCGTCCCCGGCCATGGCCCCCTGGTACAGGCAGTCGGCTACCTGGGCCTCCATCACTACGAACTTGGGCGGGTCGTTGGGAAAGAGGTTGGTGAAGTAGCCGATGACCGCGCCGGCCAGACTGCCTACGCCGGCCTGGACAAAAACGTGGGTGGGCCGGTTCACGTTTACCTGGCGCAGCTGGTCGGCGGCTTCGCTGGCCATGGTGCCGTACCCCTGCATGATCCACGCGGGAATCTCCTCATACCCGTCCCAGGCGGTGTCCTGTACGATGACGCCGTTTTTGGTCTCGGCCGCCTCGGCCGCCGCCATGCGGACGCACTCGTCGTAGTTGACCTCTTCGATGGTGACGGTGGCGCCCTCCTTGGCGATGTTGTCAAACCGGGGCTGGCTGCTGCCCTTGGGCATATGGACCACGGCCTTCTGCCCCAGCTTGTTGGCGGCCCAGGCCACGCCGCGGCCGTGGTTGCCGTCGGTGGCAGTGAAAAAGGTAGCATGGCCAAACTCGGCGCGGAAGGCCTCGCTGGTCAGGTAGTCGTAAGTCATCTCGCTCACGTCCCGGCCCATCTGCTTGGCGATGTACTTGGCCATGGCAAAGGAGCCGCCCAGCACCTTGAACGCGTTGAGGCCAAACCGGAAGGACTCGTCCTTCACATAGAGCCCCGCCAGACCCAGATACTGGGCCATGCCGTCCAGCCGGGCCAGAGGGGTGACGGAATACTGGGGAAAGCTGGAATGGAAAAAGCGGGCCTTGGCCACATTGGACAGGGACATGATCGAGAGCTGCTTGTCCTCGCTTTTCGGCAAATGATTGCCGGTCCACTTAATGGATTCTTTCATCAAAGCTGCCTCCATAAAATAAGGGAAGAAAAACTCCCTTTTTTTCTGATATCATCATACCATGCCCACGGCGCAAGTCAAGATGTTTTATAAAAATTTTTTGTTTACCTAAAATATTTTTAGATGTTTGTATATTTTGACGATACGATAAAGGTTGCAAGGCTCCTGAATTGGTGCTAAAATAAAATTAAAATAAAGCAAAAGCCAACGATCTGGCGTGAAATAAGGGGGAAGACAGTATGTTCACCTTTACTGTAAACGGAGAGAGCGTATCCACTGAAAAAGACATGAAGCTTCTGGCCTATCTGCGGGAGGAACTGGGGCTCACCTCGGCCAAGGACGGCTGCTCAGAGGGGGCCTGCGGCACCTGCATGGTCCTCATCGACGGCAAGGCTGTCAAGGCCTGCGTCCAGAAGACCTCTAAGCTGGAGGGGAAAAGCATCGTCACCTGCGAGGGCCTCACCGAGCGGGAAAAAGACGTGTACGCCCACGCCTTCACCCGCTGCGGCGCGGTGCAGTGCGGGTTCTGCACCCCCGGCATGATCATCTCAGCCAAGGGGCTTATCGACGGGAATCCCGAGCCCACCCGGGAAGAGGTCAAGCTCGCCCTGCGCAACAACATCTGCCGCTGCACGGGCTATAAAAAGATTGAGCAGGCCGTGCTCTTGGCGGCCCAGCTCCTCCGGGACGGGACCGAGGTGCCCCACGAGGTGTTCACCGGCAAGGTGGGGGAGAGCCTGCCCCGGGTAGACGCCCCGGCTAAAGCCATCGGCGTGGCCGAGTATGCCGATGATATCTACGCCCCCGGCATGCTCGTGGGCGGCGCCGTGCGCAGCGAGTACCCCAGGGCCATTGTGAAGTCTATCGACGTGAGCGGGGCCAGGGCCCTGCCGGGCGTTGCCGCCGTGGTCACCGCCGCCGAGCTGGAGGGCAGGGTAAAAATCGGCCATTTGAAGAAGGATCAGTGGGTGCTCGTCCCCGTGGGGGGCGAGGTTCACTTCTGCGGCGACCCCATCGTGATCATCGCCGCCGAGAGCACTGAGATCCTGAACCAGGCCCGGGCTCTGGTGAAGGTGGAGTACGAGGTGCTGCAGCCCGTCCTCTCGGCCGAGGAGGCCATGGCCCCAGACGCGCCCCAGCTCCAGGAGGGCGGCAATCTGCTGGCCCACGAGCACCTGGTCCGGGGGGACGCGGAGGGCAGGCTGAAGAATTCGAAATACGTGGTTACCACCCACTATTCTACCCCGCCTACCGAGCACGCATTCCTGGAGCCGGAGACTGCCGTAGCCGTCCCAGACGCGGACGGCCTGGTTATCGCCTCAGGCGACCAGGGCATTTACCAGACCCAGAAGGAGTGCGCCGAGGCCACCGGCCTGCCCATTGAAAAGGTGCGTGTGGTGGCGAAGGCGGTGGGCGGCGGCTTTGGCGGCAAGGAGGACATGAGCGTCCAGCACCACGCCGCCATCCTGGCCCTCAAGACCGGAAGGCCCGTGAAGGTCTCCCTCACCCGGAAGGAGTCCATGCTCTGCCACCCCAAGCGCCACGGCTTTGAGATGGAAGTGACCACCGGCTGCGACGAGAACGGCTATCTCACCGCCATCATCGCAACGCTCGTCACCGACTCGGGCGCCTTTGCAAGCCTGGGCGGCCCCGTGCTCCAGCGGGCCTGCACCCACGCCGCCGGGCCCTATAATTTCCAGGACATTATTATCGACGGCAAGGCCTACTACACCAACAACCCGCCCTGCGGCGCGTACCGTGGGTTCGGCGTGACGCAGAGCTGCTTTGCCAGCGAGTGCAATATGAACCGGCTCGCCGAGCTGGTGGGCATCTCCCCCTTTGAGATCCGCTTCCGCAACGCCATCCGGCCCGGACAGGTTCTCCCCAATGGGCAGATCGCCGCGGAGGACACCGCCCTGGTCGAGACGCTGGAGGCCGTGCGGCCCTATTACGAGGCAAACCCCAAGGCGGGCATCGCCTGCGCCATCAAAAACTCCGGACTGGGCGTGGGCATCCCGGACACCGGGCGCTGCGACCTTTTTGTGAAGGACGGCACCGTCCACGTCCGCTCCTCGGCCGCCTGTATCGGCCAGGGCCTGGGCACCGTTCTGGTCCAGATCGTCTGCGAGACCACCGGCCTGCGCCACGACCAGGTGGAGTGGGACGCGCCCGACACCTCCATCGCCCCCAACTCGGGCAACACCACCGCCTCCCGCCAGACCGTATTCACCGGCGAGGCCACCCGCCGCGCTGCGATTGAGCTGAAGGAATCCCTGGCCGGCGGGCGCACGCTTGCCGACATCGACGGGGTCATCTTCCACCAGGAGTACACCGGCATCACCGACAAGCTGGGCTCTCCGCTGGAGCACCCGGTGAGCCATGTGGCTTACGGCTACGCCACCCATCTGGTGGAGCTGAATGAGGACGGCACCGTCAAGCGCGTGATAGCCGCCCATGACGTGGGCCGGGCAGTAAACCCCATCAGCGTGGAGGGCCAGATCGAGGGCGGCGTGGTCATGAGCCTGGGCTACGCCCTCACCGAGGACCTGCCCCTCAAGGACGGGCGGCCCACCGTCACCTACGCGGGCCTGGGCCTCTTCCGGGCCGACAAGACCCCGGACGTGGTGAGTGTCATCGTGGGCAAGAACGAAAACGAGCTGGCCTGCGGGGCCAAGGGCATCGGAGAGATCTGCTCCATCCCCACCGCCCCCGCCGTACAGAACGCCTACTACAACTTTGACGGCAAGTTCCGCACCAGCCTCCCGCTGGAGGACACGCCCTACAGCAGGAAAAAGAAATAAAAACAATGTGAGACGGGGCGAAAGCCCCGTCTCACATTGTCTTTTCGGAACGGCACACCGGCCGGAAGTCCCGTGCCCCCTCGCGGGGCCGGACGGGAAGGTCAGCGGCGGGGCAGGCGGCAATAGATCTCGGTCTCTCTCCGCAGCCTGGCGGCCAGCCCGGGCGTGGTAAAGCCGGGCAAAGCCCGCCACCGCCAGTTCTTGCCCACGGTGGAGGGCTCGTTCATCCGGCCCTCTCTGCCCAGGCCAAGCAGGTCCTGCATCTGGACCACGGCCGTGTCGGCCGTGCTGGCCCAGATGCCCCGCATCATGGTCCAGTTGGCCTCCTCCCGGTCGTCGATGCGGAGATACGCCCTGGCATAATCCACGTCGGCGGCGGGGGCCGACTCCAGCCAGCCCAGAATGGTCTCGTTGTCGTGGGTGCCGGTATAGGCCACGCAGTGCTTCTCAAAATTGTGGGGCAGATAGTCCGAGCCGCTGCCGTCCCGGCTGTCGAAGGCGAACTCCAGCACCTTCATGCCGGGAAAGCCGGAGTCGGCCAGCATCTGCCGGACCGACGGGGTGAGAAAGCCCAGATCCTCGGCGATGATGCTGCGCCTGCCGATCGCCGCCTCCACCGCGCGGAAGAGCTTCATCCCCGGCCCCTCCCGCCACACGCCGCTCCTGGCGTCGGGCGCGCCATATGGGATGGCATAGTAGGAGTCAAACCCTCGGAAATGGTCGATGCGCAGCACGTCGTAGATACTGCACTGGTGCGCGATGCGGCGCACCCACCAGGAAAAGCCGCTGCTCTCCATATAGTCCCAGCGGAAGAGCGGGTTGCCCCAGAGCTGGCCCTCGGCCGAGAACCCGTCGGGGGGGCAGCCCGCCACCTCGGTGGGGAGAAGGTTCTCGTCCAACTGGAACTGCTCGGGATTGGCCCACACGTCCACACTGTCCCCCGAGACGTAGATGGGCAGATCCCCGATGATGGATACGCCCCTGCCGTTGGCGTAATCCTTAAGAGCCCTCCACTGGCGGAAGAAGAGGAACTGGACGCACCGCCAGAAGGCGAGCTCCCCCTCCAGCTCCGCTTTGGCCTGGGCCAGCGCGTGGGCGTCCCTGCGGCGCAGCGGCTCGGCCCAGTGCTGCCAGGGCGCGCCGCCGTGGCGCTCCTTGAGCGCCATAAACAGGGCGTAGGGCTCCAGCCAGAAGGCGTGCTCGGCACAGAAGGCGGCGTACTCCTCCGGGGGCTGGGCGAGGAGCCGCCCGCAGGCCGCCCGCAATACGCCGTAACGGGTGCGGTAGAGAAGGCCGTAGTCCACGCCGGCGCCGTCGTCCCCCCAGTCCAGGGACTCGTACTCCCCCCGCTCCAGCAGCCCCTGATTGGCCAGTTCATCCAGATCGATGAGGTAGGGGTTGCCCGCAAAGGTGGAGAAGGTCTGGTACGGGGAGTCCCCAAAGCTGGTGGGGCAGATGGGGAGAAGCTGCCAATAGGTCTGTCCGCCCTCCGCCAGAAAATCTACAAAGGCGCGGGCCGCCGCCCCCATCGTACCGATGCCGTAGGGGGAGGGCAGGCTGGTCAGGTGCATTAAAACACCGCTGGTTCTCATCGTAATCAACCCTTTCGAGGAAAAAGGCTTTTGTAGGGCCGGACGCTCTCTCCGGTGCGGAGCGAGAAGGGGGTGTGCTCGTGCACCGCCGGCGCGTTTCCCGCGATGTGCTCGAACAGGATCTCGGTGGCCCGGTCGGCCATACGGAGGGTGTCCTGCTCCACGGTGGTGAGCTTTGGGGTGAGATAGCGCCCCAGCGCGATGCCGTCGAAGCCGACCACCGAAATATCCTCCGGGACCCGCAGCCCCCGGTCGTGCAGGGCGCGGATGGCACCCACCGCCTGCACGTCGGACATACAGAAGACGGCGGTCAGATCCTCCATCTTGTCCAAAAGGTTCCCCATGGCGGCGTGCCCGCCCTCCATGGTAAACCGGGCCATCTCATGCTGGCGGGTCTTGTCGAAGGAGAGCCCGTAGGCCTCAAAGGCGCGGACACAGCCCTGGTAGCGGGCCGAGGCCGCGTCGGAGGAACACATCCGTCCGCCCAGAATGGCGATGCGGGTATGGCCCAGCTCCAGCAGGGCGGACACCGCCGTGAAGGCTGCGTGCGCGTCGTCGGTGCATACGCTGGAGAGGTTGGGGAAATCCAGCGCCGCGGCGCTGTTGGATACCAAAACGCAGGGCTGGGCGATGAGGGGGAACCGCTCCCGGAAGTAGCTCTGGTTGCTGCCCAGGAAGAGGATGCCCAGGGGCTTGCGGTCCTGAATGATCTGCATGGCCTGTCCCAGCTCGTCGTCGTCCTCGTCGATGTAGTAGATGAGGCAGGCGTAGCCTCTGGCCCTGGTCAGCTCCTGGATGCGCTCCACCAGCGTGGCGAAGAGCATATTCTGGGTGCCCTTGACCACGATGGCGACGCCGCTGACGGCCTGCTGCTTGAGGTGCTTTGCGTTGTTGTTGAGGTGGAAATGGTGCTCCTCCACCACCGCCGTGATCCTCTCCCGCGCCTCGGGGGATACGTTGGGGCTGCCGTTGAGCACCCGCGAGACCGTCCCCACCGCGTAGCCCGACAGCCGGGCGATATCCTTGATCGTCATAAAGTCATCCCCCTTTCCGGTGTTTGCGTCCTGTCGGGCAGGGGCCGTCGAATGCCCCCCTGGAACGCGTTTACCCCTTAACCGCGCCGGCCACAACGCCCCGGATGATATACTTCTGGCAGAAAAGGTACACCACAACGATGGGGAAGACGGTCAGCATGATGCAGGCCATCATGGGCCCCATCTCCACCCGTCCATAGCTGCCGCGGAAGTATTGGATGAGCATGGAGATGGTCTTATACCTCTGCAGGTCCAGCACCAAAGTGGGCAGGAGGTAGTCGTTCCAAACCCACATGGCCTCCAGAATGCCCACCGAGATGAGGGTGGGCTTGAGCATGGGAAATACGATGCGGAAATAGGTCTGGATCGGGCTGCACCCGTCGATCATGCTGGCCTCCTCCACCTCGATGGGGATGGTCTTCATAAAGCCCGAGAACATGAACACGGCAAGTCCCGCGCCAAAGCCCAGGTAGATGACGCAGATGTTCCAGGGCGTGTTGAGCTTCAGCGTGTCCGACATGGAGGAGAGGGTGAACATGACCATCTGGAAGGGCACCACCATGGAGAAGACGCACAGGTAGTAGATACCCTTGGTAAACACATTGCGTACCCGGGTGATGTACCAGGCCAGCATGGAACAGCAGATGAGAATGAGGGCCACCGAGGATACCGTGATAAAAAAGGTATACCCAAAGCTCTGGAAAAAGCCCTTGGCGCTCACCGCGTCAACATAGTTGGAAAGTCCCGCGAAGGAGTCCGCTCCGGGGAGCTGGAAGGCCCCGGAGGTGGTGATGGCGGTCTCTTTTTTTAAGGAGTTCATTAAAATCATGAAGATCGGGTACATATAGAGGATGCACACCGCCGTCATGAGGACGCTCCAGGCAAGGCCGGGGCGGCTTTTTTTCTTCGCCATCAGCTTTGCACCTCCTTAGAGTGGGTGAGCCGGAGCTGGATCAGGGAGATGGCCACCACCAACAGGAAAAAGATGACGCTCTTGGCCTGGCCGATGCCCTTCCACTGGGGGCCGGACCGGCCGTAGAACGTATAGTAGATATTCAGGGCCAGCAGCTCGGAGCCGTGGGCGGGCTCGCCGCCGGTGAGGGCCAGGTTTTGGTCGAAGAGCTTAAAGCCGTTGGTAAGGGTGAGGAAGGTGCAGATGGTGACGGAGGGCAT
>JBLJBF010000213.1:0-5574 GCA_047637855.1 Pseudoflavonifractor sp. | reverse complement strand
GTTTCAAAAAGTGTAGCAGCCTGTCAAAGAAGTCCTGCGGAACTTCTTTGACAGGCTGAGCCGCCCGTAGGGCGGCTCTCTTTTTTAAACTGCCAGCGATTCGGCCTTGAGACTTGGCCCGCTTCCCGTGACGGCGTAGAAGGCGTACTCGCTTGGGGCGAGGGGTGAGGCGGCCAGAGCGGCCCGGACAGCTTCCAGAGCGGCGGGGGAGAAGCGCAGAGCGATGCCGCAGCCGGAGGAGACCTGACGGAGTACCGGCATGGTCTGCACCAAGCAGACACGATCCAGCAGCGCCTGGGTGGAGATTGCGGCATGGGTACTGGAAAAGGTAAGCATACAGTAGTCCATAAAGTAGATAACCTTTACATCGATATGACCTTGGCGGCGCGCTGCATCCGGGAGACAATGTCGTACATATTGCTTGCCACACCCACGCGCAGGCTGTCGGCAAGACCGTAGAAGTTGAGACAGGTGCCGCAGACCAGAACCTCCACCCCCCGCGCGGATAGGACCTGAAGATGCTCCACCACCTGGTCGTCCAGGGTGGGGAGCTTGACGCCGTCGTTCATGAAGAGGAGGGCGGCGGGGAGACTGTCGGAATTTGCGAGGGTGTAGAAAAACATCCGCATGAGATTGGTCCCCAGGGTGCGGTCCCCCGCGCCGACGATGTCCCGCCCGATAAAGACCGCGTACTCCCCGCCCGAGGCGGGCAGGGGAGCGGGAGCGGACTCTGGGGCGGGAGTTTCCCCGGGACGGGAGAAGTCCAGGGCAAAGACACCTCCGCCCAGCGCGCGGGCGGGGGCGGTCAGGCTCTGGCTGGCGGCCAGGCGGGTCAGGTTTTCCACCGCGGTCTGGTTGTCCACCTCGATGGTGAAGGGGAGCTTGCCGCCGGCGATGGCCTGCTTGGCCATCACCACCGGAATGGGACACTCTTTGCCCCTGGCATTAATAGATTCAGACATTGGAAAGCACAACTCCTTTACATATATAAAGACTGTGGAGCGGGACAGGGCGGCCGCACATAGTGCGGCGGCCCGGAGGGACCGGGGAAGAGGACGGTCCACCGGGCCGTATGCAGGAGTTTTCGCGGCTACAGCCAGCGGATAAAGGCGGACTTGTCCCTGGACTGGAACCCCGCGTTTTCGTAGAAATGCAGTGTGGCCTTGTCCTTGCGCCCTGTGAGGAGCATAACCTTGTAGCAGCCCGCCTCCCCGGCCAGCGCCGCGGCCTGTCTAAGCAGCGCCGTGGCCCGGCCGCCGCCCCGGAAGTCGGGGTGGGTGACCACATTCTCAATAAGGGCGTAGGGCCGGGCATTCCGGGTCAGGTTTGGAATGATGAGCAGGACGCAGGAGGATACGACGCGCCCCTCCTCCAGACCCAGAAGAACATGGTGATTTGGGTCGGATAGGATGGCGCTCCAGGCTCGCTCCGCCCGGTCTGGCTCGGGGGGCGGCTCGGGGTGCAGATGGGTGTACAGGGCCAGCAGGGCACGCAAATCGCCCTCCGATGCCTCTTGGATAGCAAGGGACATAGAGCCCCCTCCTTCCCGGGGAAGATGCGGTCATTATAGGACAACTTTCCGCCAATGTCAATTCCTGCGAAGCACCGGGGAAAATAGCTTTGTGAAAAAGTTTGACAAGTACGGGGAAAAAGAGTAAAATTTCTTTTAACGAAAGATCAAGAGGGATGTGCCGACCGATGAAAAAGCAAAAGGTATCCAACGCCGTAATCCGCCGCCTGCCCCGCTATTACCGCCATTTGGACGACCTCTTCCAGTCGGGGATCGTGCGTATTTCCTCCAACGCACTGGGAGACTCCATGAACCTGACAGCCTCCCAGATCCGCCAGGACCTGTCCTGTTTCGGCGAGTTTGGCCAGCAGGGGTACGGCTATAACATTGAGAAGCTACGG
Organism: Pseudoflavonifractor sp.; assembly: GCA_047637855.1. Lineage (GTDB taxonomy): Bacteria > Bacillota > Clostridia > Oscillospirales > Oscillospiraceae > Pseudoflavonifractor. The sequence goes on along the minus strand of JBLJBF010000213.1, from coordinate 3,663 downwards.
GGCGAGATCTCCGACATTCTGGGCATGGACCGGGGGCATACTGCCGTCATCTTTGGCGCGGGCAACCTGGGCCGGGCGCTCATCGAGAACTTCCACTTTGAGAAGAGCGGGTTCACCCTGTCCGCCGCCTTCGACGTGGACAGCGCCATCGTGGGCACGGAATTGGCGGGGGTGCGGGTCTACCACACCGACACGCTGGAGAGCTACCTCGCCGAGCATCCGGTGAGTGTGGCGGTGCTGACGGTGCCCGGCCATGTGGCGAGCGCGCTGGCCGACCGGCTGGTGGCGCGCGGGGTGCGGGGCATCTGGAACTTTACCAATATCGAGCTGCAGCTGGAGAAACCGCAGGGCGTGGTGGTGGAGGACGTCCACTTTGCCGACAGTCTCCTGGCGCTGAGCTATATGATCTCCGAGGAATAGGCCGCTTATGAAAAGGCTGGCGGCAATTTTTCTGGCGGGGCTCATCGCCATGGGCGGCACGGCCGCTCTTGCGGCGGGGGGGAGTGCGGCCGATCCGCTCGTCACCCAGGGCTATCTCACCGGCACCTACGTACCGGCGACGGTGACGATGGCGGCAGGGCGGATGGACACCGCCCTCACCGGGGCCTACGATGACGCGGTGGCCCGGCTGAAGGCGCAGGCCGACCTGTACCTGGCCAGGGCGGGGGCACTGGCGGGTGGGGCCGGGTATGCCCCCTCTTTTGTGGAGCGGCGGTTCAAGCGGGGAGATGTGCTCACCGTCGATACCGGCTCCCAGCTCCTCCTTCTGGCGGGGAGCGCTGTGCTGAGCTATGACCGGGGCACGGCGGTGGATGTGACGGCGGGCTCCGCCGTGCCCGCCGGGACGGCTATGGCCGCGCGGCACCGCTATCTGGCCGCCGAGGGCACCCTATGCCGGGCCACCGTCACCTCGGATACGGCGGTCCTTTCCCTCCAGGGGTACTACGCCCTCACCTCCAGCGGCGAGGTAGACTATAATGAGCTGGCGGCCGCGCTGAGGACCATGGGCCTCTTCCGGGGCACCGGCACGGCCTACGGCGACGGGTACGACCTGGAGCTGACGCCTACCCGGATCGAGGGGCTGGTCCTCTTCCTTCGCCTGATCGGTGAGGAGAAGGCGGCGCTGGCCTACACCGGGGCGAACCCCTTTCCCGACGTGCCCGAGTGGGCGCGGCAGTATACGGCCTACGCCTACGCCAAGGGTTATACCAAGGGGGTGGACGGGGAGCGGATGCTCTTCGGCACCGCCAATACCATCAGCTCCGGGGAGTACCTGACCTTTCTGCTGCGTGCCCTGGGGTATCAGGATGGCGGCGCGGCCCCGGACTTCACCTGGGATACCGCCCTTGACCGGGCGGCGGCGCTGGGGGTCATCACGGCGGGGGAGCGTAGTCTGCTGGACGGGACAAAGCCCTTCCTCCGGGCCCAGACCGCCTATCTCTCCTACTACGCCCTCTCGGCCAACCGCAGGGCGGGGGGGACGCTCCGAAGCGCCCTCGTCTCGGCTGGGGCCATGACCCAGACCCAGTCAGATCAGGCAGAAGCGGGGGTTGTGGGCGCACGGCTGCGCTGACGATAAAAGGGGTACAGAGTTTTATCAGTGAATTTCTTGGCGATTGCACCAATCTAGTGGCGCCGCATAGTATGAATTGAGACCGCCGAGGCCAGGCCGCGCAGGCAATGGCCGGTGAGCTCTCCAATTCATATAGGAGGTACTTCACTATGGGGTGCAATAACGGTTGTGGCTGGGGCGGCGGCGGCTGCCTCTGGATCATCATCATCCTCATCATCCTCTTCTGCTGCGGCGGCTGGGGCGGCAATAGCTGCGGCTGCGGCGGCGGCTGCGGTGGCTGCGGCGGCGGCTGCGGCGGCTGCGGGAACAACTGCGGCTGCTGATTCGCAAGAAGAGGCCACGCACGAAACAAGCAACATAAGAGGAGGCCGGGACGTTTGTCTCGGCCTCCTCTTTGTATGTGGCGATCAAGCTGCGTGGCCGGCGTCAAGGACGCCGCCCTCTGGCAGAAGGCCCCCGCGTAGCGCAGGTGACGGGCCCCGACGTGCCGCCCGTAAGCCCGCCTAGTTTGCCAGCTGCCCGATGCCCCTGCGGATGCGGCACAGGGTCTCGTCCTTACCCAGGATGTGGCAGAGCTCCACCGCCCCGCCCGGGGTGACCGCCTTGCCCGAGAGGGCGGTGCGCACGGGCCACATGATGCGGCCGTTCTTCAGCTCCAGTTTCTCGGCAAGGCCGATGAGCGCGGCATGGATGGCCTCAAAGCTCCAGTCGCTCAGACCCTCCAGCACGGGGAGAACCAGCTTCAGGGCCTCCAGGGAGTTTTCCTCGTCGGTCTTCATCTTCTTGTGGCAGTATAGCTCGTTGGAGTAGGCGGGCAAAGCGTCAAAGAAATCGATCTGGGGGGCGATGTCCATCCAGGTGTCGCATCTGGGCTGCACCAGGGGGGCGATGAGGGCCAGGTCGATGCCGGGGGTCTTGACCGCGGCGCGCAGGTAAGGCTCGGCACCCAGGAAGAAGTCCTCGGGGGAGAGGGCGCGGAGATAGTTGGCGTTGAAGTATTTGAGCTTTTCCAGGTCAAAGATGGCAGGGGATTTGGAGATGCCGCCGATATCGAAGATCCGGGTCAGCTCGTCCAGGGTGAAGAACTCCCGCTCGGCGTACTCGCCCCGGGGGGACCAGCCCAGCAGCGTGACATAGTTTTCCACCGCGGCCGATAGGTAGCCCTGGGCGATCAGGTCCTGATAGGAGGGGTCGCCATGCCGCTTGCTCATCTTATTGCGGGCGTCCCGCATGACAGGGGAGCAGTGGATATAGACAGGCACCTCCCAGCCGAAGGCCTGGTAGAGGAGGTTGTACTTGGGGGCAGAGGAGAGGTACTCCGACCCGCGCACCACATGGGTGATGCCCATGAGATGGTCGTCCACCACATTGGCGAAGTTGTAGGTGGGCAGGCCGTCCGACTTGATCAGCACCTGGTCGTCCAGCGTGCTGTTCTCCACCGTGATGAGACCAAAGACGGCGTCGGAGAAGGTAGTGGTCCCCTCGGCGGGAATCTTCTGGCGGATGACGTAGGGAACCCCGGCAGCCAGTTTTTCGTCTATCTCAGCTTGAGAGAGACGGCGGCAGTGCCCGTCGTACCCGCCCGGGCCGTCCTCTCTCTGGAGGGAGTCCAGCCGCTCCTTGGTGCAGAAGCAGCGGTAGGCGTGGCCGGTCTCGACCAGACGCTGCGCATACTTCCCGTAGGTGTCCCGCCGCTGGGACTGGACATAGGGGGCTGCGGGGCCGCCCACGTCGGGGCCCTCGTCCCAGTCGAGCCCGCACTCCCGCAAAGTGGCGTAGATGATCTCGGTGGCCCCCTCCACCAGGCGCTCCTGGTCGGTGTCCTCAATGCGCAGGATAAACTTCCCCCCCGCGTTCCGGGCGATGAGCCAGGTGTACAGGGCGGTGCGCAGATTGCCGATGTGCATATAACCGGTGGGCGAGGGGGCAAAGCGGGTGCGTACCCCGCCGCGGGGGATGCGGAACTCCATATCGTCAAACCATGTTTTGTCCAAGGTGATTCCTCCAGCTTTTTTATCGTCCCGTCCATTTTAACGGCGTGGGTAAAACTTGTCAAGCGGTGGCGATAGTGGTATACTATGCATATTTGG
>JBLJBF010000212.1:0-17198 GCA_047637855.1 Pseudoflavonifractor sp. | reverse complement strand
GCAGGGCTTGAGGAGGGACTGTACGAGGTTCCGGCCGACGCCTATGTGGCGGCCGCGCGAGAGAATATAGACCGCTGGATGGAAGAATACAGCGACGTCAAGGGGGTCGTGCTCTCGGTGCAGATGCACGGCGTTGTATACCGGTATGATGATACGCCTGCCCGGTATGTGTCATGGCAGGACCGCCGGTGTCTGAAAACCGTGCCCGGGACAGAGGAGAGCTATCTGGATCTGCTGGGGGCGCGGATAAAGGCGGAGGAGATGGCGCGCACCGGAGTGCCCCTGAAGCCCGCCCTCGGCGCATGCAACCTTTTCACGCTGCTCCGGGGCCGGGAGGTGCCGGCTTGCGGCGTCCTCTACACCCTGGGCTCCTATCTCATCCATGCTCTGACCGGAAACAATATCTGCCATATCACCAGTGCGGCCCCCCTGGGCATAGCCGACGTGATTAAAGGGACGTGGGACAGGGGGCTCATCGAGCGGTTCGGCTTTGGAGCCATCGAGTTCCCGGAGCTTACGGCGGGAGATTTTGTTCCGTGCGGCTTTTACAGGGGGATACCCGTATTCCCCGACTACGGGGATCAGCAGGTTTCCGTTTTGGGCTGCGGACCGGTGGAAGGGGAGGGAATCATCAACATTGCGACCGCGGCCCAAACGGGGAGGATCACGTCCGTGTTTCAGCCCGGGCCCTATGAAAACCGGCCCTTCTTCGGCGGGGCGTTTTTGCGCACCATATCGGGGCTGCCCTCGGGCAGGAACCTGGACGTGCTGATCGACTTTTTCCGCGACGCCGTTTCCGTGCTCACCGGCCGGGACCTCTCTCCGGCTGAGGTCTGGCGCGCGGTGCACGGGCAGCCGCGGGAGGGGGACCCGGACCTGGAGCTCGACATGAGCTTCTTCGGGCCCCGCGTCGAAAGCCGCGGCGCGATCACAGGTATCTCTCCCACCAACCTGACCCTGAAAAACCTGTTTTCCTCGGCCTACGCCGCCATGTCCGCCGCGTATCGGGATTCTCTCGCACTGCTCTTCAGAGGGGAGGAGATGCGCTCGCTGGTCTGCCTGGGCGGGGTGGCGTGGAAAACGCCCGCTCTGCGGGAGGCCATCGGGAAAACCACCGGTCTTGACTGCCGGCTCCCCGCCATGCCCGATGAGGCCGCGCTGGGCCTGCTGAAGCTCTCCCTCTGCTGCACCGGCCTCTGCCGCGACCTGCAGGAGACCGAACGGTACTTAGAATCCAAATGGAAGGACTCGATATCATGCTGAAAGAGAAACTGCAATGCGGCGAAACCGTGCTTGGTACCATGCTCTCCGAGGTTGCGACCCCGAACGTCGTGCGCGTGTTGCAGGCTGCCGGGTACGACTTTGTGATCATCGACTGTGAGCACGGCTATTTCGACTTCTCACAGGTGGCCAACCTCATCACAGCGGGCAACGGCTTTGGTATTCCCATGCTCATCCGCATCCCGGCCATTGAGCGCCAGTACATCACCAAGGTGCTGGACATGGGGGCCGACGGGCTTTTGGTGCCTATGGTGAGCACCAGGGAGGACGCGGAGCGGGTGGTGGCGTACGCCAAGTACCACCCACTGGGCAAGCGCGGCATCTCCACAACGAGGCCGCATACCAACTACGCACCTCCTCCGCTCCATGAGTACTGCGAGATTGCCAACCGCAGGACGCTGGTGCTCGTACAGATCGAGACCCGCCTGGGGGCCAAGAACGCGGCGGAGATTGCCCGGGTCGAGGGGATTGATGCGCTGATGGTGGGTCCCAACGATCTGGCCGCCGACTGCGGCGCCCCCGGAGAACTGGACACCGAAGCCATGAAAACGGCCATCCGCACCATCATCGCGGGCGCGAAGGAGGGCGGAAAAGCCAGCGGTATCATCGAGTCTCACGTGGACTTCTTACATCAATGGGCCCGGGAGGGAATGAAGGTATTCAGCTGTAACAGCGAAATTGGTCTGCTTCTCCAGGCTGCAAGGCAAACCAAGAAACAATTCTTTCGGGAATAGGAGGTATTGACAGAAGCATCGGGAGACAGTTGCCGCGCGTCAGCAATTCTTCTGGAGAGGAGGATAGAGGGAAGCGCAATTTTGCTACGGCAGACAACATTATAATTTAAGAGGGGGAACTTTTATGTCAACAGCTATCGGAATTCTTTTGCTGCTTACCTATATCGCGTTCGCCGTCTATGCCGCCAAGGGCGGAAACCTGCTGCTGGGGTTCTTTATCATGGCAGTGCTCTGGGCCGGGCTGGGCGCCCTGGCGGGCGTGACCACCTGGTCGGCTACCGCCGAACAGGTGAGCGGAGGCATGATAGACATCAACAGCGGCATTTTCCAACAGGGACCTGAGCTCTGGGGCGTGACCGCGGTGGTCATCATCTTCGGCTCCTGGTTTGGCCGTGTTCTGGTTGACACCGGGATTGCCCGCTCTATCATCCGCACGGCGGTGGAGCTGGGCGGCGACCGCCCTGCCCTCACCTGCATCCTGCTCTCCCTGGTCACCGGGCTCATCTTCACCTCGGCTTACGGCGCGGGCTCGGTCGTGGCCATCGGCGTGATTGTCTTCCCCATCCTGTTCTCCCTGGGCATCCCCAAGGCCCTGGCCACCGGGTCTTTCCTCATGAGCGTGGGCGCGGGACTTTACTTAAACAGCGGCTGGATCAAGCAGCTCAGCGCCCTGATGCCCGAGTTTAACTACTCCACCGGCCCCTGGGTCACCTTCGCCTTCATCGCCTTCGGACTGCAGATGCTGGCGACCTTCGTGATGATTCTCCTCTTCTCGGGCGGGAAGAAGACCGCTGCCCGTCACGCCTGGGCCGCCGAGGCCGGTGTGGACACCGACAAAAAAGTCGGCGTACTGGCTATGATTACCCCTGTGCTGCCTGTCGTGTTCTCCATCTTCCTCGGCTTTAAGTCCATTACCGCCATTTTGGCCGCCATACTGTGGGCGCTTATTTTCACCGGCAGCCTGACCAGGGGCTGGAAGTACCTGGGCGAGCTCCTGCAGAGGACCTTCCACGACGGTGTGGTGGATGTGGCCCTGGTCTTTGCCTTCCTCTTCTTCCTGCAGATGTTCCTGCGCGCCGCTAAAATCTGCGCGCCCCTGTTGGTGCCCATCCTCCAGCCCATCATCCCCACGTCGGTTCTGCCCCTGTTCATTGTCTTTGGCGTGCTGGGCGTGCTGGCCCTTTTCCGCGGCCCCCTCACCGTCTGGGGCGCCGGCGCGGCCGTGCTGGCCATGCTGCAGTCCATCGGCGGCATCTTCACTCCCCAGATCCTGTTCCCGCTTGTCAGCATCCCCACCACTTCGGTGAACGGCTCCATTTGTCCCACCCAGTCCTGGTGCCTGTGGGCCATCGGATACACGAAGGCCGAGCTGAAGGATTACTTCAAGGTTGTCCTGCCCTTCGCTCTGCTTGTCACCCTTGCACTGGAAATTCTCGCTTATTTCATGTTTGCCATCTGATTCAGAGCAAATATGTTACATCTTTCCCCTATAGACAGATAGGGGAAGGATGTAACAATCTTATAAACCACGGAGGGAAGCCGCATGAGAGAGATTCGAGTGGGCATTGACGTTGGCGGAACCCATACCAAGGCGGTCGCCATCGACAACGCTACCCACGACATTGTCGGGAGAAGCATCGTTAAAACAAGCCACGACCATTCCCTGGGTGTGGCGGCAGGGGTTATAGCGTGTTTTGAAAACTGCCTGACGCACAACAACATCGCCCCTGAAGAGGTGGTCTTTATCGCCCACTCCACTACCCAGGCCACCAACGCGCTGCTGGAGGGGGATGTGGCCCAGGTCGGTGTTCTGGGGGTCGGACCCGGCGGTCTCGGCGGCCTGCTCTCTAAAAGCCAGTCCAAAATCCCGGACATTGACCTGGGCGCCGGGCGTCTGATCAAGACCTTTCACACCTATCTCAAGGAAAAAAACCTGACGCGGACCACCATTTCAGAGGCCATTGACTTCCTCGTCAAGGAGGGGGCTCAGGTTCTGGTGGCCTCCCAAGTCTTCGGTGTGGACGCACAGAGCGGGGAACGGGAAATTTGCGGCATCGCCGAGGAAAAGGGATATCTGGTCTCGGTGGCCTCCGACATCTCCAAGCTCTACGGCCTTACCCGGCGCACGCGCACTGCCGCTATCAACGCCTCTATTCTGCCCAAAATGATGAACACGGCCAACTGCACCGAGTCGGCGGTGCGCGGCGCGGGCATTCAGGTGCCGCTGATGATCATGCGGGGCGACGGCGGCGTCATGGAGATCGGCGAAATGAAGAAACGCCCGGTGCTTACCATGCTCTCCGGCCCGGCCGCCAGCGTGGTGGGTGCCCTCATGTATCTGCGCGCCTCCAACGGGATCTATTTTGAGGTGGGGGGGACCTCCACCAATATCGGCGTCATCAAGAACGGCCGCCCCGCCGTGGACTACTCCGTGGTGGGCGGGCACGCTACTTATGTAAACTCCCTGGATGTAGTCGTCCTGGGCGTGGCGGGCGGGTCTATGGTCCGCGCGGCGGGCGGCAGACTGGTAGACGTCGGCCCCCGGAGCGCCCACATCGGCGGCTTGGAGTACGCCGTCTACACCCCACTGGAAGAAATTGTAGACCCCGAGTTGGAGCTCTTTTCTCCCAAGGCGGGGGACCCCGCCGACTATGTGCGCATCAAATTGAAGAGCGGCAAGCGGGTGGCCATCACCAACTCCTGCGCCGCCAACATCCTCGGCTATGTGAAGGAGGGCGACTACAGCTACGGCAGCGTCGCCTCGGCCCGGGCCTGCATGGAGCCTCTGGCAAAGTTCCTCAATGTGACGGTGGAGGAGTGCAGCAGGCAGATTTTGACGGCGGCCTACGAGAAGATCGAGCCTGTCATTTTGGAGCTGGCTGAGAAGTACAAGATCGAGAAGGACCAAATTTCTCTCGTGGGCTGCGGAGGCGGTGCCAGCGCGCTGCTGCCGTTCACCGCGGAAAAAATGGCCCTGCACTACTCCATTCCCAAGGAGGCCGAGGTCATCTCCTCCATCGGCGTGGCCTTGGCCATGATCCGCGACGTGGTGGAGCGGGTCATCCCCAACCCGACCACCGAGGAGATTGCGCAGATCAAGCGAGAGGCCAAGCAGCTCGCTATCAAGAGCGGCGCGGTGCCCGACAGCATCGAGGTGCAGATCGAGGTGGACGCCCAGAGCAATAAGGTCACGGCGATCGCCTTGGGCTCCACCGAGGTGAAAACCACCGACCTGCTCAAGGAGTGCACCGAGGAGGAGGCCCGGCTTTTGGCGGCCGAGTCCATGAATCTGCCGCCCAAGGCCCTGACCTGCGACCTGAAGGACGACCTCTTCTATCTCTTCTCGGCCCCCAAGGGGGACAAGCGCCAGATACGCCTGCTGGACAAAAAGGGCTTTATCAAAATCCAGCGGGGTGACGCCCAATCCAAACGGTTCCGGGCGGCCGACTGGCAGGAGGAGACCGAGAGGATGTGGAAGTCCAGCCTGACCTATCGCTCTGAGATGGAGCGCACCCCAGACCTCTACCTGTGCATCGGCGGCAAGGTATTGGACTTTACAAACACGATCAGTTTGGAACAGCTCAAAACCATTATAGCCACTGAGTTTTTAGACGTCGGCGAGGACGAGATGGTCATTCTGGTCGGCGCGCGCTCCGAGCTGTGACCCATGACGCGGGAGAGGATGGAGGTCCTGGCGGCGCTGCCGCAGGCCCTTTGGGAGGCCTACGCGTTTCAGAGCGATCCGGGCAGCGCCCGCCTTTCCGCCGCCGGGCGTGCGTCCCTTGCCTGCCGCGCCCGGCAGGAGGGGGCGGAGTTGGCGAAACGCAAGCACAGAGAGCATGCCGGCCGGTCACCTTCGGCCGTTTTGGCGGACCTGGGGATAACCCTGTACGATATGCCGCCCACCCCCTTTAGCTCAAAAATCCCCTTCGCCTATTTTGAAGAGCCAAGCTCCGTCTACCTGGACCGCGCGCTCACTGGGGCTTGTCAGGCACAGCTGGAGCGCGCCGACTTTACCGCGTTTCTGCGGGGCGCCTCGGTAGAGGAAGTCCTGCTGGCTCATGAGCTTTACCACGTCTTTGCGCTGCGGGGGGAGACCCCCTATGCCCGTGAGAAGCATCTGCGGCTGTGGAAGCTGGGCCCTTTTGAGACCTATAGGCGGGTTCCGGCCCTGGAGGAGCTGGGGGCGATGGCTTTTGCGGAGGGCTACCTGGGTCTCGCATGCAGCCCCTTTGTGCTGGATGTTCCGCTGGTCTGCTGCCATGACCCGGATCAGGGAGAAACGCTGTATGACCGAATCCTCAGTCTGTCACAAGAAAGAGAGGCTCGCCCATGAACGCTGTTGAGATGGCGGCTTTTTCCGAGGGTATTTTTCTGCCCGCCGCAGTAATTGCGGCGTTGATCGTGCTGGCGGCTGTCCTTCTGATTCCGCTGCGCCGGTACAGACCCCGGCCCTGCGATCTGCTTGTGCTCCGGGAATCCGGTATGACCGGGGTTCTCGGCATTGCCCTGTGGCTGGAGCTGCTGGCCCTTCTCTACAGCGGCATAGCCCTGCCCGACCGGCTCTTCACCAGCACCAACGCCCGGCTCAACACAGCTGCCTTTCTCCTCGTAAGTGCGGCAGCCGGCGCGGTGGCGCTGCTCTACCGCTTTGTCAAGTGCGTGGTCGTGCGGGAGGAGGAGCTGATTTATGTCAACTTGTTTGGAGTGCAGAAATCCCTTGCCTGGAACCGGGTCGAAGGGCTGAGCGGCTCCATAGGGAAGCGCCTTGCCTTCCTTGGCCCGAGCAATAAAACCCTGCGGGTGGGCGGAGAGCCGAAGGGGTATCGGACCTTCCTCCGCCTTGCGTCGGAAAGACTTCCCAAGACGATCGACCGCGGGCCGATCCGTGTTTTGGAGAGAGGAAAATAGGTCTCCGGGAAGGCCGATGGCGTGTTCTTTTTATGAAGCTGCGCGGTGCCGCCCTGTACTTTTTTGGCGGGAAGCATTACCATTGAAAAAAGGTTACAGAACGGTTACAATGATCTTGTCCTCGCGAGACAATCTTTTTATGGAGGTCGGAGATATGTGCAGCTTTAACTTTTGCAACCTCAGCTCCTGCGGCAATCTGTTTAACACGCTCTGCAAAATGCTCGGCTGGTCCTGCTAAATAAATACATCTGGACGGCTCCGCCCTCGGCGGGGCCGTCTTTTTTTATCCGCCGATAGCAAAACCACCTGCCGCAGCGCGTAACTGTGACAGGTGGTTTTGCTTTACACATTTTAAGGGAGAGGAACTTTGCTCTTACCAGTTGAACAGCCCGCCGCTGTGGCGGTTATCGAGAACCTCCAGCGCACCCGAGACCATCTCGGCCGCGCCGCCGCGGGTGAGCTGGTCGCCCAGGCCCAGCGTGCCGGAGCTGCTTGTCTGGAGGATGCCGCAGGTCTTAAGGTTGGCAGCGGCCTGGGCGGCCCATACCGGTGCAGTCTCGGTATCGGAGAACATGGTCTCGGCCACGTCGGTAATCTTGAGGGCGCGGTTAAGAATGACCGAGGCCTCGGCGCGGGTGATGGGCGCGTCGGCGCTGAAGACGATCTGGCCGTCATACCGGGCCGCGCCCAGCACCACGCCGGACTTGAGGCCCGCCGCCGCATAGGCCTTGGCCCAGGTGGGAATGACAAGGTCGTCGGCAAAGCCGGTGGTGGTCACATCTGCCAGGGATTTCATGCCGGCGGCCTTCATGGTCATGGCGAGGAATTCGCTGCGGGTGACCGGGGTATTGGGCCGGAAGAAATACTGGCCGTCGATGGTCTCGCCCACGAAGATGCCCTCCTCCGCCAGGCGGATGGCCGCCTTGTAGGAGGGAACGCCGTCCATGTCGGCATAGGTGACCTTGGTTTTGGCTTTTTCAATGTTGATCTTCACGGTGGCGGGCGCGGAGGTGTTGCCCACGGCGTCTACCGCCACGTAGGTGAAGGCGTCCTTGCCGGTCTTATTTTCATAAGGGGTGTAGACAAACTGGTCGGAGCCGTCGGTGGGCATGGTCACAGCGCCCCGGGCGGGTTTTTGGATGAGCTGGAAGGTGAGCAGGTCGCCCTCGGGATCAGTGGCGGCAAACCGCTCGACGATGGCGACATTCTTATAGGTGCTGAAGGTCAGGTTTTCCGCGATGGGGGCCTCGTTTTTGGCCGAGAGCAGGTAGACGCTCACGCTCACAGCGTCGCCGGCGGTGCCGTCAGAGAAGAGAGGGGTGAAGCTAAACGCGCTGACCGCCACGACTGGGGCCGCCAGAGGCTGAAAGCGCAGGCCGGAGATGGCGCTCATGGCGATGGTATCCCCCGCGGCGATGGGCGCTCCGCCCATGACCAGCATTCCGGCGCCGGGGTCAGGCAGGGTGGTGATGACCACGCTGGACAGGGTGGTCTTGCCGTTCACCACAAAGTCGTCGGCTGAGAAGGTGATCGGGGTGTTGGCAAGGCCGTTCTTGGAGAAGGCGGCCACGGTGGCGGCGTTCTCGGTTCCTCCACGGCCAAAGAGGGCGGAGACGGGGACGGCCAAGGACATACAGAGCGCGGTGATCACGAGCAGGGGCAGGATGCGGCGTAAAGCGGCGGGTTGTTTCAAGAGAATGACCTCCTTAGTTGGATAGATCGTAAAATCGAGCGTAACAATATTCTTTACCAGCCAAGAGAGATTATTCCCAAAGAATGAAAAACCGGGGTGCAAATTTGCGCCCCGGTAGATGAAGTCAAAGCCTGCTCCGGTCGCTGATCCAGCTGGGGAGCGAGCGCATTTTAATACTGGAGACCACCCCCATGGCCGCGAACATCGTGATAATGGAGGAGCCGCCGTAGCTGATAAAGGGCAGCGTCAGTCCGACCACGGGGAAGATATAGAGACACATGCTCACGTTAACGGCGATCTGGGCGAGGAGCATCCCGGCAAAGCCCATGGCGATCAGCGCGGACTGGAGACTTCTTGCTCGCCGCGCCACCCAGACGCAGCGCAGAATGACGGCAGACAGCAGGAGCAGCAGCAGTACACAGCCCACCAGGCCGAACTCCTCGCCGCAGACAGCAAAAATCTCGTCGGACTCACGGATGTATTTGGGCATGGAGTTGTAGCTCTGGGTCTGGATGCCCTTGAGAAAGCCCTGTCCAAACAACCCACCGCCGCCAATGTACAGAAGGCTGCGGGTCTGCTGGTAGCCCTTGCCCAGGGTCTGCTCATAGAGGGTATCCGGATTGCTGGTAAGGTGGTCGATCACAACGGTGAACCGGCGCATCCGGTAGTCATCAATAATATGGGGCCAGACCAGGACAGTCGCCGCAACGATGACCGCCAGGGCCAGCAGAAACCAGCGCTTCTTCACCCCGCCGGTCCATGCGATGACCACAAAGATAAGGATATAGGTCAGCGCCATGCCGAAATCCCCCGAGGCCACCGCGATCAGGCCGCACATGAAGAGGGTATGCCCCGCGATCTGCAAGACTGATGTTGGCCGGGAGATGCCGCGGTCCATCAGCCGGTTGCACTGCCAGGCCAGCAGCAGCACATAGGTGAGCTTGACGATCTCGGCGGGCTGGATATTGAAGGGGATGCCGGGGATGCGAATCCAGCTCTGGTTTCCGTTGATCGCAACGCCCAGCGGAGTTCGGGTGAGCAGCACAAAGATCACATTGAACGCGATGAGAAGGCCCCAGGACCGCTCGGTAATGAGCTCGATATCCACGGCGGAGAGGAGGATATAGACCAAAACACCCAGCGCGATGGCGGCTGCCTGGACGAGGACATTCCGGTATCCGCCCAGGTAGCGGGTCGCGCTGAAGATGAGCATCAGCCCGAAGAGGGAGGCCGCGGTGCACAGGCTCAGCAGCAGGATATCGCCCTTGCGGGCAAATTCCCGCAGGGAATCGGTCAGCCACGACATAGGCCGGCCCCCTTTCTTATTTCAATGCGTTCCGCGTTATTTTACCATCTTTCCCGTAAGCCGTAAACATTTTTTGCGCTGGTTTAAGAGATATGTTATAATAGCCGCAGAGCGGCTATTATACGTGCATAGGCACTCCGTGCCTATGCGCTGTGATTTTAGCCACGGCGCGGGACGCGCCGATGGCCTATTATACCGAAAAAACTCCGTTTTTGTGGTATAATAGCCGAAAAAGTACCGCACAAATGATGTAACGAGGTGCATCTATGGACTATTGCTCAAACGCGGTGGAGGAGACCGAGGCGCTGGGTGCCCGGCTGGCCGAGCGGCTTGCGCCGGGCGAGGTGGTGGCCTTTACGGGCGACCTGGGGGCGGGGAAGACCGCCTTCGTCCGCGGTCTGGCGCGGGGCCTGGGGATTACGGAGCGGGTGACCAGCCCCACCTTTACCATTGTCAACGAATATGAGGGGGGGCGCCTGCCTCTCTTCCATTTTGACCTGTACCGCCTGGGCTCCTCGGAGGAGCTCTTTGAGATCGGTTGGGAGGACTATCTCCGCCGGGGCGGCGTCTGCGCCGTGGAGTGGAGCGGGATTATCGCCGACGCGCTGGAGGAGGGCTGCATCCGGGTGGACATTCGCCGGGGCGGGGGAGAGGACAGCCGGATCATCACCATCGGAGGAGGGCCGCGGCTATGAAGATATTGGCGCTGGAGTCCTCCGCCGTAGCCTGCTCGGTGGCTCTGTGCGAGGACGGCGAGCTCATCGCCCAGTCCCTTCAAAATAACGGCCTGACCCATTCCCGCACCCTCATGCCCATGTGTGAGGACCTGCTGAAGAACTGCGGCCTGACTTTGGGGGATGTGGAGCTGATCGCCGTGGCGGCGGGGCCAGGCTCCTTTACGGGCCTGCGCATCGGTGTGGCGGCGGCCAAGGGCCTGGCCTGGTCGCTGGACAAGCCCTGCGTGGGCGTGTCCACGCTGGAGGCCATGGCCTGGATGGCGGCCCATATGGACGGGGATCTCTGCCCGGCCATGGACGCCCGGCGGGGCCAGATCTACAACGCGCGCTTCACGGCGCGCGACGGCGTACCCAGCCGCCTGACGCCTGACCGGGCAATCGCCCTGGCTGACTTGGCGCAGGAGCTGAGGGGCGTAAAAAAAACACAAATTATAGTTGGAGACGGCGCGGCCTTATGCTATAATTATCTCCAAGAGCAGAGCATCCCCGCACGGCTCGCTCCGCCCCACCTCCGCTGCCAGAGCGCGTGGGGCGTGGCCCGGGCGGCGCTGGAGCGGGCCCGGCAGGGCGAGTTGACCGACGCGGGGGGACTTGTGCCGGTCTATCTCCGCCTGTCCCAGGCGGAGCGGGAGCGGCTGGAAAAGAATAATGACAAAGGGGATCGACATGATGGAAAAGATGGATAAGGTACACATTCTGGACCACCCGCTGCTGCAGCACAAGGTGAGCATCCTGCGGGACGAGACCACCGGCGTGAAGGAATTCCGCGAGGTCGTCTCCGAAATCGCAAGCCTCATGTGCTATGAGGCGACCCGCGATCTGCCCATGGAGGACGTGGAGATCAAGACCCCCGTGGCTACCGGCACGTTTAAGTGCATCGCCGGAAAGAAACTGGCCATCGTTCCCGTGCTCCGGGCCGGCCTGGGCATGGTGGACGGCATCCTCACGCTGGTCCCCTCGGCCAAGGTGGGCCACATCGGCCTCTACCGCGACCCCGCGACGCTGGAGCCGGTGGAGTACTACTGCAAGATGCCTAACGACATCGCGGAGCGCGACGTCATCATCCTCGACCCCATGCTGGCCACCGGCGGCTCGGCCTCTGCCGCCATCCAGTTCATCAAGAACTACGATGTGAAGCACATCAAGCTCATGAACATCATCGCCGCTCCCGAGGGCATCCGGCGGGTGAATAAGGACCACCCCGATGTGGAGATCTACTGCGCCGCGGTGGACGAGAAGCTCAACGACCACGGCTATATCGTCCCCGGCCTGGGCGACGCGGGCGACCGCATCTTCGGCACAAAATAAGTACGCAAAATCAAGTCCCCCCGGCGGAATACCCTGCCGGGGGGACTTTTTTACTCCAAACCGCCCGCATAGCGCTCCAGGGCCGCCCGGTCCAGCAAAACCACCGAGCGATAGCCCGTCCTCAGCCAGCCCCTGCGCTCAAACTCGCCCAGTACCCGGCTCACCGTCACCCGGCTCAGCCCCACGGCGAACCCGAGCTCCTCATGGGTGCAGGGGCCCGCGCCGTCCCGGATGGGAGGGGAGAGGAGGTGGCGGGCAATTCGGCGGTCGGCGGGGAGGAACGCGCCGTCCACATGGGCCGAGAGCAGGCGTACCGTCCGGGCCAGATACTCCAGCATGGAGACCGCCAGGTCCGGGTGGGCGGCAAAGACGGCCGAGAGACGGGCGCGGTCCACGCTCACCAGCTCGCACCGGGTCACCGCAACCGCGGAGGAGACCCTGGGCTGCTTGTCGAAGAAGGCGGCCTCCCCGATCAGGCTGCCCGCCCGGTGGAGCGTGAGGGTGCGCTCGTTCCCCTCGTCCGAGCTGATAAAGACCTTTACCGTCCCCGACAGGATATAATAAAACTGCTCCGCCTCGGTGCCCTGGAGGTAGATGAGCTGCCTGGGCGCGAAGACCTTTACGCTCTGGCCCTCGGCCAGGGGTTGCCAGACATCCATACGGGTAGCCCCCTTTCTGTGATCCTGTTGCCTAATTGTAACACGGTTTACATTCTTCCTGCAACCTAAATTGATATGATAGGCACACCGAGTGAAAAGGAGGGAGCATCATGGGAATGACCATGACCCAAAAGATACTGGCAAAGCACGCGGGCCTTGCCGGCGTGGAGGCAGGGCAGCTCATAGAGGCAAAACTGGACCTGGTGCTGGGCAACGATATCACCGCCCCCGTGGCCATCACTGAGTTTGACAAAGCCGGACTGACCGAGATTTTCGACCGGGATAAGATCGCCCTTGTCCTGGATCATTCTACCCCCTGCAAGGACATCAAGTCGGCCCAGCTCTGCGCCCAGGTGCGGGACTTTGTCGGGCGCTTTTCCATCACCAACTTCTTCGATGTGGGCGAGATGGGCATTGAACACGCCCTCCTGCCCGAAAAGGGGCTCACCGCCCCCGGCGAGGCCATCATCGGGGCCGACTCCCACACCTGTACCTACGGCGCGCTGAACGCCTTCTCCACCGGCGTGGGCTCTACCGACATGGCGGCGGGCATGGCAACGGGACTCGCCTGGTTCAAGGTGCCCTCGGCCATCAAGGTGACTTTAAAGGGCGGACTTCGCCCCTTTGTCTCAGGCAAGGATATTATCCTCCACTTGATCGGGGAGATCGGCGTGGACGGCGCACTCTACAAATCCCTGGAGTTTGGCGGCGACGGGGTCGGCAGTCTCTCCATGGACGACCGCTTTACCATTGCCAATATGGCCATTGAGGCGGGGGCCAAGAACGGCATCTTCCCCGTGGATGCCGCCACCCGCGCCTACCTCGACGGCAGGGTGAGCAGGGCCTGGGAGGCCGTGGAGCCAGACGCCGACGCGGTGTACGAGCGCGAGGTGGTTATCGACCTGAACGTGCTCAAGCCCACCGTGGCCCTGCCCCATCTGCCCTCCAATACCCGCACTGTGGACCAGGTGGCGGGCATTCCCATCCAGCAGGTGGTCATCGGGTCCTGCACCAACGGGCGGCTGGAGGACCTGCGTCAGGCCGCCGCCGTGCTGAAGGGCCGCAAGGTGGCCAAGGGGGTGCGCTGTCTGGTGTTCCCCGCCACCCAGCAGATCTACCTGGACGCCATGAAGGCGGGCTATGTCGAGACCTTTATCAAGGCGGGCTGCGCCGTCTCCACCCCCACCTGCGGCCCCTGTCTCGGCGGACATATGGGTGTACTCGCCGACGGGGAGCGGGCCATCTCCACCACCAACCGCAACTTTGTGGGCCGTATGGGTCCCGTCAGCTCCGAGATCATACTGGCAAGCCCCGCCGTAGCTGCGGCCTCGGCCGTTACCGGCGTTGTGACCGATCCCCAAACGCTGTAAGGGGCGGCGGCATGACCTCATGCCGCCCATCCGCGAACGAAAGGAATGAGTAACCATGCCCAAGGTTTATAAATACGGCGACAACGTGGATACCGACGTCATCATCCCCGCCCGCCACCTCAACAATCCTGACCCCAAGGCCCTGGCCGCCCACTGCATGGAGGACATCGACGCCGATTTTGCCGGTACGGTCCGCCCCGGCGACGTGGTGGTAGGCGGAAGTAACTTTGGCTGCGGCTCCTCCCGGGAGCACGCGCCTCTGGCCCTCAAGACCTGCGGCGTGACGTGCGTGATCGCGGCTTCCTTTGGCCGCATCTTCTACCGCAATTCCATCAACATCGGCTTTCCGATTCTGGAGTGCCCCGAGGCGGCGGCCGAGATCTGGGCGGGAGATGTGGTCAGCGTGGACTTCACCACCGGAACCATCACCGATGTGACCACGGGAAAGACCTATCAGGCCGCCGCATTCCCGGATTTTATCGGCGGCATTATTGAGAACGGCGGGCTTCTGAACTCCCTGAAGGCCCGCGGAGTGGCGCGATGAACTATAAAATTGCGCTCATTAGGGGGGACGGCATCGGCCCCGAGGTGGTGGAGGAGGCCGTAGGAGTCCTGGAGGCCGTGGGGCGGCGCTTTGGCCACAGCTTTTCCTATGTGGACGTACTCCTGGGCGGCTGCGCCACCGACGCGGTGGGAAAGAGCTACCCGGACGGCACCGCCGAGATCTGCAGGGCCTGCGACGCCGTGCTTCTGGGCGCGGTGGGAGGCCCCAGGTGGGGAGCAGACAAGCCCGCCCAGCAGCGGCCTGAGACCGCGCTGCTGGCGATCCGTAAGGATCTTGGCCTGTACGCGAACCTCCGCCCGGCCGTCCTGCGCCCTGCCATGGCCGACGCCTGCCCACTGAAGGCCGAGACGGCCGGGAAGGGCATCGACCTTATGATGGTGCGGGAGTTGACCGGCGGCGTGTACTTTGGCAAGCGGGACCGGTACGAGACCCCCGACCGGGGCGTGGAGTGCACCGATCTGATGGCCTACTCCGAGCTGGAGATCGAGCGCATCGGCCGCCGGGCCTTTGAGCTGGCGCGGCTGCGCCGGAAGAAGCTCTCCTCGGTGGATAAGGCGAACGTGCTGGAGACCTCCCGCCTCTGGCGCGCGGTCATGCACCGCCTGGCCGCCGAGTACCCCGACGTGGCCTATGAGGACGTGCTGGTGGATAACTGCGCCATGCAGTTGGTGAGGGACCCGTCCCAGTTCGACGTGGTGGTCACCGAGAATATGTTCGGCGACATCCTCTCGGACGAGGCCAGTATGGTCACCGGCTCCATCGGCCTGCTGCCCTCGGCCTCCATTGGGGACAGCGCCCCCGGCCTGTACGAGCCCATCCACGGCTCCGCGCCCGACATCGCGGGTCAGGACAGGGCCAATCCCATCGCCACCATCCTCTCGGCGGCCATGATGCTGCGCTACTCCTTCGGGCTTTCGGCCGAGGCCGACGCCGTCGAGCAGGCCGTGGACGCGGTGCTGGCCGAGGGCTGGCGCACGGCGGACATCGCCGGGCCGGGCGTCGAGAGCGTCGGCACAAAGCGGATGGGCGCGCTGATCCGCGCGAAACTCTCAGTTTCCGGGGGAACGCTATGAAGACGATAGGGCTGCTGGGCGGAATGAGCTGGGAGAGCACCGTGACCTATTACCAGATCATCAACACCGCCGTCAAAGAGCGGCTGGGTGGATTCCACTCGGCCAAGTGCCTGCTGCACAGCGTAGACTTTGCCGAGATCGAAGCCTGTCAGGCCCGGGACGACTGGAACCGGGCGGGGGAGCTGCTGGGACAGGCCGCCGCCGGGCTTGAGCGGGCGGGGGCCGACTTCCTGGTCCTGTGCACCAACACCATGCACAAGGTCGCGCCCCAGATCGCAGAGCATCTCTCCATCCCTGTTCTTCACATCGCCGAGGCGACCGCCGACGAGCTGGAGAAACAGGGCGTCCGCACCGTCGGTCTCCTGGGCACCGGGTACACCATGCGGCAGAATTTTTATAAAGCCAGACTTCAGGCGCGCGGTCTGCAGGTTCTGATCCCGGATGAGGTCGAGATGGAGCTTATAAATACTGTCATATTCGACGAGCTCTGCAAGGGGATTATCTCCGAGACCTCGCGGGCGGCCTACCTGAGCATCATCGCCCGCCTTGCTGAGCACGGGGCACAGGGCGTCATTTTGGGGTGCACGGAAATCGGGCTTTTGGTCTCCCAGGCAGACACATCCGTGCCGCTGTTCGACACCGCTTATATCCACGCCGCCAGGGCCGCGGCCCTGGCGCTGGAGAGGTAAGATATCATAGCCGCAAGGCGGCTAATCAGTCTGTCAAATGCCCTCAGGCCCGAACATTTCGGAGGGAGGGATAGCGTGAAAGGGGACCGTCAGGGTCCCCTTTCGCGTGCAGGAAACCACGGGTTGAACCTTCTCACGGTGTTTCAAACCGTGTATCAGCCCGTCAAAGAAATCCCATGGGACTTCTTTGACGGGCTGTAGACAGCGGTCTTGTTATTTGACGCTTTTTGTGTTAAAATCCCAATTGACACAGGGGAAGGGAAGTGGGAAAATTGGTGCTGGCAATTGATATTGGGAACTCGTCTACCACGGTGGGTCTTTTTACAGAGGACGGCGTGCTCATTTTCCGCTCCACCCTTGAAACGAGGCGCGGCGCCACCCGAGACCAGTGCGCCATTGATATCTCCCAGGTTTTCCGGCTCTACGGGGCAGACCTCAAGTCCGTCACCGGGGCCATTATCTCCAGCGTAGTGCCCCCCGCTACCGCCGCCATCTTCGGCGCGGTGGAATTTTTAACCGGGAAGAGCCCCATGCTCATGGGCCCCGGCGTCAAGACCGGGCTGAACATTCGCTCGGACATCCACACGCAGATGGGCACCGATATCGTAGCCTGCTCTGTGGCCGCTATTGCCAAATACCCCGGGCCCATCATTCTGGTAGATATGGGTACCGCCATCGCCATGTCGGTGCTGGTGGGGAACACCTATGAGGGCTGCGTTCTTCTGCCCGGAGTCACCGTGGCACTGGAGGCCCTCTCCAACCAGGCCGCCGAGCTGCCCCATATCTCTATCGAGCCGCCCGCCTCTATCTTGGGCCGCAATACCGTGGACGCTATGCGTGCCGGGGCGGTCTACGGCAACGCCAGCATGGTG
>JBLJBF010000211.1:0-4373 GCA_047637855.1 Pseudoflavonifractor sp. | reverse complement strand
CCCGGTCCAGAACGGGGACAAAGTCCATCTCGAAGCGGCCGTCGTCGCTGGTAAAGGTCCACGGGGCCATGAAATCGTCTCTCCCGCCCTTTCGGGGAATGTGAAAGGCGACACGGGAGAGCTTGTGGGCTCTGCCTCCGTAAAAGAGCATATTCTCGGTGGCGGCCGACGTGTCCCCAAAGCCATACCCGATGTTAAACCCGAAGGGAGTCCCGTCCACAAGGCCCGAGGCAGAGCCCCAGTACCAGGTGTTGTGGTAGGTCCACACGCCCCGGCCCCAGTCCAGGGTGCCGAAGGAGTTCTCGGGCCGGAACTCATAGGTCCTGTCCCCCAAGGTCACGCTCCCGCTGGCCCGCATGCAGTTGATCTTCTGGTTATAGTAGAAGTGGCCGGGCTTGTCGAAGGGGGTGCAGATGACCATGCTCTCCTCGGGCTCGTCATAGAGCGTGACGCTGCCGCTGATGGGCAGACCGTCCCTGAACCGGTCCATATGGAAGGTCAGTACCCGGGCATGCCCGAAGCGCTCATTCCTGGCATGGAGAAATGCGATGCCGTACCCCTTGCCCGACACCGCCACGTCCCCCCGGTCAGAGCGCTCGGGCAGGCCGGTCCTGCCCATGGGAAAGAGCCGCATGGGGCTCGCCGTCACCTGCCACCCCTCCCCGAAGTCCAGGAGGGAGACCGAATCCAGCCCCATATAGGAGTTGTCCGCGATGGTGAGCGCCAGGGCGAACCCCTCTCCCATCACCAGGTAGTAGTCCCACTCCTTGAGCCGCGTGGCCCCGGCCTTGACCTTGGCCCGCTCGTACACGGGCAGGAGCCGTCTGGCCCAGCCCGGCTCGGTCAGGCCGCCCTGCCCGTCCAGCAGGGGAATCGCCCGGGTGATCTCATGCTGCATGGTAAACCCCTCCTTTTTGTCTATTATATCGCTCCGGCCGGCCTGCCGCAAGTGGGACTCTTCCCGTCATAAGGACAGGCGGGGGACGCATACCCTCTTAGAGCGGAGGTGAGGCGCGTCATGTCCAGGCTACTTTCAAAACAGTGGATACGGGACTTATTTCTAGGCTTGGCGCTTCTGGGCTCCACGCTGTCGCTCCTCTTTTTCCCCCAGGAATCCATGCAGGCAGCGCGGGACGGCCTCACCCTCTGCTATAATGTCATCATCCCCTCTTTGTTCCCCTTCTTCGTCCTCTCCTCACTGGTGGTGGAGCTGGGGCTGGCGGGCCATCTGGGCAGGCTGCTGGAGGGGGTCATGCGTCCCCTCTTCAATGTGAACGGCGCATGCGCCACCGCCTTTGCCCTGGGCTTCATCGGCGGCTACCCCGTGGGCGCCAAGACGGCCATCAGCCTTTACGAAAACGGGATGTGCACCAAAACCGAGGCCGAGCGGCTGCTCTCCTTCTGCAACAACTCGGGGCCCGCCTTTATTCTGGGGGTGGTGGGGGCAGGGGTCTTCGGCAGCAGCAAGGCGGGCCTCCTCCTGTATCTGGCCCACGCCGCCGCGTCGGTGTGCATCGGCCTTCTCTTCCGCTTTTATAAGGCCGGGGGCAGGACCGGGCGGGAGACCCGCGCCGCGCCCCAGTTCCGGGCCCAGCGC
Source organism: Pseudoflavonifractor sp. (assembly GCA_047637855.1). Lineage (GTDB taxonomy): Bacteria > Bacillota > Clostridia > Oscillospirales > Oscillospiraceae > Pseudoflavonifractor. The sequence continues at coordinate 2,776 of JBLJBF010000211.1, read as the reverse complement.
TTCACCGTCGCCTTTACGGAGAGCATCAAAAGCTCCTTCCTCTCCACCCTGAATATATGCGCCTTCGTGGTCTTCTTCACGGTGGTGATCCGGATGCTTTTCCTCTGCGGGCTCCTCACCTGGACCGCCCAGTCCCTGGGGCACCTCCTCTCCCCCCTGGGCTTCAGCCCCGCCTGGGCCGAGCGGCTGCTCACCGGCTTCATCGAGATCTCCTCCGGCGTGTGGACCCTCTCGGGCTCCGGGGCGCTGGCGGGGCGGCTGAGCATGGCGGCTTTCATGCTGGGGTGGGCCGGGGTGTCGGTTCACTGCCAGGTGCTCTCCTTCATCGGGGGCAGTGGTCTGTCGGTGCGGACCTACCTGTTCGGAAAGCTGCTCCACGGCGGGCTCTCGGCTGTCCTTACCGCCCTTCTCTTCCGGTTCATCCCCTTCGAGCTGCCCGCCGCGGCCTATCTGGCCGAGCAGGTGGCCTCCCTGGCCGCGCTGGACTTCCACACCGCCTTTACGATCTCCACGGTTGCGGCCTGGGTGGTGTGGCTTTTCTTCCTTGCCGCGGCGGTATGCGCCCTTTGGCGGCACCCCAGGAGAAAAACCAGTGGAAAATTGAGCTGAGTTGTTGTATACTGGGGAAAATGAGAGAGCCGCGGGGGAATGAGTATGCTGTTTGAGAAGAAAATGGAGCCGCGCTGCGCCTACTGCAAGCGGGGCTCCCAGCTGGATGAGCGGACGGTGCTCTGCACCAAAAAAGGCGTCGTTCCCATGGGAGGGCACTGTTGGGCCTTCCAGTACGACCCTCTGCGGCGCACGCCCCCAAAGCCCATCGCACCCGATTTCAGCAGGCTGAAAGAAGAGGACTTTGTGCTGTAATAAGACCGCCGCCGACGAAAACGTCGGCGGCGGTCTTAGATTGTCAAAAAATGCCCAGCCGAAAGCCTCGGAGGGAAGGATAGTGTGAAAGGGAACCGTCAGCCTTTCCCTTTCGCGTGCAGGAAAACCACTTTTTGAAACTTCTTACGGTGTTTCAAAAAGTGTAGCAGCCTGTCAAAGAAGTCCTACGGAACTTCTTTGACAGGCTGAGACCGCCGCCGACGTTTTCGTCGGCGGCGGTCTTTCTCTGATTACAGCTTGAGGTAGGCGGCAAAGCCGGGGCTGTACAGGACCTCGCCCTCGGGGGTCACCCACATGGCCTCGGCCTTGTACCGGTCCAGCAGGAGCTGACCCTGCTCCCTGTTGGCGCAGAAGAGGGCGGTGGACAGGCCGTCGGCCACGCCGGAGTCGGGGCAGAGGATGGTAACCATCTTCCACAGCCGCGCGGGATAGAGCGTGGTTGGGTCGATGAGGTGGTGGTAGCGCACGCCGTCCACCGTGTAGTACCGCTCATAGTCCCCGCTGGTGACCACCGAAGTGCCGCTGACCAAAACGGTGCGCAGGTACGCGCTGCCGTCCTCCGGGTCCCGGATCCCCACGGTCCAGGGGCTGCCGTCGGGCTTTCCCCCGGTGGGGCAGACATTGCCGCCCACGCTGACCAAAAGCCCGGCGGGGGCCTTCTCGCAGACCCGCGCCACGGCGTAGCCCTTGGCGATGGCCCCCACATCCAGACTGACCTGGGGATCGGTGATGCGGACGGTGGCGTGCTCCTCGTTGATGACCACGCTGTCGAAATCCATGTGTTTCCCCGCCTCGGTCAAAGCGGCGGCATTGGGCAGGGCGGCATGCTCCGGGTCGTCTATCCCGGCCTCCCGCGCGTCGTGCCAGAGGGTGAGGACGCTGCCCATGGCGGCGTTTACCTGGCCGTCCGAGACATCGTACATCTCCCGGCAGAAGAGGAGCAGGTCGATAATGGGCTTCTCCACCTGCACCGCCGGGCCTCCGGCGCTGTCGTTGATGGTCTTTAAATTGCGGATGCCCTCATAGCTGTGGTAGATGTCGAAGAGCTGGTGGTAGTACAGCAGGTCGTCGTGCACCCCGGTGGCGACGGCCCGGAAGGCCTCCTCGCTCTCGGCATACCCGGCGATCACGGTGACGGTATTGAACAGATTGAGAAAGCTCGCCTGGAAGCTGCGCAGCGCGGGCTTCTTCGGGGCGCAGGACGTGAGGAGGATACTCAGGGCCGCAAGGAGCGGGAGCAGTCGTCGTTTCATAGGGGCCAGCCTTTCCGGTAGATAAAAATCCGGGGCAGGGTCTCTCCCCTGCCCCGGACACTTTGGTATCGCTTAGCCCGCGGCCTTCTCGACGAGGCCCTGGAACTCCCCGAGGCTGAGGGTGATGGAGGCGGCCAGGTCGGCGTCGGTGGCGACGCCCTTCTCGTTGACCGCGATGCCCTTCATGTCGGCCACGGTCTTGCCCGTGACATAGGCGGCAAAGGCGGCGGCCTGCTCGTTCCACTCCTTCTTGATGGAGGAGGCCTTGCGCATGCCATAGGCGTCGCCCAGCTCGTTCTTGCTGGCGATGGGGGCGGTCAGGTCGGTGGTGATCACGCCCTTGGCGTCGAATTTCACGTTGGCCTGCACGGCGTTGATGACGCAGCTGGTGATGGTATCGCCCTTCGTGGTCACGGCGGCGATGGTGGCATAGGCCTGAGCGAGACCCTCGCCCTCGGCGGAGGCGTTCTTGCTCTTGGCAATGTTGGTCTCGGTGGCAATACCGAGCTTGTCACCCTTCTGGGCGCCCAGGCTGGCGGCGTTGTTCACGGCGGCCTCGATGCCCCCGACAAAGTCGCCCACGGCGAGGGTGACAGAGGCGGCCAGGTCGGCGTCGGTGGCGGCGCCCTTGTCATTCA
>JBLJBF010000210.1:0-12579 GCA_047637855.1 Pseudoflavonifractor sp. | reverse complement strand
TCCATCGCCCGCCGCCTGCAGGACCCCCTGGCCGAGCTGGTGAAGATCGACCCCAAATCCATTGGCGTGGGCCAGTACCAGCACGATATGCCCCAGGCCCGGCTGGACGAGACCCTGGGCGGCGTGGTGGAGGACTGCGTCAACAGCGTGGGGGCCGACCTGAATACGGCCTCGGCCCCCCTTCTCACCCGGGTGGCAGGGCTAAACGGCACCACGGCCAAGAATATCGTCAAGTACCGGGAGGAGAACGGCGTCTTCACCAGCCGCAAGCAGCTCCTCAAGGTGCCCAAGCTGGGGCCCAAGGCCTTTGAGCAGTGCGCCGGGTTCCTCCGGGTGCCCGAGAGCAAGTCTATCCTCGACAACACGGGCGTCCACCCCGAGAGCTACGCCGCCGCCGAGAAGCTGCTGGAGACCTGCGGCTACACCCTGGCCGACGTGAAGGCGGGCGGGCTGGGCGAGCTGCGGGAGCGGGTGAAGAGCTGCGGGGAGGAGAAGGCTGCCGTCTCCTGCGGCGTGGGCGTGCCCACCCTGCGGGACATTGTGGGCGAGCTGCTCAAGCCCGGCCGGGACCCCCGAGACGAGCTGCCCAGACCCATCCTCCGCACCGACGTGCTGGACATGAAGGACCTGGCCGCGGGGATGGAGCTCACCGGCACGGTGCGCAATGTCATCGACGTTGGGGTCTTTGTGGATATCGGCGTCCATCAGGACGGACTGGTCCACATCAGCGAACTGTCCGACCGCCGGGTCCGTCACCCCAGCGAGCTCCTCTCAGTGGGCGACATCGTCACTGTCTGGGTCCTGAGCGTGGACGAGAAGAAAAAGCGCATCTCCCTCACCATGAAAAAGCCCAAAGGGCTCGGATAGGCAAGACCGCTGGGAATGAAGGGGTGCAACCTCAGGTTGCTCAAAAAAATGCCCCTTGAACCGCTGGGTTGGTGGCAAAAGGCGGTTCGCTCTGGCACGATGGATAGAGGAAAGGAACGGTGTTTACGATGACAAACTTCTCCCATAATCTGCCCATCCTCCGCCGGGGCGCGGGGTACACCCAGGAGACTCTGGCCGAGGCCCTGAACGTGAGCCGTCAGGCCATCTCCAAGTGGGAGAGCGGCCAGACCCTCCCGGAGGCCGCCACCTTGCTTACCCTGGCCGACCTGCTGCACTGTACTTTGGACCAGCTTATGCGGGAGGAGCTGGCCGAAGACGGCCCCTCCGCCGGCCGGGACCGGGAACGGGACGAGGAGGAGGCGCGATACGCCTTCTTCGTGGCCTATGACAGCCATATGGACCGGTTCGCACGGATGATGGCGGGCGGGGTGGCGCTGGTGCTGCTGGGCTTGGCGGCTTTGATGGCCTGTTACGCGTTCTGGGAAGAGAGCGCCATCATCGCGTTGCCCCTCCTCCTCTGCATTGCGGTGGCGGTCTTTCTCTTCATCGCTGGCGGCATCGCCCATGGCGATTTTCAACTGGCCCACCCCACCCTCCCCGATTTCTACGCGCCCCAGGCCATTGCGGATTTCCGGCGGACCTTCCGCACGGGGATGGCCGGGGCGGTGTCCGCCACCGTGGCCGACGTGGCCCTCCTGGTGGCCCTCTGCGCCGTCCTTGAGCGGAATGATAGGGGCATCAGTCTCTCCGTGGCCCTCTTTTTCCTGATTTTAAGCGGGGCTGTGGGCGCAATGGTCCTTCTGGGTATTCAGTACAGCAAGTATGACGTGAGTCAGTACGCCAAAGAGGCGGCCCAGAGTGCTCCCAACTCCCCGGAGAGCCGCCTGAGCGGGATCATTATGATGCTGGCTACGATTATCTTCCTGCTGGCCGGGTTCCTCTTTCACGCCTGGCACCCTGCCTGGGTGGTATTCCCCGTAGGGGGGCTCCTCTGCGGGATCGTAGGAAATTTGCAGAAGAAATGAGGGCTTCCCATGCTGTTGTCCTTTGACCGGGCCGGCGAGGCGCTGGACGAGATGGCGGAGGAGCTGCCTCAGGTCTTTTTCCGGGACCTGAACGGCGGTGTCCTTCTCCTGCCCGAGGCCATGCCGGACCCTGATTTCCCCGGCGACGAGCTCTACATCATGGGGGAGTACTGCAATGACCAGATGGGCAGGTACATCAAGCTCTACTACGGCTCCTTTGCCGCGCTGGCGGAGGCTGAAAATTGGTCTGAGGACGACTGGGACGACGAGCTCTACACCACCTTGATCCACGAGTTTACCCACCACATGGAGGGCCTGGCCGGGTCCCACGCCCTGGACGACAAGGACGCCCGGTTCATGGCGGAATTTCTGGCCGAACAGGCGGGGGACGAGGAGTAGGCTGCCCACGGCCCCAAAAAACAAAAAGGTTTCGGCATCCCCGCGGGGATGCCGGAACCTTTTTGTTTTTTACACCGCAATTCCGGGCAGTGTGACGGTAAAGGTGCTCCCCTTGCCAAGCGTGCTCTCCAGGGTGAGAGAGCCGCCGTAGAGCTGGACGATGTGCTTGACGATGGCGAGGCCAAGGCCGGTGCCGCCGTTTTTCCGCGCCCGGCCCCGGTCTACCCGGTAGAACCGCTCAAAGACCCGGTCCTTCGCCTCGGGCGGAATGCCGATGCCGGTGTCAGCCACCGTGACGGTGACCTTCCCCCCGGCCGGGGTGACCCGGACCGTGACTGTTCCGCCCGGCTCGTTGTACTTCACACCGTTCTCCATCAGGTTGAGAAAGAGCTCCTTCAGCCGTGGGGTGGGCACGGCCACCATGGCCCGCTCTCCCTCCACGGTGAGGGTCACGCCCGCCTCCCGGGCGGTGGGAAGGAGCAGGGCCTCGGTTGCCAAAGCGGCCTCCAGCACGTCGCTCTCGCCGCCGCCCTGGGGAATGGCCACCGACTCCAGCTCCGAGAGCTTCAGAATGTCGTTGATGAGGTCGATCAGCCGGTCCACCTCCACGCCGATCATGGTGAGAAACCGCTTCTGGTCCTCTCCCCCCCGGACCATGCCGGAGGCAAGCATATCGGTAAAGCCCTTGATGCTGGTGAGGGGGGTCTTGAGCTCGTGGGAGACGTTGGCGGTGAACTCGCTGCGGATGCCCTCGGCCCGCTTGAGCTCGGTCACGTCGGAGATCAGCATGGAGCAGCCCACGGCCTCCCCCTCGAATCGGCGGCCTGTGACGGGGGAGAGGAAAATGCGCAGGCTCCGCGGGCCGAAAGAGTTGTCCTCCAGGTCCAGCACCACGGGGGCATGGGTCTCCCGGACCTTCCCTAGGGCCTCCCGCAGGCGGCGTGAGCGGGTGAGGAGGGAGATGCTGCCTGTGTCGGTATACGCCCCCACGCCGAAGAGCCGCCGGGCCGCGCCGTTGATGGCCAGCACCCTGCCCGCCTGGTCCAGAAGGATGAGGCCCTCGTCCATGCAGTCTAAAATGAGGTTCACCTTATCCCGCTCTGCCCGCAGCCCGTCGATATAGACCTCCAGCTGCTCCATCAGCTTGTCGATGGACCGCAGCAGAGGCCACACCTCGTTGTCATGGTCATATCGAAAGAGGGCGGTCCGGTTCTGGGTGCCGTCGGACACGCTCTGGAGCGCGTCGCTTATGATGTTCAGGGGCTTTAAGACCATCCGGGCCAGCCGCCCCACCAGCAGCAAGGTCAGGGCCAGGGCCACCAGCGCGGCGATAAAAAACCCGCCCAGACTTCTCCGCACCAGGGCCCCGATGGAGGAGATGGGGGTGGCCGCCCGGCCGATCATGCCGTCGCTGAAGCGCTTTGCCACGTAGAGCATGGGCACACGCACCGTCTCTGATGGGCGGATATCCTCCCCCCAGCCGGTGGCGGCGGCCTGACGGACCTCGGCGCGGTCCAGATGATTCTCCATGACGGCGGGGTCGCTGGCCGTGTCGATCAGGACGGTGCCGTCGGCCGCGATGACGGTCAGGCGTTTGTCCGGGGCGGCCTGGGTAAACTGCCGGGCCAGGAGGGCCTGGTCGGCGGTCGAGTCCTGAATATCCATAAGGGTCAGGGTCTCCCGCAGGGCCGTCTCCCAGCTCCTGCCGGTAGAAGACCCACATGCTGATGGCTCCCGACACCAGCAGGGCCGCCGTCACGGTCAGCAAAATAGCCCCGATCAGCCGTTTCTTCATGGTCTCTCACCTACTCCATTTTGTAGCCCACGCCCCGCACCGTGGAGATGCAGGTATCCCCCAGCTTTTGGCGCAGAGCCTTTACGTGCATATCCACCGTGCGGGTCTCGCCGGTGTAGTCGTAGTCCCAGACGGCCTGCAGGATCTCATCCCGGGTCAGCACCACCCCGCGGTGGGTACACAGCAGCCGCAGCAGCTCAAATTCCTTAAAGGTGAGCTCCACCGGCTCGCCGGCCTTGCGCACCACCCGGGCGGCGGGGTCGATCTCCAGCTCCCCCAGGCGAAGCAAGGCGTCGTCTCCGTCCCGCGCGGCCCGGCGAAGGACGGCCTTCACCCTGGCCTGGAGTTCCATGATCCCAAAGGGCTTGACCACGTAGTCGTCCGCCCCTGTCTCCAGTCCGGCCACGCGGTCCATCTCGGCGGTGCGGGCGGTGAGGAAGATGACGGGCACCCGGCTGCGCACCCGGTCGGCACGCAGGCGGCGCAGGATCTCCAGCCCGTCCATGCCGGGCAGCATGACATCCAGAATGCACAGGGTAGGACAGGGCTGGTCCGCCTCCCCGGCAAACATGGCCTCGCCCGAGTCATAGCAGTGTACTGTGTATCCGACCGACCGGAAGTAGTACCGCAGCATCTCGCGGATGCTCTCGTCGTCTTCCACCACTAAAATCCGCTGGGGCATGGAATTTCCCCCCCTTTCCACGAAAGGCGCCGCCCACTGGGGGGCTTTCGTGATGTTGATTTTTTGACGGCGGGAGAGGAAGCCCCGCCCACCGCCGCGGGGCGTCTATGCTTTGGCCATCAGCTCTCCGGTGACGCAGTAGACTGCCCACTGGGCAATGTTCACCGCGTGGTCGGCGATGCGCTCCAGGTACTTTGTGATGATGATGAGGTCGATTGCCTGGTCGGCCTCGTCCCTGCTCTGGACGATGAGCGCTACCAGCTCATGCTTGATCTGCTGAAACATGGTGTCCACCTCGTCGTCCAGGGCGACCACGGCGGTCGCCGCCTCGGTGTCCCGGTTTGCGTAGGAAAAGATGGCCCGCTTCACCATGTAGCCCGCCTTCTGGGCCATGGTGCGGATGTCCCGGAAGGTGGCGGTGTTGTCCTGCCGCTTGAGGAGACGGGAGATCTCCGCGATGTTGGCGCACTGGTCGCCGATGCGCTGAAGGTCGGACACCATCTTCAGTGCGGCCGAGATGGTGCGCAGGTCGCGGGCCACCGGCTGCTGCTGGAGGAGCAGGCGCAGACAGCGGTTCTCGATATCCCGCTCCATCTGGTCCATGCTGCGGGTCATATCGATGGCGGCCTGGGCCGAGGTGCCGTCCCCCGTGGAGAGGGACGCGGTCACCACGTCGATCACGTCCTCGGCAGCGGCCGCCATGTCGATCATCTCGGCGTTGAGTTCCTGCAATTCCGCGTCAAAGGTCTTGCGCATAGGTGTGCCTCCTTTATAATGGTTGAAATGGGGGTGCGTCGGACGACCGCAGGCCGCCCCTAACCGAATCTCCCGGTAATATAATCCTCGGTCCGCTTATCCCGCGGTACGCTGAAAATTTGGGTCGTGTCGCCAAACTCGATCAGATCTCCGATCAAAAAGAAGGCGCACTTGTCGCTGATCCGGGTGGCCTGCTGCATATTGTGGGTGACGATGACGATGGTGTAGTCCTGCTTCAGGTCGGAGATCAGGTCCTCGATCTTGGAGGTGGAGATAGGGTCCAGGGCTGAGGTGGCCTCGTCCATGAGGAGCACGTCGGGCTCCACGGCCAGCGCCCTGGCAATGCACACCCGCTGCTGCTGCCCGCCCGAGAGGGAGAGGGCGGATTTTTTGAGCCGGTCCTTCACCTCGTCCCAGATGGCCGCGCCCTTGAGGGATTTCTCCACAATGTCGTCCAGCCGGTTCTTGCTCCGCACGCCATGAGTCCTGGGGCCGTACGCGATGTTGTCGTAGATGCTCATGGGGAAGGGGTTGGGCTTTTGGAAGACCATGCCGATCTGCTTTCTCAGCCAGGTCACGTCCACGTCGGGGGCGTAGATATCGGTCTCCCGGTACTTCACCTCACCCGAGAGGCGCACACCGGGGACCAGGTCGTTCATGCGGTTGAGCGTTTTGAGAAAAGTGGACTTCCCGCAGCCCGAGGGGCCGATGAGGGCCGTCACCTGCCGCTCGGGGATGTCCATGTCCACATGCCGCAGGGCCTGGTTGTCCCCATAGAAGAGGTCCAGTCCTCGGGTGGAGAGTATGGTTTTACTGTCCATAGAAAGGCTCCTTATGGCGCGGGCGGATGAGAAGATCCGTCCCTACCGTGTTTTTAATTTTTTGCCCACCAGCTTGGCAGAGAAGTTAATAACCAGCGTGAGGACCATCAGCACGGCGGCGATGGCGAAGGCCACGTCGAACTTGGCCCGCTCCTTGGCGTACACGTAGAGGGCCACCGTCAAAGACGCGCCCGACGAGTGGAGGAACCCGTCTGCTGTGAAGAATTGATTCAGAGTCATGCCCATGCCGGCCGTGAAGAGGAGGGCGGCCGACTCGCCCACGATACGCCCGACAGACAAAATGCAGCCGGTGACGATGCCGTCCACGGACGTGGGGAGGACGATGGTGCGTATCATGTGCCACTTCCCGGCGCCCAGGCCCAGCGAGCCCTCCCGGTAGCTCTGGGGCACTGTTTTCAGGCTCTCCTGGGTGGTGCGGACGATGGTGGGCAAGGTCATGATGACCAAAGTGAGGGAGCCGGCCAGCAGGCTCTTGCCCAGACTTAAAAACTGGCAGAAGAAGAGCATACCCACCAGGCCGTAGATGATGGAGGGGATGCCGGTCAAGGTCTCGGTGGCGAACTCGATGGCGTCTACCACCCGGCGGTTCCTGGCATACTCGGTGAGGTAGATGGCCGCCCCCACCCCCAGAGGGAGGACGAGCACCAAGGTCACCGCCACCAGAAACACGGTGTTTGCGACGTTGGGCAGGAGACCGATGCTGTCCTTCAGATAGCTGGGCTTGGTGGAGAGGAGGTTCCAGCTCACATAGGGCAGCCCCCGATAGAAGATGTAGCCGATCAGGAAGAGGAGCAGCGCGCAGGTAAGCGCGGCCGAAAAATAGAGAAGGAATTTGAGTGCGGCGTCATAGGCCCGCCGTCTGCCGGAAAGCGGTTTCATTTCCATCAGTATATCACCCTTTCCCCTTTTTTAGCAATCGGTTCAGCACCACATTGATGAGCATTATGAACACAAAAAGCACCAGAGCGATGGAGAAGAGGGCCTGCTGCTGGAGGCTGCCCACCCCGGCATAGCTCATCTCGCTGGCCACGGCGGTGGTGAGGAACCGGACACTGGAGAAGAGGGAGGGCATATTGGCCACGTTTCCCGCCACCATCATGACCGCCATAGCCTCTCCGATGGCCCGGCCGATACCCAGCACCACTGCTGCGGCAATACCGCTGCTGGCCGCAGGAACGCTGACTCGGAACACGGTCTCGATATGGGTGGCGCCCAGGGCAAGGCTGGCCTCCTCGTAGTCCCTGGGGACGGCCTTGAGAGAGGTCTCCGATACGCTGATGATGCTGGGCAAAATCATGATGGCCAGCATGATCATGGCCGAGAAGAGGCTGGCCCCGTCAGGCAGGTGAAAGAGCTCCCGCACGGCGGGCACCAGCACGATCATGCCCACCAAGCCGTACACCACCGAGGGGATACCGGCCAGCAGGTCCACCGCCGGGCGGACCACTGCGGCTACCCGGGGAGGGGCAACCTTGGCCAGGAAGATGGCGGTAAGCAGTCCCACGGGTACGCCGAGAACGATGGCTCCGGCGGTGCCGTAGATCGAGGTGAGGATGAAGGGGAGTATGCCAAACCGGGGATCGGCCGCGGTGGAGGCCCAGGTGGTGCCGAAGAGGAACCGGGCGGGGCCGATCTCCAGAATGGCGGGCAGGCCCGAGAGGACGAGATAGACGCTGATGAAGAGCACAAGACCCACGGCGATGAGACCGCAGAGGAGGAAAAGCACATTCATAAAGCCCTCCAGGGCGCGGAAGGATCCCCTCTTCCCGGACTTGGAGGCGGTACTTTTTTGCATGTCGGAATGTCACACCTTTCGTGTGCGGATGCCCAAACGCTCCCTCCTGCCCGCAGGGGGCCGGAGGGAGGTTCGGGTGCGCGTCTCTTATCTTATTTGGACATGGGCACCGCGCCGGCGGCCTGGATAATGGCGCGGGCCTCCTTGCTCATGGCGAAATCGAAGAAGGCCTGGGCGGCGGGGGTGAGGGAAACGCCCTTCTTGGTCACCATCACGAAGTCGCGCTGTACCGTGTAGCTACCGTTGAGCACCGTTTCCTCGCTGGGAACCACGCCGCCCACGCTGACGGCCTTCACCGTGGCGTCCACCGAGGCCAGGGAGGCGTACCCGATGGCGTTGGGGTTGGAGGCTACGTTGGCGATCACGTCGCCGGTGGAGGTGAGCTCGTTCTGGTAGGCGCATTTGTCCTTGGTGCCGGTGATGCCCTCAAAGCCATCGCGGGTGCCCGACCCGGCCTCGCGGCCGATCATAACCACCTTGGCGTCTGCTCCGCCCACGTCCTTCCAGTTGGAGATCTTGCCGGTGGCCAGCTTGGTGATCTGCTCCAGGGTCAGGTCGCTTACGCCGTTGGCGGGGTTTACGATGATGGCGATGCCGTCCAAAGCCACGGTGGTGCCCACCAGGCCGCCGGACACCTCTTCAGCCTTCAGCTTGCGGCTGGCGAGGCCGATGTCGGCGGTGCCGTCCTTGGCGGCCGTAATGCCCGCGGAGGAGCCGGTGCCGCTGTAGTTTACCGTGATACCTCCGTTGCCTTCCATAAAGGCCTCGGCCAGGGCGCCCATCACCTTCTCCATGGAGGTGGATCCGTCCAGGTTCACCACGCCCGAGAGGGCGGAGGCGCTGGGGGCGGCGGAGGAGCTGGGAGCAGCGCTGGGAGTATTGCCGCCGCCGGCGGGAGCGCCGCAGCCGGCCAGCAGGGAGGCGGAGAGGACGGCCGACAGGCCGAGGGCGATCAGTTTTTTCAGTTTCATTACATTCATGCTCCAATCTATACAGTTTCATCATTTCCAAGTTTCAGTATAACCATCTAATGTAAAGTTGTCCCGCAGACCGATGTAAAGTCTGTGTAAAGTTGACCGGAACGGCCGTAAATTTGCTGAAGGAGCGGGGAAAACAAAAAAGACACGCCCTCAGGCGTGTCTTTTTGACAAGTTTTTTAGAATTCAGATGCCCAGCCAGGCTTTCAGTTCCACCAGATCCGGGGCGATGTGGACATGGGGATAGGCCGCGAAGGCGTCCCCCGGCGTGGTGCCGTTGAGGACGGCGCAAAAATCCACCCCGGCCCGCTCGGCGGTCTCGGCATCGATGACGGTGTCCCCGCAGTAGAGGACCTCCCGGGCGTCCAGGCCCTGCCGGGCCATGGCGGTCAGGATGCCGTCCGGGGCGGGCTTGGGGCTTGAGACTAGGTCGCCGCCCAGAATGGACGAGAAGGCCCCGGCCAGCCCGTGCCTGTTCAGGATATCCACCAGAGTGGCCGTGTGCTTGGTACTCACCACCGCCAGAGAGATTCCCGCTCCGCTCAGGGCACGGATGAGCTCGGCCGCCCCCTCGCACAGGGGGACGCCCCGGGCCTGCATGGGCCGGGCCACCTCGGAAAAGAGGGCGCGAAAGCGAGCCCTGCGTTTCTCCGCTTCGTCCCCGGTCAGGGCGGTGTACGCATCCTCCAGTATCAGGCCCACTGTCCGGCGCACCGCGTCCCGCTCGGGGACGGGGTGGCCCAACGCGGTCATGCCGTGGGCAAAACCCGCCAGGATGGCCTCGGTGGCATCCCCCAGCGTGTAGTCAAAGTCAAAAAATACGCCTTGATACCGCATTCCCGCACCTCACTCATAGGTTTTTCGGCCCGACGCGCCGGGGATGTTCAGCTCGTCCCGATACTTGGCCACCGTCCGCCGGGCAATGGCGCAGCCCTCCCGCTCCATCCGTTCGCACAGCTTCTGGTCGGACAGGGGCTTGCGCCTGTCCTCCCCGGCCACCAGCCGTTTCAAGAGGGCCTTGGCGAAGTCGGGGGTAGCCGGAGCCCCGCCCTGCCCGTTGCGGGGAGCGGCGGGGCCTAAGCTGCGGGAGAAAAAATAGCTCAGGGGATAGACGCCCATGCTGCACTGGAGGTACTTGTCCCGCACCGCCCGGCTGACAGTTGACTCGTGCACCCCCAGGTCCCCGGCCACGTCGGCCAGGTTCATGGGGGACAGATGGCCGGCACCTTGGCGGAAGAAGGCCTCCTGCCGCGTCAGAATACTCCGGGCGCAGTCCAGAAGGGTGCTTCGCCGCTGCTCGATGCTGCGCACCACCCATTTGGCCTGGGCCAGCTTGCCCGAGAGGTAGGCGTTTACCTCGGCGTCATCGCTGCCTTTCAGCAGACTCTGATAGTAGCTGCTTATGCGCAAGGTGGGGAAAAAGTAGTCGTTGGTCAGCAGCTCGAAATGGTCGGGAAAGCTGACCACAATGAGGTCGGGGTTGATATAGGTCAGGTGCTCCCGGGCGGAAAAACCGCTGGCGGGCCGGGGATTCAGGCTCCGGATCAGGTCCCGGGCCTCCAGCACCTCGTCCATGTCGGCCTTCAGCTCTCTGGCAATCACACTCAGGAGGTTTTTCGCCAGCGCGTCCAGATAGCCGTCCACGATGGCCCAGGCAAGGCCGCCCTCCTCGCCCCGGCGGACGAGCTGAAGCTTCAGGCACTCCTGCAAATTCCGGGCGGCTATCCCGGCCGGCTCCAGGCCCTGCACCGCCGCAACCGCCCTGGTCATCAGGTCCGGCGCGCAGCCGTGGGCAGCGGCGAGGACTGCGTCGTCCTCGTCCAGCCAGCCGCTCTGGTTCAGGCTCTCCACCACAAAGTCGGCGGCCGCCATCAGCCGCGGGGGCAGCTCCAGCATATGAAGCTGGGAGAAGACATAGCGGTAGAGGTCGTCGTCCCCAGTCTCCACGCCGCCGTAGTTGGCCAGGAGGTCGGTGTCCTCGTCGCTGTCCTGCTGGTAGTAGCTGTGGTTTTGCACATCGGTAGACTCCAGCCACTCCAGCTTGCGGCGCGTCAGCTCAAAGCTGTCCTGGCCCGCCGCGCTCTCATCCATCTCCAGAACCGGGTTCTCCTGCACGGCCTCCTCGATGTACTCCAGCAGCTCCTGCGAGCCCATCTGGAGGATCTCCATCGACTGAAGCATCTGGGGGGACAGGGTCTGGGCCTGCCGCAGATTCATATTCAGCTCCATGGCCATCCCTCCTCGTTTTATGCGAGGACAGTATATCACACCCCGCCCCGCTTTACAATCGGCAGGGTCGAATTGGCATGATTTTTGCTGTTGTCCTTTTTCACCGGCTCTGCGGGCTATGCCGCCCGGGCGGGGAGAACGGCCGCCTCGCCGGGGGAGCAGGGAACGCTCAGGCGTCCCCGCCGGGCCGCCCGGAGCTCTCCTCCAGCAGGTTCCGCGCCCCATACCGCAGGCAGCGGCGCAGCCGGTATTCCCCCCGCTTGATGGTGCGGGAGACGGTGGACTTGTCCACCCCCATCCGCTCACCGAGCTCCTTCATATTCAGCCCCTCGGCGTAGTAGAGCAGGAGGGCCTGCCGCTGCCGCTCGGTCACATCCTTCCGTAGGGCGGCGACCAGATTGCGCTTGAGCGCCTGATGCTGGTGGAGGTTGTCCTCCGCCATGGTGCGGGCATACACAGCCATATCGGCCGCGAAAGCGCCGCCCCGCCTATATCGTGTATTTGGCATTGCGCCGATACCCCCTGTCGTAATACCGCTCCGTCAGGACGGCCAGATCCCTGGCCTCCCGCCACATGGCCTCCAGCGTTCGGATGCGGCCCTCCAGGCGAAACCGCTCGGTCTCATCCCCGGTCTTCTCCCGCTCCTCCCGGAGCTGCGTGATGCGCCCACGCAGGAGCTCCGCGTGGATTCGATACTCGTTTGATAATTCCCTCAGGGTCATGTTTCGCTCGTTTCTCCTCCCGTTTTTTTGCTCTTGCCTGTCCTCGGCGCAATCGGGACAGTGCTCCGCCTCCCGCAGATAGATCTCACCCCGGCATCGGAGGCACCAGGCCGCCGGCGGCTCCCGCTGGGCGTCTGCCAGCGGACCGGTATGTGCCCAATTCGTTTTTCCTCCCCCTCCACTGAAAAAATGTGTTGACAATCACCCTCAGTCCTGATAAAATAACCCTTGCTGTGGATGAGCTGATTCGCTGGTGTAGCTCAGTTGGTAGAGCAGCTGATTTGTAATCAGCAGGTCGGGGGTTCGAATCCGTCCACCAGCTCCAACTTCATATGGAGGAGTTCCCGAGTGGCCAAAGGGGGCAGACTGTAAATCTGTTACGAGAGTTTCGGTGGTTCGAATCCACCCTCCTCCACCATAACATTAGGTCAAAATAGATGCAGGGCCGAAAAACCCAGTGTTTATGCGG
>JBLJBF010000209.1:0-2952 GCA_047637855.1 Pseudoflavonifractor sp. | reverse complement strand
TCCGATTGCGACGACGTGACCTATACCGCTTTAGACGAGGCCACCAAGAAGGCCGACGTCAAGGTGGTCTATGCCAAGAGCTTCTACGGCGGCGCCGCTAACGCCAACACCAAGCTGGCCGGTGAGATCATCGGCATCCTCGCCGGGCCCAACCCCGCCGAGGTGCGCGCCGGCCTGGAGGCCGCCGTCGACACCATCGAGAACGTGGCCCATTTCATCTCGGCCAACGACGATGACTCCATTCCCTACTATGCCCACTGCATCTCCCGCACCGGCTCTTACCTGTCCGCCGGCGCCGGCATCCAGGAGGGCGAGGCCCTGGCCTATCTGATCGCCCCCCCGCTGGAGGCCATGTACGCTGTGGATGCCGCTTTGAAGGCAGCCGACGTGCGTATGTGCGTGCTTTACTCCCCCCCGTCCGAGACCAACTTTGGCGGCGCGCTGCTCACCGGCAGCCAGTCGGCCTGTAAGTCGGCCTGCGACGCCTTCGCCGCCGCCGTCGAATCTGTTGCCGATCAGCCCAAGATCTGACGGTAAGAGCAGCGCGTTCCCGCGGAGACCGCGGGGACGATGAACGGAGGTACATATGAAGGCATTGGGTATGATCGAAACCCGGGGTCTGGTAGCCGCCATTGAGGCAGCAGACGCCATGGTGAAGGCCGCCAACGTCACCCTGTGCCGTAAGGAGCAGGTAGGCGGCGCGCTGGTGACCATCATGGTGCGCGGAGACGTGGGAGCCGTGAAGGCTGCCGTGGACGCGGGAGCCGCCGCCGCCGAGCGCGTGGGGCAGCTTATCTCAGTCCATGTCATCCCCCGGCCCCACGAGGAGCTGGAAGCACTGCTGGGCCCACCCCAGGACAGCCCTGAGCCCCCGCAGGCCCCCGCTGCGACCGTCCCGCCTGCCTCTGAGCCTGAGCCCGAGCTGACGGCTGAGCCGGAGCTCTCCGCCGCAGCCGAGGCAGAGGAAGAGGCGCTCGACCTCACCAGCCTCACCGACGAGGCCCTGGAGGAGATGACGGTGGTCAAGCTGCGGGCCGTGGCCCGGCAGATGGGACTGACCAGCATGACGCGCAAGGAGATCCGTTTCGCCAAGAAGGAAGAGCTCCTCGCGGCGATCACGGCGGCCCGGACAGAGGGCTGAGCGCCCTCGGCGAGGTCCTGGCGCCTGAAGCGGTCCAACGGCGCAAAAGCATGCCGCGGGGCATGACCCCTGCGAAAGGAATGGATGTAATATGCAGCTAATCGACAAAGACCTCCTGTCGGTGCAGGAAGTCCGGGAGCTGGTAGAGGCGGCCAAGGAGGCCCAGCGGGCGCTGGCAAAGATGAGCCAGTCTCAGGTGGACCACATTGTGCAGGCCATTGCGGAGGCCGGCGTGCGCAACGCCCGGCGTCTGGCCCAGATGGCCCACGAGGACACCGGCTTCGGCATCGTTGAGGACAAGGTCATCAAGAATATCTTTGGAAGCCAGGGCGTATACGAGTATATCAAGGATATGAAGACCATCGGCGAGGTGAGCCGGGACGACGCGAAGGGCATCCGTGCCGTCGCCGTCCCCGTGGGCGTCATCGCGGGTCTGATTCCCTCCACCAACCCCACCTCTACCGCCCTCTACAAAGCGGAGATCGCCGTCAAGGCGGGCAACGCCATCGTCTTCTCTCCCCACCCCACCGCACTGCGGTGCATTTTGGAGACCGTCAAAGTCATTCGCCAGGCCATTGCCGAGGCGGGAGGCGACGAGAATCTGGTCTCCTGTATCACCATCCCCACCATGGAGGCAACCGATTGCCTCATGCGTCACCGGGACATCTCCATGATTCTGGCCACCGGCGGCTCGGCCATGGTACGTGCGGCCTACTCCTCCGGCACTCCCGCCATCGGCGTGGGCCCGGGCAACGGCCCCGCATTTTTGGAGCGTACCTGCGACCTGCCCAAGGCGGTCAAGCGTATCCTTGACTCCAAGACCTTTGACAACGGCACCATCTGCGCCTCTGAGCAGTCCATTATCTGTGAGGAGGAGATGGTTCCCGCCGTCCGGGCTGAGATGGAGCGCCAGGGGGCCTATTTCCTGGACGACGCCGAGGCCGAACGGCTGGGCCGCTTCATCCTGCGGGCCAACGGCACCATGAACCCCGAGATTGTGGGCAGAAGCGTGGCCACCATTGCCAAGCTGGCCGGTCTTGACAAGGTCCCCGCGGGGGCCCGGGTGCTGGTGGCCAAGGAGACCGGCGTGGGCCGGGGCCACCCCTACTCCAATGAGAAGCTGGGTCCCATTTTGGCCTTCTACACCGCTGAGAACAACGAGAAGGTCTGCGACAAGGTCTGTGAGATCCTCCACTACGAGGGCGCGGGACACACCTTCGCCATGCACACCAAGGACGACAAGGTGGTGGACTACTTCACAAGGCGGGTGCCCGCCTCCCGTGTGCTGGTGAACACGCCCAGCGCTCTGGGCGGCATCGGCGCCACCACTGCCCTTCAGCCCTCCCTGACGCTGGGCTGCGGCGCGGTGGGCGGCTCGGCCACCTCGGAGAACGTGGGCCCCATGCACCTCTTTAACCTGCGCTACGCGGCCTACGGCACGAAGGAGCTGGAGGAGATCCGCGCCACGGTGCCCGACTGCACCGACGGCATTTGCCGCGTGGGTCCCGACCTGAGCCACATCGACGTGGACGATATCGTCCGCAAGATCATCGAGCGGCTTCAGACTCTGTAAACACTTTCCCCTGTCACGCTTCTTTATGAAAGGAATGGTTTTAAATGGCAAGCACTATGCAAGCACTGGGTATGATCGAGACCAAGGGCCTCGTTGCCTCGATTGAGGCGGCCGACGCCATGGTGAAGGCGGCCAACGTCACCCTCATCGGCAAGGAGCACGTGGGCGGCGGTCTTGTGACCATCATGGTCCGCGGCGACGTGGGCGCGGTCAAGGCCGCCACCGACGCGGGCGCGGC
>JBLJBF010000208.1:0-2111 GCA_047637855.1 Pseudoflavonifractor sp. | reverse complement strand
ACAGGCAGCAGATTGGAGAACCCGATGAAGACCGCCATCAGGAACCCGATGAGCAGATACGGCACGTACTCCACCTTCAGCATGACCTTGAGCAGCATACCAAAGCCGACCGCCGGCAGGACTCCGCCGGCCACCGCAAACCCGTTGGTGAGCCAGCCCGGCATGGACTCCACCAAAAGCTTCATGCCCTCCTGGGCCACGTAGGTACACAGGAACACGATAATCCCGTAAGCTGCCGCCACGATTGCGGTGGTGAGAATATTGAGCTCGTAGAACTTTTTCACGTCGGCCTCGGCCGCGTACCGGTCCGCGCTCTTCGCGAAAACTGAGAATGCCGAGTAGAAGAACAGGATGACATACTGCATCAGGAAACTGAACGGAAGGGCAAGGGCCATTGCCGCCGCGGGGCTCGCATGGGTCGTGTAGGCGATGACCGTAGTCATCACACCGGCCAGCACCGGGTTGGGCGGCTGAGTCCCTCCCGCGGGCGTCAGCCCCGCGAAAGCCAGCTCCGTGAGGCCGCCGGTGATCAGGCCCAGATTCACATCGCCCAGAATCAGCCCCGTCAGTGTGCAGACGATGATCGGCCGGAAGATGAAAAACGCCTCCAGCCAGAAGTCTACGCCTACGATGATCGCCATGACCGCGAGAAGTATGCCTTGGACCAGGGTAATCTCCACAAGATCTCCTCCTTACTATATATTGAAACGCCGGCACAACCCGGCGGTCCAAACGCCGCTATTTCACGTCCTCTTTAAAGTCGCCGGGCACATCCTGAATATAGAGCTTCTCCACCTTGCTCTTGATGAACAGGAGATCTTCCATATCCTTGTCATCCACATAGACCTTCTTGCTGATGGGGTGCTTTCCGGGTGAAAAGTGCATATTCCCCACGTTGACCTCCTTGACGGGCACGCCGCCCTCGATCAGCGCCCGCACCGCCGCAGGCGTGCGGCAGACGAGAAAAATCTTCTGGCTGGGGGCCGCCTTGTGAATCACATCGATGGTCTTTTGCAGGGTAAAGAAACGCACACCCGCTCCCGAGGACTCGGCCGTCATGCTCATAAGCTCCTGCTGAAGCTTATCCCCCGCGGCATCGTCGTCGGCCACCAGCAGGAGGTTCGCCCCTATCGTCATGGTCCAGGTGACGCCCACCTGCCCATGGATGAGCCGGTTGTCAATCCTCGTCAACAGAATGTTCGGTTCCGCCATCGGAATTCCTCCTTTTTATTGCTCTTCAATTATGAATAAATCATGAACGTCTTTACGCGTATTGTAACACAAGCTTTGGGTGTTTTCAATAGATTGTCTAAATACAGTCCAATTTATCATATGTATTTTATTTATATTGATACCATTTTCAAATTGATACGACTTTATTATAAAAAATTATCACAAAGACCCCGCCATATGGTATGATGATAAAAAGCCACGCACGTCCCTCCCGCTCCCTTCAAATCTATGATTGGGATGGTGAATGCCCATGCCGAACGGCCCGCTTTATATGGACATCTACGACGATCTGTTCTCGCTGATCAAACAGGGCGCCTATAGCCCCGAGACCCCCCTTCCGCCGGAGCGGGACCTCTGCGAACAGTATCATGTGAGCCGTTCCACAGTCCGCAGCGCCCTGCGGGAGCTGCACAAGAACGGCCTCATCCACACCATACAGGGCAGCGGCACCTTTGTAACGCCGCAGATCATCGAACAGCAGCTTCTCAACTTTTATACCTTTACCGACGAGCTGAAGACCCGCGGCACCGACTTCGGCTGCGCCGTTGTTGACTACCAGCTCCTCCCCGCCGACGACACGTTGGCCCAGAAGATCGGCTGTCCCAAGGGCGCCCCCGTTCACCTGCTGGTACGCCTGCGCTGCGCCGCCTCGGCGCCCCTGATGCTGGAGTACACCTACCTGCCCCAGAGCCGGTTCCACAAAATCAACGCGGCTGTCCTGCCCAACGCCTCCCTGTACGAATATCTGCGCACCAAGTACAATCTTCACATGGACCACGCCGTAGAGACGTTTCAACCCATCCTCCCCTCCCCCCGCGAGAAGGAGCTGCTGAGCGTGAACCATCCCATTCCCTGTATGCTGCTGGAGCGTTACGGCT
>JBLJBF010000207.1:0-4653 GCA_047637855.1 Pseudoflavonifractor sp. | reverse complement strand
AAGGTCGCCATGGAGCACGGACTCAAGAGTGTCGAGGTCTATGTCAAGGGCCCCGGCGCCGGCCGCGAGGCCGCCATCCGCGCGCTGCAGGCCGTGGGCCTGGAGGTCACCATGATCAAGGACGTGACCCCCATTCCCCACAACGGCTGCCGCCCGCCGAAGCGTCGCCGCGTCTAAAGAAGGAGGAGAAATTTTATGGCAAGATATACCGGTGCAGTCTGCCGCCAGTGCCGCCGGGAGGGCCAGAAGCTCTTCCTGAAGGGCGACCGCTGCTACAGCGAAAAGTGCGCCATCGACCGCCGTCCCTTTGCCCCTGGCCAGCATGGCCAGGCCCGCAACAAGAAGCTTTCCGAGTATGGCCTGCAGCTGCGTGAGAAGCAGAAGGCCCGCCGCTACTACGGCGTGCTGGAGAGCCAGTTCGCCAAGTACTATGAGATGGCCGCCTCTGCCAAGGGCGTCACCGGCGAGAACCTCCTGGCTATCCTGGAGTCCCGCCTGGACAATGTGATCTACCGTCTCGGCTTTGCGATGAGCCGTCCCGAGGCCCGCCAGCTGGTCCGTCACGGCCACTTTGTGGTGGACGGTCACAAGACCGACATCCCCTCCTATCTGGTGAAGCCTGGTCAGACCATCACCATCAAGGACACCAGCCGCGGTCTCGACAAGATCAAGAACAGCCTGGAGGCCAATGGCTCCCGCCCCGCCCCCAAGTGGCTGGACTTCGACAAAAACACCCTCACTGCCAAGGTGGTTTCGGTGCCTGCACGCGAGGACATCGACCTGCCCATCGAGGAGCACCTCATCGTCGAGCTGTACTCCAAGTAAGGCAGGATACCCTCGATTCACTTTTACCATCACCACGCGGCGGGCTTTACCCGTCCACCGCAGCGAAAAGGAGGGTAACACATGGTAGAAATCGAAAAACCCCGCATCGAATGTGTGGAAAATCCCGGCGACGGCTACTACGGCAAGTACGTGGTAGAGCCTCTGGAGCGTGGCTATGGCACCACGCTGGGCAACTCCCTGCGCCGCATCCTGCTCTCCAGTCTGCCCGGTACGGCGGTGACTTCTATCAAGATTGCCGGCGTCCAGCACGAGTTTTCCACTATCCCCGGCATCAAGGAGGACGTGACCGAGATCGTCCTCAACGTCAAGAGTATTGTGGCGAAGCTCCATAGCGAAGGCGCCAAGACCGTCTATATTGAGATGAGCGGCGAGGGCGAGGTTACCGCCGGCGATATTAAGGCCGACGGCGAGGTTGAGATTCTCAACCCCGACCTCCACATCGCCACGCTGGGGCCCGATGCCAGCCTTAATATGGAGCTGACCCTGTCCCATGGCCGGGGCTATGTGCCCGCCGACCGGAATAAGCCCGCACAGAGCATCATCGGTGTGATCCCGGTGGACAGCGTCTATACCCCCGTGAGCAAAGTCAACTACACTGTGGAGAACACCCGCGTACGGGACCTCACCGACTTTGACAAGCTCACCCTTGAGGTATGGACCAACGGCACCATCAGTGCCCGCGACGCGGTGAGCCTGGGCGCGCGTATCCTGTGCGACCACTTCCTGCTCTTCACCGACCTCTCCGAGACCATGGGCAGCGCGTCCACGGTGGTGGAGAAGGCCGAGGCTCAGCGGGATAAGGTGCTGGAGCTCACCATTGAGGAACTGGACCTGTCGGTCCGCAGCTTCAACTGCCTCAAGCGCGCCAATATCAACACCGTCGAGGACTTGATCTCCAAGACCGAGGACGAGATGATGAAGGTGCGGAATCTGGGGCGTAAGAGTCTGGAAGAGGTCATGAACAAGCTGGCCATGATGGGGCTGAACCTCGCCAGCGACGAGAACTGAAAAAACGGCTCAGGCGGGCCCGGGGACATGTAACGTCCTCCCCCGGCTCCATACCGCGCCCAGCCGGGGGAAGGGATTCTCCGGGACGAATTTAAGAGGATTTCGCTTGTGCGAAACATTTAAGGAGTGCTCGAAATGTCCGGTTACCGTAAACTCGGCCGCCGCGCTGACCAGCGCCGCGCCATGCTCCGCGCCATGACTACCTACCTGCTGGAGAATGGCCAGATTAAGACCACCCTCGCCCGGGCGAAGGAAGTGGCCCCTGTCGCCGAGAAGATGATTACTCTGGCGAAGAAGAACGATATGGCCGCCTATCGTCAGGCGCTGTCCTATATCACGAAGGAAGACGTGGCCAAGAAGCTGTTCAGCGAGATCGGCGCCAAATACGCCACCCGCGACGGCGGCTATACCCGTGTCGTGAAGGTCGGCCCCCGCCGCGGCGACGCCGCCGAGATGGCTATCGTCCAGCTCGTGTAAGCACAAAAAAAGGGCCTCATGGATGTTCCGGGATGCCGGAGTATCCATGGGGCTTTTTTTGTTAAATCGCCGTCCGGCTGCAAATGCTAACCGGGAGGTGATGCGCATGAACTCCATTTGGAGGGCGACGACCGAGATTCCACACAGAGAAGCTCTGGAAGGAGAGATAGAGACTGAGGCCGCCGTGATCGGCGGCGGTCTGGCAGGTGTGCTGACTGCCTACTTTCTCCAGGAACGGGGGATAGAGACCGTCCTGCTGGAGGCCGACCGGCTGGGGAGCGGGCAGACCGGGAACACCACCGCAAAGGTGAGCAGCCAGCACGGGCCTCTATACCACAGGCTTATTGAAGAATTGGGAGAGGAAGGGGCGGGGCAGTACGCCAGAGCCAATCAGCGGGCCATTGCCGCCTACAGGGACCTCATCACGAAGAAGGGGATTGATTGCCAATGGGAGGAGCGCCCCGCCTACCTTTACAGCGCCGCGGAGCGGGAGCTCCTCCGGGAGGAGGCCCATGGGGCCTGGCGGCTGGGGATTGACGCCAAATTTACTACGGATACCGAGCTTCCCTTTCCGGTGAAGGGGGCGGTGCGGTTTGAGGGACAGGCGCAGTTCCACCCACTGAAGTTTTTGGAGCAAATCGCCCGGGAACTGACGGTCTACGAGGGGACACGGGCCGTTAAGGTGGAGGGGGACGCCATCCTCACCGACCGGGGCAAAGTAAAGGCCCGCCACATCGTCTTTGCCACCCATTTCCCGTTTATGAACGCGCCGGGATATTATTTCCTGCGCCTGCACCAGGAGCGCAGCTATTTGCTGGCCTTGGAGCACGCGCAGCCTCTGAGCGGGATGTACCTGGATGTGGAGGGAAATGGGCTCTCCCTCCGTGCCAGCGGGGAATATCTCCTGCTTGGCGGCGGCAGCCACCGCACTGGGGAGAACTCGGCCGGCGGCAAATACGATCTGCTGCGTCAAACTGCCCAACGCTACTGGCCCCAGGCGAGAGAGCTTGCCCGCTGGTCGGCACAGGACTGTATCCCGCTGGACGGTGTGCCCTATATCGGACGGTTTTCTCCCTCCGCTCCAAACTGGTACGTGGCCACCGGCTTTCAAAAGTGGGGCATGACCAGCTCTATGGTGGCGGCCTCGATCCTCTGCGGGCTCATCACCGGCAGGGAGGACCCGGATGCCCGGGTCTTCGCGCCCCACCGTTTTCGTCTGGTCGCCTCGGCCAAAAGCCTTTGGACCGATGGGGGGAAGACCGTGAAAAGCCTTGCCCGGTCGGCCTTTTCCCTGCCGCAGACCACATTGGAAGAGCTGCCCAAGGGCCACGGTGGCATCGTGGTCTGCAATGGAGAGAAGGCGGGGGTTTATAAGGACGAGGAAGGCCAAATTTACACGGTCTCGGTCCGTTGCCCCCATCTGGGCTGTCAGCTTGAGTGGAACCCGGACGAAAAAAGCTGGGACTGTCCCTGCCATGGCTCCCGGTATGATCATACCGGTCGGCTTTTGGATGGCCCCGCTCAGGAAAATTTAAGAGGCAGCTCCGATTAGGAGCTGCCTCTCAGCGGTCGCTGACGGGCTGGACAATTTCGCCGGGGAAAATAAGGTCGTCTACGTCCTGCTTTCCTTCTGGCATGAGTAGCCCTCCTCTCGGGGGAAGTGATGTACAAATTAGTATATGTCCGGGGAGGTAGTATATGTGCGGGAATTTTGACGGACGACAAAGGATAGTTTTTTCGCCTGGAGGGTTGACAAGGGTGCACGTGTGTGGTATCCTATTAAAGCACCTTAAGGGAACGGTATGTTGGAATGTAAATGCCGGAGTGGCGGAATTGGCAGACGCCCGGGACTTAAAATCCCGTGTTCGTAAGAACGTGCCGGTTCGACCCCGGTCTCCGGCACCAAAAAAAGCTGGAAATTGGAGCTGTACACCATTAAAATTTTATATCGCGGGGTAGAGCAGCTGGAAGCTCGTCGGGCTCATAACCCGGAGGTCGTTGGTTCAAATCCAACCCCCGCAACCAAAAAAGTGCCGTATTTGCCATGAATACGGCACTTTTTGTCACTTTTTTGGCAATTTGAATTTGAAATTTATGGGTCTTTCTAACACTCTTCTAACGCATTGGTTTTTGAAGTGGATTTTGCGAATGTATTTCGGGTGGGATTCAGTCAATTTCTGGGTTGATTAAAATTAGCGGATTACCAGAGCGACTATTTACATCTTTAACAAGATAAATAGTCGCTCTACCTTTTCGCTTGCCTTATTCGACAAAAAATGATATAGTATTACCAAATAAACCCTGTGTTTTTTGACCAATTAT
>JBLJBF010000206.1:0-25472 GCA_047637855.1 Pseudoflavonifractor sp. | reverse complement strand
CGCTGTCGCCAAAGACCATGAGGGGGCCGACGCCGCTATACTTGGGGGCGATAAAGTTGGTGATGATGGTGCTCTTGCCCGGACCCTGGGTCTGGGCGTACTTGCCTGTGCCGCCCCAGTCGTAGTCGTACTTGTTGAGGTAGCGGCCATTGGCGTCCAGCTTGTTGCGCATGGCAAAGACGCGATCCTCAGGCACACCGTAGCCCATAACCTTGTTGGCGGCCAAAATGGTGTCGAGGGGAGAGGCGGAGATGATATAGATGTCGATGCCGTTGGCGGCAATGGTGTGGTAGAGATCGACCAGCTCATCGGTGAAGGTGACGCCGGTGATAAAGTCGGCGCTGAGCACACCCGACTTGCCGGGCAGCTCGATGGGGGAGATCCAGGTCTCGGTGGTGTAGCGGCCATAGGAAGCCCAGTATTTGTGGGAGGCGGCGGCCAGCTCCTGCACCTCGGCGGGGGTCATGCCGGTGAAGAGGTAGGTGACCCAGGGATAGCTGACCGCATGGTCAAAATAGTCGCCCAGGTTGTTGTACATAAAGCGGATCTTTGCGGCAAAGTCCTGGTACTGGTTGGCGGCGCGTATGTACTTGAGCTCCTTGTCGCCCTTCATGCCCTTGTAGTTGTTGTACAGCCAGGTGTAGTCGCTCACCAGGTCGGCCACCACGTCGTTGACCGTGACGTCCTTGCCGTCGGCATTCTTGCCGATGGCCTTGGTGAGATCGGGGATGCCGGTCTCCAGCACGACCTTCATATCCTTGGGGTCGATCTTGAAGATGAGGTGCTCTACCTGGTAGATGAGCAGGGCCTCCTGCACATCGAAAATAACGGAGGTGTTGTCAAAGTCGAAGACCACGTAGCGGCCCTTGTTGGCGTTGGCGTCAATGACGCTCTGAATCCGGGCGCGGGTGGCGGGGGCCCAGTTGCCGGTGATCAGCTTGGTAGCGTCGGGCTTGTAGTGGTCGCCCTTGACGATGGCGGCGGTGTTGGTAACCGCGTCGTAGGTGACGCCGAAATCCAGCAGAGAAGCCATGTCCCGCAGCTTGAGGTAGTTGTTGCCCTCAATGGCGTATGCGGTGGGAGTGATGGGCGCGCCGTTCAGGGTGAGGTTGGTGCTGCTTTGATTTGCGGCCACCGCGGCCATGGCGCCGGTGCCCAGAGTGAGGACAGCGGCGAGAGCAAGGGCCAGATGCTTGGTGGAAAGCCTATTCATAGATGATAATCCTCCTATTTTCGGTTTTCGGAGCCTCGTGGCGGCGGTGCTGTCCTCAGCCCAGCTCCTGCCAGTTGGCGGGGTAGACGAAGTAGGCGTAACGGGTCTTGTTGGGGGTCTGGAAGTGGATGTGGCTGTTTTTGGGGATATAGATGATGTCCCCGGGCTGACCCACCACCACCCGCCCGTCGATCTCGATCTCCAAGGTGCCCTCGATGACGAAGTCGTACTCGTCGTAGGTGAGGGTCCACTCAAAGCTGGTGTGGTCCAGCTCCATGACGCCGCAGCCCATGCGGGGGGCCTCCTCCAGGGAGACCACATCCTTGAGGGACACGCCCTCCTGGCCAAAGGGCTCGCATTTCACGGTGCCGGTTTTAATGCCAATGATGCCGCTGGGGTCAACGTGTTTCTCAAATTCGGGGCGGGACTCCGGGCCTGCGGCCGACGCCTGGAGCACTTTGGTCACAATTTCGCGGATGAGAGCTTCGCTTACGTTCATGTTAGTACCAAACCTTTCCGGCGGCGATTACATCTTGGTGTTCTCGATCTTGGACAGCAGCTTGGGGGCCAAAATGTTGGCCAGAATGATGGCGGTGACGCCGGCTACCAGCTTGCCAACGATCATGGGGAAGATCATTTCCTTCTCCACGCCGGCGGTAAAGCCCAGGTGGTCGCCGAACACGAAGGCGGCGGACACGGCAAACGCCACGTTGAGCAGCTTGCCCTTGGGGTTCATGTCGCCCATGATGTTGAACATGGCGATGTTATTGGCGAGGTTGGCCACCATACCGGCAGAGCCGCTCTCGTTCATGCCCAGGGCGCTGCCCACCTTCTCCAGGGCCTTGCCGAAGGTCTTGGTGATCCAGGCCACCATGGGGAAGGCGCCGATGAGGACGATGGCGATCTGACCGCAGACCAGAAGGCCGGACTCCAAAGGCACCACGCCGCCGGCGTCGGGGATGACCATAATATCCAGGACGGGGAAGTGGATCCCGGTCTGATACTCAAAGACGGCGATGGCGGTGAAAATGGTGATGACGATGGTGACGCCGGTGCCGAAGACGTTAAAACCGTTGATCATCTTGGCGGGCTTAAACCACAGGCCCACGCAGATGAGGCCGGCAATGATGATCACGGGGATCAGGTTGCGCAGGATGGTGATGATATCCATCTTATAGGGGGTGAGGTTCATAATCAGGCCGCCGGCAATACAGCCGATGGGCACGGTGATCAGACCGGCCAGAACGCCCGCGCCCAGGAAGGAGCGGTCTTCCTTCTTGATAATGGACAGGGCCACAGGGATGGTGAACACAATGGTGGGGCCCATCATGGTGCCCAAAATCAGGCCGGCGTAGTTGCCGACAGAGGGATTGGCCGCAAGGCTCATGGCCAGCGGGTAGCCGCCCATGTCACAGGCCAGCAGCGTGGTGGCGAACATGGCCGGGTCGGCGCCCAACAGACGGTACAGGGGCCCGATGATGGGCTGGAGCACCAGCGCCAGTACAGGGGCGGCGGCGACAACGCCCGCCATGGCAATGGCCAGGGGGCCCATGGCGTTAAAGCCCTCGTCAAATTTTTCGCCGTAGCCCAGCTTGTTGCCGCGAATCTTATCCACAGCGCCGACGATCATAAAGATCATCATGATGAACATAATGACCGAGTTGATGGACAGTCCCGAGACCCAAGCCTTGACGCTCTCGACAAAAATACTGGGGTCGGCAGCGGCGATCAGTTCACTAAAATCCATTGATTATTCCCTCTCTTTCAAATCTGGTTGGAATCAGCGGGGGTCTTTATAGAAGGGATTCGAAAACCTGGGACGCGGGGCGGGGAATGACGCAGGTGCTCACCAGCAGTTCGGCCTCCTGGGTCGCGGCGGCAACCGCCGCGCGGACGGCCCCCACGTCCCCTGTCAGGGTCACAAAGCCCTTGCCGCCGATGGCGTAGCCGATACGCACCTCGATCAAAGTCACGTTGGCGGCCTTGGCGGCCACGTCGGCGGCCGTAATGGCCGAGGCGATGGAGTAGAACTCCAGCACGCCCACCGCCCCTCCGGGGGGCACCTGGGTGGTCATGCTGATGGCGGGAATGAGCTGGGGGTGGACGTTGGGAAGGACAAGGGTGTTTACCACAAACTCCCCGCCCTGCTTGGTCCCCTCGGCCATAGCGGCCTTTACGTCGCCGGTCTCGCCGGAGATAATAACGATGTACTTGCCCGGGCAGACGGTGGAGGAGCGGATGAGGTCTACCTTGGCCGCCTTCACCATGAAGTCGCTGGTCTCGATGCCCCGGGCGATGCTGGTCAGCTCGACCATGCCGATTGCGCTTGCCATGCCGCTCATGCCTCCTTCCGGCGGAGCCAGGCGCCCGCCGCGGTGATTTTCGTCACCACGCCGTCAATGCTGGCGTGGATGTTGGCCGAGAGCGCGTCGGGCGCGGCCGCGGCCAGCAGATCTCCCTGCGCCACCGTGTCCCCCACTGCCTTGACGGGTACGGCGCTCTTGCCGATGTGCTGCTGGAAGGGGAGGAACACCGCGTCCGGCTCCAGCTCCAGGCAGCGGTGGGCATGACGGCCGTTGTACTTGCTGATGCCCAGCCGGGCCACCAGCCGGTCGGTGGGGGTCTTGGAGGACTCCACCGTCTCCCGGACTTTGGGGGCCATGTCGCGGGGCACCTGGAGACCGCGCTTGCGCAGTTCACCCTTGATGTACCCGTTCACCATTTGGGGGGAGAGACCCATGGGGCAGGAGAAGAGGCCGCACAGCCCGCAGTCGCAGCAGTTGGCCGCGTCCCCAAAGCAGCGCAGGAACTCCTCGTTGTCCTCCATGCCAGGCTCGCGCCATAGGTTGCGCATAACCAAATGGGGGCGAATCTGATGCCCGATCAGGTAGCGGGGGCACAGGTCGGTACACATACGGCACTGGATGCAGGCGCTCTTGGTCTGGGCGCGGATGGCGCCCATGGACAGGGCGGCGCGCTGAAAGAGGTAGTGATTTTTGGGCAAAACCAGCAGGTTGCCCGTGGTCTTGGTGACCACCGCCGCTTCAATGGCCGCGCGGTCGGTAAGGGGCTTTCCCATCATGGGCCCGCCCACGATGACGGCGTAGTCCCCGATGGTGGGTCCGGCCGCCTCGATGCACGCGGTGATGGCGGTGCCGATGGGGACCCGCAGCATCACGGGTTCGCCCACCTCGCCCGTGACCGAGAGGTATTTCTCGGTCACCGGCCTGCCCTCCATGGCGTCCAGGACGTTCAGGAGCGTGCCCACATTGTTCACCACGCAGCCCACGTCCAGAGGAAGGCCCCGCTCGGGGACCACCCGGCCCGTCACCTGCTGGACAATGGTCTGCTCGTCCCCGGCGGGGTAGAAGGTCTTCATCTTGAAGATCTCCACATTGGCATTCAGGCGGCGGATGGCATCCTCCAAGGCGGCGATCTCGGCCAGATACTTCCCCTTTAGGGCAATGACGGCGTGCTTCGCGCCCAGTTGGGCGGCCACCGCGGCGGTAGCCGCGATGAGCCGGTCTGGGAAGGTGCGGCACAGGTACTTGTCGGTCTCGATCAGCGGCTCGCACTCGGCGGCGTTGACGAGAAACCACTCGGCCCGGGCCGCGAGCTTGACATGAGTGGGGAACCCGGCACCCCCGGCGCCGACCACCCCGGCGGCTTTCACCGCATCGGTCAGATTCATGACTTGACCATTCCTTTCGCGGTCCCTGGGGGAAGTTATGACAGGAGACTGAGGTCGAGCTCCTGGTCGTCCACGATGCCGACCACCGACGCGTCCACCGGAATGGCCATGTCTCCCGCCGCGCTGCGGGCGGAGCTGCCGCCGACGATGAGCACGGTCTCCCCCACGCCGGCGCCGATAATGTCGGCCGCGACAATGGGGACCTTATCCGGTGTGCCGTCCAGCAGATTCAGCGGCTGCACCAGCAGCAGCTTGATACCTGCCAGCTTCTCCTCCTTGCGGGTGGCCCAGATGGTGCCGATAACCTTTGCTACTTTCATGCGCCCTCACGCTCCAGACGGATGCCCCGGTCCCTGGCGCAGTCCTTGGCCAGCGCGGTGACAATGCTCTTGGCGGGGAGGCGGATGCAGGAATACCGCCCCTCGACGGCGGCCGACACGTCCCGCTCGGTGAGAACCCGTTTGGTCAGCGTCAGCTCCTGCCCGGCCGCCGGTTCGGGCCGGTCGGCAATGGGGGAGCAGGGGGCGGCGGGGGCGCTGGGGGCGCAGCAGGGGCCGCCCGACAGGATGGCCCGCTCCAGATTGCCCTGGGCGCAGATGACCAGGCCCGAGCGGGTCAGCAGGTCCAGCTTCTCCTTCATCATGGCGTAGTAGGCGGCGGGGGCGGTGGCTGCGTAGCGGAAGAGCTCCACCTCCTCGGTGGGGACGTAGATGCGCTTGCCCAGCAGAATGGCCTGGGTGGCCAGCTTGGTGTACGGCGTGTCGCACACACCGCAGGCCAGCTTGCCCAGGTCCTCGTTGGTGAGCTGGTAGAGGACCACCACGTCGTAGTCCGCCACCTGTACCTGATACTCGTGGAGGAGGGCGCAGTCGGTGCGGAAGCGGCTTTTCAGCCCCTCGCTCTCCAGTGCTCCATGGCAGACCTCGCCATGGCGCTGGGTGAGGATGAGGAGACCGGGCTTGGCCGCGTCGCTGCAGGAGCCGCACGTCTCGCAGGCGGCGGCCCCGGGCTCGGTCTCGGCCAGTCTGGCCGCTACGCGGGATACGATCTCGTCGATGAGCTTGCTATGGTCCATGCCTTCCCCTCCTTTCCTATCCTAGATTTTGCAGTTCATGGCGATGCCCGTGGGCGTCACCAGAAAGGGATTGGCAGGCTTGACGGTGCGGATGCCCGTCTCTTTTTCAAAAACGCCCTCGATGCCGGTGAGGCAGCAGGTTCCGCCGCAGAGGTAGATGGTGTCCACCTCCGCTGCGCTGACATAGCGGCGGACGATGGAGGCCATCTTCTCAATAACGGGACGGACGATGGGCAGAATCTCCCTGTGCCGTGCGTAGTCCTGCTTGATGGCCTCGGCCTCCTCAAAGGGGATGCGGTAGTTGCCGGCCAGCACCAAGGACAGGTGGGTGCCGCCGGTCGGCTCGTCCTCGGTGCGCACCACCTGTCCCGCCCGCAAAACGGCCAGGCCCGTGGTGCCGCCGCCGATATCCACCACCACGCCGTCCTCGATCTGGTAGATGGCGTTGGCGGCGCTGGGCTCGTCGAGAATGGCGGTGACCTCCAGCCCCGCGCCCTCGGCCACATACTGGTGGGTGCGGGCGCTCGACTCGGTCCCGGCGGGCATGGCGATGGCGCAGTTCATCAGCTCGGCGTCCAGCCGCTGCTCCAGCTTGGCCTTCAGTTCCCGGACGATGCGCAGGGCCCCGGTGTAGTCCACCACCACCCCGTCCCGCAGGACGTCGGCCGCCCGCTTCTCGCAGGCGATGGGGTTGTTCTCCTCGTCCAGAACCACCAGGACGATATAGGCCGTACCCAGATCGACGCCCACCTTGAGCTTGCCGCTCACGGGCTGAAAGGTTGTCTTTTCAGACGCCTCCACCCGGGCGAGGTAGGCGTTTACGCGGTCAAGGTCCATCATATCGCAAAGCGCTCCTTTGAAAAAAACTAGGGCAGAATCTATCGGATGATCTTGCCCAGGGTAAAGCCGCGCACCATGGCGGCGTTGGCCTCGTCAAAGTCGACGTGCATTTTGCAGCTGTACTCGGTGCTGACGCGGATGATCACGTCGTGGAAGACGATGGGCCGCTCGGTCATGACCGCCACCGAGACCCGGCTTTTGTCGGGCAGGTCCAGTAAAACCGAGTCGGGCGCGGTGACGTGGATGTGGTTGTGGGCGACGATGGCCCCCTCCTCCAGATGGAGGATGCCGTAAGGCCCCTCGATGGTGATGGGGGCCGAACCGGCCACGTCCCCCGACTCCCGCAGGGGGGCGTCCACCCCTAGGTCAATGCAGTCGCTTCTCGAGAGCTCCACCTGGCTGGCCTTCCGGGGCGGACCCAGCACGGCGGTGCGCTCTTTGCGGCCCTTGGGGCCCACGAGGGTCACCCGCTGCTCGGACAGATACTGCCCGGGCTGGGACAGGGGCCTCTTCGGCTCCAGCTTTGCGCCGGGGCCGAAGAGGAACTCCACGTCGGCCTGGGTCAGGTGGACGTGCCGGGCCGAGACCTCGACCTCGACCAGGCCCGCCTTGTGGACCGCGTCCATGACGGCAGATACGATCTGTTCCATCCGCGCGCCCCCTCAGCGGTACTGGCCCGCCAGGAACATACACATCATAATGTGCAGCGCGCTGGACAGGCGGTTAAGCTCTTCGATAATGTCCCCCCGGGTGTATTTGCTGCCCTCCCGGAAGGCCTCGGCCGCCGCCACCTCGGTCTCCCGGACGGCGCTGCGGATCTGGTTGATCAAAGCGTAGTCCTTGCCCATGGTGTAGTCGGGCAAAATCATCTGCTGGATGCCGAAAAACTTCTTCGGGTCGTGGGACCGCTCCCGCAGCTCGGCGTGGGTCAGGCCGATGATGGTCTCGTTGCGAAAGGACTCGTTCAGCACGTCGCAGCGCATCATCTCCCGGAGGACGCCCAGGATATTCCCCAGGTCGTCCACCAGCTTCTGCTTCCCGCCCTCGGCAATGGTGGCCTGAGCCAGCACCACCAGCGATTGGAGAGAGTCCAGCTTGCCCCGGAACAAAATGCGGGGATGGTTCTTGACCACCAGCACGTTCCCGTAGAGATGGGTCATGTGCTCGGGCTTCTCCATGTAGTAGGCCCCCGTCACAAAGTCCACAAACCTGGGCTTGGACGCCTCGGGCGCGGCGACCGCGATCTGGGGCATGGGGGGCACCTCGGTGGCCACCACCTTGGGCTCCCCCTCCCTGCCGATCTTGATCTTGCGCTGCTGGAGATACTCCCGGGCCGCGGGGGTCAGTATTTTGCCCTCCGGTATGAAATAGGTATCAGGCTGCGTGTTTCTCAGCTCATGCCGGAGGATCTCCTCGGTAATTGCCTTCACGCGCTCCACCCCTTCCTTTGGTAGATGGACACGGGCCGTTTAGGCCGGTGTCTTACTTCTCCAGGGTGGGGAGGATGAACTCCACCTCGCTGTGGGGACGGGGGATCACGTGGACCGAGATGAGCTCGCCCACCCGCTCTGCGGCGGCCGCGCCCGCGTCGGTGGCGGCCTTGACGGCGCCCACGTCGCCCCGGACCATAACGGTGACCAGACCGCCGCCCACATGGACCTTGCCGATGAGGGTGACGTTGGCGGCCTTGACCATAGCGTCGGCCGCTTCGATGGAGGAGACGAGACCCTTGGTCTCGATCATGCCAAGAGCTTGCATCGTGTTAGACATAAAAAACACTCCTTAATTATTTATTGGGGGGTACTGCTCTCATGGCCCAGCGTGGGGAGAATAAACTCCACTTCCTCGTGGGGCCTGGGGATGACATGGACAGAGACCAGCTCGCCCACCCGCTCTGCGGCGGCCGCGCCCGCGTCGGTGGCGGCCTTGACCGCGCCCACGTCGCCGCGGACCATGACGGTAACCAGCCCGCCGCCCACGTGGACCTTGCCCACGAGGGTGACGTTGGCGGCCTTGACCATGGCGTCGGCCGCTTCGATAGAGGAGACGAGACCCTTGGTCTCGATCATGCCCAGAGCTTGCATTGTAGTTGCCATTGATGACCATTCCTTTCATGGAAGCTGTGCCTGAGGCACAGGCTTAGGGGTTACAGAGCCTGGAGCCGCCCGATAATCTGCCGGACGATGGCGTCGATATCGACATTGGCCAGGTCGACCCCGCGGTCCACCCGGCAGATGCCGTCCGAGCAGTTGGGGATCGCGGCGCGGATCTCCTCCAGCTCCTTGGAGCCGTAGGCCACGTAGCGCAGGTTGAACAGCTGCATGGGCCCCACGTTCTCCGAGGTGGCCGAGCCGCCCACCGCGCCGCAGCCCAGCGTCAGAGAGGGCTGAAGGTTGGTGGTGCCGCCGATGCCGCCCAGAGAGCTGGCCGTGTTCACCAGGATACGGGAGGCGGGGACCCGCTTCGCGAAGTAGTCCACCACCTTGTCGTCCTTGGTGTGCATGGAGAAGGTGTGGCCCGCGCCCTCATAGTGGAGGATCTCACAGACCTTGTCGCAGACCTCCTCGCAGCTAGCCGCGGTGTAAAAGGCCAGAATGGGCCCCAGTTTTTCGTTGGAATAGGGGTGCCCCCGGCCCACGCCGGTCTCCTTGGCCACCAGCACCCGGGCGTTGGCGGGGACTTTGTCGAGACCCGCCAGCCTGGCGATGGTGGCTACGCTCCTGCCCACGATATCGGGATTCATGGTGCCGTTGGCCCGCAGAATGAACCGGCCAAGCTTTTCCCGCTCCTCTTCGTCGAGGAAGTAAGCCCCCTGGCGCTCCATCTCGGCCCGGACGGCGCTCACCATGCCCTCCTCGCAGATGATGGACTGCTCGGACGCGCAGATGGTGCCGTTGTCAAAGGTCTTGGAATCCAGAATACGCTTGACGGCCATGGGCAGGTCGCAGGTCTTTTCCAAAAACGCGGGTCCGTTGCCCGGGCCCACGCCGATGGCGGGGGTGCCGGAGGAGTAGGCCGCCCGCACCATAGCCGAGCCGCCGGTGGCCAGAATCATGGACACGTCCCGGTGGCGCATCAGGGTGTCGGTGGCCTCCATGGTGGGGATGGTGATGCAGGAGACCAGATTCTCGTTGCCGCCCGCCTCCGAGATGGCCTGCCGGATGACCTTGACGGTCTCCAAAATACAGCGCAGGGCGGTGGGGTGGGGGGAGAACACAATAGCGTTGCCCGCCTTGACGGCGATCTCGGCCTTGTAGAGGGCGGTGGAGGTGGGGTTGGTGGAGGGGATCAGCCCTGCGATGACCCCCACGGGGACGGCGATGGCCCGCAGGCCCTTGGCGTCGTCCCGGCTGATCTCTCCGATGGTCTTTATGTCCTTGATATACTCGTATACGCCTTGGCTGGCAAAAATATTCTTGATGACCTTGTCGTCCACGATGCCGAAACCGGTGTCCTCGTTGGCCATCTGGGCCAGCCGTCTGGCGTTGCGGACGCCCGCGTCGGCGATGGCCTGCACGATGTGGTCCACCTGCGCCTGGTTCATCCGCGCCAGCTCCTGCTGGGCCTCCTTGGCCGCCTCCACCAGCTCCCGGACCTCCTGTACGGAGAGAAGGTCTTTGTCGATCAGCTGCATAATGATTCTCCATTCCTTGCGCGGCGGTCACGCCCGGGGGCGCATCGCCGCAAGACTATGCCCGGTCAGCAGTCTCTCCGGGCCTCCCGAATGGCGCAGAGAAGCTCCTCCTTCTTGGCAAAGCGGATCTCCTTGCGGGTCATGCTGACAAGGCCCATCTGCCGGGCTACCGTCCGCAGTTTGACCACCGGCATCCCCTCCAGGTCCCCGTCGGTAAGGGCGGAGAGATCCAAAACCTCCTCGGCCTCGGCGGATGCGGGGGGCTCGGGCGCAAACTCCGGCTCGGGCGTAGGCTCGGGCTCATGCTCCGGCTCAAGCTCGGATTCGGGCTCCGCCCCGGGGTCCGGCGTGGGGCCCGGCTCCGGTTCGGGCGCGGGGCCGGGTCCTGCCAGCAGGTCCTCCAGCTCCGCGTGGGGCCTGGGGATGACATGGACCGAGACGAGCTGACCCACCCGCTCTGCGGCGGCCGCGCCCGCGTCGGTGGCCGCCTTGACGGCCCCCACGTCCCCCCGGACCATGACGGTAACAAGCCCGCCGCCCACCTGCTCCTTACAGGAGAGGGTGACGTTGGCGGCCTTCAGCATGGCGTCGGCCGCCTCGATGGCGGCTACCAGACCCAGGGTTTCGATCATACCCAATGCCTTCATAAGTACCTCCGTTCGTCGTCCCCGCGGTCACCGCGGGGTGCGTGCGTCCCTGCCGTCAGATCCTGGGCTGGTCGGCGACGGACTCGACAGCGGCGGCGAAGGCGTCGCAGGCCGACTTGCAGGCGGACTGGCTGCCGGTGAGCAGCGCGCCACCGAAGTTGGTCTCGGAAGGCGGGGAGTACAGCACGCACATACGCACGTCGGCGGCCTTCAGCGCGGCATCGACGGCATACATGGCCTCCAGCGGGGGGGCGATGAGATAGGCCAGGGCCTCGCCCTCCTGGATGCCCGCGCCCGCGGACAGGTAGGAGCCGGTACGGGAGATGCAGTGGGCGTAGTAGGGGATGGAGTCGTCGTCATTGGCCGAGATGAAGTGGGCTACGTTCTCGACGGTGTCAACGCAGGCTTCCAGCCCAGCGCGGACCTCGGCGGGGTTGGGCCCGGCCAGAATGCCGATGATCTCGCCGGCCAGCTTGGTGTTGGCGTTGGCGGCGCCGGCATAAAAGCTCTTGGCATAGACCACCTTGACATCGGCCTTCTTGGTGGCCTCGTCCAGGGCGGTGTAGGTCACGTCGTCGCAGTCGGTGGTGATGATGGCCAGAGACTTCTGGTCAGGGGCGAGGCCGAACTCCTTCGCCATGTCGGGGGAGACATTGGGGATCAGTCTGGTCGCCAGGACGTGTGCGGGTAATGGATCTCTTTTCATGGTAGTTATCCTCCCTACTTCTTACAGTTTCAAATCGGTGCCGCTGGCCTTTTTCTCCAGCATGATCTTGATGATCTCAGCGATATGGGCGCCCGCCTCGGCGGGGATGGTGCCCTGGCGGTGGATGTTGGAGACCACGGTGCGCCGCGCCTCGGGCATGCCCACGGTGGCCTTGTAGGCGATGTAGGCCGACATGGACTCGGCGGTGATAAGGCCCGGCCGCTCGCCGATGAGGGTGCAGGTAACGTCGGCGCCCAGCAGCTCGGAGATCTCATCCATCACGCCCACCCGGCCGTACTTCACGAAGAAGGGGGTGCCCACGTCGATCTTATAGCTCTGCAGGCCCTGCAGAATGGCGGGCAGCAGGTCGCCCACGTTGGCCGCCACGGCGGCGGCCGACAGGCCGTCGGCCACGTAGACCTGGACGGTGGGGTTCTTCTTGCACTTCTCCTTAATGGTGGCCACGGCTTCGGGGCTGAGCTTGCGGCCCAGGTCGGGGCGGGTCAGATAGACGTCCTTGCTCTCGCACTGGGTCTGGACGGTCCACAGGCCCATCTTGGCCACGAACTCGGCGTCCACATCGCTGAAGACGGCGTCCTGAGCGGCCGAGTGGGCGGCGCGGAACTGGAGCTGGGGCTCGGTCTTATAGCGGGCGCCCGCCTTGCCGATGCCCAGGCGGCAGGGTGCGTTGAACTTGAGCTCGGCATACTCCTCGCCGTGCTCGGGGTTCTCCACTAAGTACTGCTTGCGGATATCCACCTCGGTGATATCGGGGATGCAGCCGTCCTCCACCTGGGAGGGCTGGGCCGCCGTGGGTGCCGCGGCGGCGGGGGCCGAAACGCCCGACACATTCATCTCGCTGAGTACCTGCTCGATGATGCTTCTCAGATCTTTCTCGTCCATCTTGTATGCCCCCTCCTATCTCTTCAAAAATACGGAAGCGTCGCCCGCCTTGGGGGTCAGCCTGCCGTTCTCGGAGAAGCCCATCTTCTCCAGCCACATATCGAACTCATGGATGGGACGCAGGCCGAACACCTCGCGCAGGGCGGCCGCCTCGTGGTAGCCCGTGCACTGGTACATCAGCATGCAGTCGTCGCCCTGGGGCACGCCCATGATGTAGTTGCAGCCCGCGGCCACCAGCAGAGTGGCCAGGTTCTCGATGTCGTTCTGGTCGGTCTTCATATGGTTGGTGTAGCAGGCGTCGCAGCCCATGGAGATGCCGGTGAGCTTGCCCATGAAATGGTCCTCCAGACCGGCGCGGGTGACCTGCTTGGAGTCGTACAGGTACTCGGGGCCGATAAACCCGACGACGGTGTTCACCAGGAAGGGGTTATACCGTTTGGCAAAGCCGTAGCAGCGGGCCTCCATGGTCACCTGGTCCCAGCCGTGGTGGGCCTCGGAGGACAGCTCGGAGCCCTGCCCGGTCTCGAAGTACATCACGTTAGGCCCGGTGGAAGAGCCCCGGGAGAGCATGGTTGCCTTGCCCTCGTCCAGCATCTCGGCGGTCAGGCCGAAGGCCTCGTTGCCCTTCTGGCTGCCCGCGATAGACTGGAACATCAGGTCCATGGGCGCGCCGAATTTCTGGGCGGCGGCAGTCTGGGTGGTGACGTGGGCCAGCACACAGATCTGGGTGGGGATCTCCCACTTGTGTTTAAACTCGTCAAACATCTTCAGGATGCGGGCCACGCTCTCCACGCTGTCGTCCACCGGGTTCAGGCCCAGCACGGCGTCGCCGCAGCCCAGCGAGAAGCCCTCCATGACCGAGGCGATAATGCCCTTGGGGTCGTCGGTGGTGTGGTTGGGCTGGAGGCGGGCCGAGAAGGTGCCGGGCAGACCGATGGTGGTGTTGCAGTGGGCGGTCACCCGCATCTTCTTGGCCGCATAGATGAGGTCCAGGTTGCTCATGAGCTTGCACACGCCGGCCACGATCTCGCTGGTAAGCCCCCGCGAGGCCCGGCGGATCATGTCGGTCGTGGTGCGCACATCCAGCAGCCACTCGCGGAACTCGGCCACCGTCATGTTCTTGTAATCGTTGAAAATGGTCTCGTTGACCGCGTCCTGAATGATGCGGGTCACCTCGTCCTCCTCATAGGGGACGGCGGGGCTGTTGCGCAGGTCGTTCAGCGTCAGGTGGGAAAGTACCACCTTGGCGGCGACGCGCTCCTCGGCGGATTCGGCGGCAATGCCTGCCAGCTTGTCGCCCGATTTTTCCTCGTTGGCCTTTGCCATAACTTCACGGATGGACTTGAACTCATAGACATGGCCGAACAGTTTCGTTTTTAGAATCACGTTACTTCACCTCTCGTATGCCTTTCGTTCTAGGAATTGAAGATCAAGGTCTTGATCACGACGGGCAGGACCTGCCCGCCCGCGATGGGCTCGCCGATATCGATGTAGTCACCGCTGAGAGTCTTGATGCCGTCGATGCAGATAATGCTCTTTTCGTGCTGCAGCAGAACGTTGAGTGCGTTGCCCAAAACTTTGCCGATATCGCTTTCCACCACAAGGACCAAGGGATACTTGCTCGAAATCACCTCCTTCGTGCTCTCTGTAATGGCCGCCGCCAGGGCCTGAACGTCCGCAAAGCTCGTACGGTTTCGTCCGGTAAAGGCGATGGCGATCTGTTCCACCTGGCCCTCGGGCATGTACAGCGGCATCTGGTGGAGAATAGAGGCTTTCAGCGTCTCCAGCGACGCTTCTTCCTCCTCGGACACTTTGAGAATGGGGACGTTTTTGAGGGGGAGGTCCCTCCGGTCGTACCGGATGGTGCTGCCGCTGACCTCGGTGGTGTGGGTCCCCGCGCCCACCACCGTGGCCCGGATGGTCTCCACGGCCTGGCAGCGCTCCACCTTGCCCAGGTCCGGGTTCTCCCGGATGGCTTTGCCCAGCAGCACGCCGATGTCCCCGTAGCGGAAGAGGTCGCCCTCCATTGCCTGGTATACGCAATCGGCCACGCCGCCCGAGTAGGTCACCGCCTGAACCTTGGGTATGGCGGGCAGGGGTTTGCCGGCGTTGGTGTAAAGCCCCGGGTGCTGAGGATCGGGCGGGGCCAGATGCAGGGCCTGGGCCAGCTGGGCCGCCATAAGGCGGCAGACGGAGTAGAGCTTCTCCGGGTCGGCCCGGTCTCCCACCGCGATGGAAATGCCGTGGGCTCCGGCCAGGGCCTGTATCTTGGGGTAGATGTAGGTGAGATTGCCGTGTTCCACTTTGATGAGCCGCCCGCCGATATCCAGACAGCAGGTCCCCCGCAGGTTGCCCGTTTCATAGAGGGCGATGTTGCTGGTGCCGCCCCCCACGTCCAGGTTGGCCACCGCCATGCGCCGCTCCTTGGAAATGCCGTCGGCTCCCGCCCCTCTGGCCGAGAGGACCGATTCCAGGTCGGGTCCCGCCGTGGCCACCACAAAGTCCCCCGCCAGGTCGCTGAGGGCGGCCAGCACCTCGTTGGCGTTCTCCTTCCGGGCGGTCTCGCCCGTGATGATGACGGCGCCTGTGCGCAGGTCGGCCGGGCGCATGCCCGCGGCCCGGTACTCCTCCCGGACGATGGCCTTGACGGCCTCGGCGTCGATCTCGGTGGCCGACTTGAGGGGAGTAAAGTAGATCTTGCTGCGGTAGATGACCTCCTTGTCCACGATGTCGATCCGGGGCACGGTGTAGCTGGTAGCCCGGTTTTCGATGGTCAGGCGGCTGAAAATCAGCTGCGTGGTAGAAGTACCGATATCAATGCCGACTGATAAAATTACCTCGTGCAAAGGACTCACCCGCTTTCAAAGTCGGTGGAGCAAAAAAAGCAGCCCGGGCGCAGGGGAACCCCCCGCATCCGAGCTGCATCGCTCTTTTTTCGCCTCCGGCGCTACGTCACGTCGGCGGCCTCAATAATTTGGTTTTTAAAGTCAAAGGTGGCACAGGTCCCCTCGGGGCCGGACTCGATTTCCAGCACGCCCCGCAGCTTATCCTTCACCAGGGTCTGCACGATGGACAGGCCAAGGCGGTTTTGCTCGGTGTTGTTCACATCAAATCCGCCGCCGTTGTCGATCACCTGAATGCAGGAGTACAGCTCCCCCTGGCGCACCACAATGCGGACCTGTCCGACTTCAAGGTGCTGAAAGGCGTATTTCAGGGAGTTTTGCAGCAGCTCGTTGATGATGAGCGCCACGTTGGTGGCGATGTCGGAATCCACCTTAAAATCGTCCCCCTCCAGCGTGATGCTCACCCGGCAGTGGGGATTTGCGAAGTAGCGCATGGTGTTGTTTTTAATGTTGAGGATGACCTCGCCGATCATGACCTCGTCCACGCCGCTCTGGGCCAGCAGCTCGTGGGTGCTGGCGATGGAGAGGATGCGGTTCATGCTCTCGCCCAGCACCTGGCGCGTCTCCTCGCTGTCCGTGCGGCGCATCTGCAGCCGCAGGAGGCTGGCAATGGTCTGGAGATTGTTCTTTACCCGGTGGTGCATCTCCTTGATGGCCACCGACTTTAGGATCAGGGCCTTCTCCTGCTCCCGCCGCCAGGTCACATCCCGCATGATGACGGCAAAGGCCATATCGGGCGCATCCAGCTGGATGCGCTTGATGTTGAGCACCTTGCGGCCCACGGTGGTCTCCACGTAGGAATAGCCGCCCAGCTCCTCGGAGCCCGACTCGGCGTTCACCAGCCGGAGGTTGGCGTAGGGCTGGCCCAGTACGTCTTCTATGTAGCCCAGGGTCTGGTAGAGGTCCCGGGCCAGGGAGTTGCGGAAGGTCACCAGTCCGTCGTGGTTTACCATGAGCAGGGCCTCGTCAATGCACTCGGTCAGCCAGTTGTTGTCCGAAACCATGTGGGCCAAGGCGTTGGCAATGGTCTCAAAGCTCTGCTGGGAGAAGTGGATGCGCTCGCTGACCTGCCGCTGCTCGTCAACCCGCTTCTCCCGGATGAGCACACCGATGATGCGGGTTCCGTTGCGGATGGGCTCCACCGACTGGATGGTGCTGCCGTTTTCCTGGGTGATGGCCTTCATCTGCTTGGTGCCCACCCCCAGCCGCAGGGACCGGGCCACGGCGGGCTCGTTCTCGGGCTTGGCCAGCAGGCCCACCACGGTCTTCTTATAGGAGGACGGCACGTCGGCCGGCTTTGCCTCGGCCACCACGATGGCGTCCCCGTCCCGCCCGGGGCAGTCGATAAAGATGTCGGCGTCCTCCAAATTGGCCAGGGGCTGGAGAATGCTGGACATATTCTCGATGATCTGGATATCCTCATCGGAGAGGTCGGTGTACTTCCTGCATAATTGCCAAATGATGTTCATAGCCTATGCCCCGCACTTTACAAGGATGATCTCGGCGACCCGGCGCATGGACAGATTCTTCACCTGGCTGAGCTTTCTGATATAGTCATAGGCCTCCTGCTCGGTCATGTTCTGCTCGGACATGATCTGGCCCTTGGCCTTTTCAATAATGCTGCGATTTTCCAGCCGCTCGGTGACCTTCGCCATATCCTTGCGCAGCCGCTTCATCTCTTTGCTGCGGGCCACCGCCAGCTCGATGTTGGGAACCAGCGACTTCTCGTCGATGGGCTTCACCAGATAGCCGCCCACCCCGTAGTCCTTGGCC
Source organism: Pseudoflavonifractor sp. (assembly GCA_047637855.1). Taxonomy (GTDB): domain Bacteria; phylum Bacillota; class Clostridia; order Oscillospirales; family Oscillospiraceae; genus Pseudoflavonifractor. The sequence goes on along the minus strand of JBLJBF010000206.1, from coordinate 8,087 downwards.
TGATCGATAAACTCCCGCTCGCTGTATGCGGTGAGCATAATGATGGTGTCGGCCAGATCTTCCTCATAGATGATCTTGGCGGCCGACAGGCCGTCCAGAAAAGGCATTTTGATATCCAGAAGCACCAGATCGGGGCGGAAGAGCTTACAGTTCTCCACCGCGTCGAACCCGTCCGACACCTCGGTGAGCACGGTGTAGCCCTCCCCGGTCAGCAGCTCCTTCAGGTCCATTCTGGTAATCGGTTCGTCGTCCGCGATGATCACGCGGAGCTCGGCTTTGTCCATGCGGTCCCCTCCTGACTTCAGAGAAAATCCAGGTGCCTGACCAGCGCGTCCACGCCCTCGCCCGTGAGACTGCTGACGACAAAGATCTCGCCCGCGCCCGCCGCCTTCAGGTATGCCTTCGCGTGCTCCACCTGCTGCGGCATGGCAAGGTCCTCCTTTGTCACAACGCCCACAGAGGGTTTTGCGAAAGAGCTGGTATACGCGGGCGGGAACATGCTCCCGTCTTCCGTCGCGTCCTGCACCAGTACGATGATGTCCGCATCCGTCGCGGTCACCATGAGCGCGCCGCGGAAATAGCGGCGCTCCAAATATTCACCCGGTGTGTCGATCATGCTCTGGTTGACGATCTGCACCGTCTGGGTCTTGCGGTAGCGCAGCTCCTCGTTGTTAATGCGCTGGCACAGGGTAGTCTTTCCCGCGGCCGAGCGGCCGATGAGGATAATGCGCTTTTTTTTCTCCATGCTCAGGTCTTTGTGATGGGGGCCGAGGCAAAGCCCATGGACACGCACAGGACGTTCATGACCTCGGCAAGGGCCGCCTGCACGGCGGACACGTCCCCCGTGATGACCAGCGAACCGTTAAACCGGTCTACAAAGCCAATGGAGACACTGGCCGCCTTCGTCGCCACGTCGGCGGCAATCATGGCGGCCTCGCTGGGCGTGATGGTGAAGATGCCGATGGCCCCCGCCGCGTCAATCAGGCCCAGCTTGGCGTACAGGTCCAGGTTGGGATTGGCGATGACATGGGCCAGCGTGACCTGCTTGCCGGGGACGAATTCCTGTATGATGCGTTTCTTCTCGTCGAGCTCGATCAAGATGGCACACCCCTTATTCCGGGCGCGAAGGCCCGTACAGAATGGACCGCGCAGCGCTCTCCTCACACCGCCGGGACGAAAGACAGGCGTTCCCCATGGATACAAAAAAGCCCCTAGAATTCCATAGTAAGTCCATGAAATTCCGGGAGCTTCATCGCTCATGCAGATCGCCCGGCGCGCGGCACTGCATCGTGCCGGGCACCCAATATGGAGGGAAGACACACCATGTCCTCCGATTTCCTTTGTTTATTTTAGCAGGATTACAGGGCTGTGTCAATTGCAAATATCATGCAACACACAAAAATCCTCCCATACCATGCTTAGGGCAGCTTTCCCGAAAAAGCCTTGCGGAAAACCCGCTCGATCTCCTCCGCCGAGCAGGGGCGCGGGTTGGTGGCGGTGCAGCGGTCGGCCAGCGCGGCCTCGGCCATCGCGCGCACCTCGGCCTCGAATTCGGCCGGGCTCACTCCGGCGGCCTGGATGGTGGAGGGGATACTCAGCTTCTCCATGTAGCGCCGGGCGGTGCGGATCAGGTTGAGGGCGCTCTGGCGCACGCTGGTGCTGTCCAGCCGCAGCAGGCGGGAAATCTGGGCGTACTGTCTGGCCGTGGGGGTAAGGCTCTCGGAGCAGCCCGCGTTAAAGCTCATCACATAGGGCAGAAGAATGCCGTTGGCCCGGCCGTGGGGAATGTGGAACCGGGCGCCCAGCGCGTGTGCCATGCCGTGGTTGAGCCCAAGCCCCGCGTTGGAAAAGGCGATGCCCGCGAGACAGGAGGCGTTGTGCATACCCTGCCGGGCCTCCAGATCCGCCGGGTTCCCATAGGCGGTGAGGAGGTGGCGGCGCACCAGCTTGATGGCTTTCTCGGCGGCCGCGTTGGAGAAGTCGTTGGCCGTGGTGGAGACAAAGGCCTCGATGGCGTGGGTGAGCACGTCTATGCCGGTGTCGGCCGTCACGGCGGGGGGCACGCTGGCGGTGAGCTGGGCGTCCAGCACCGCGGCGGTAGGGAGAAGGCTGTCCTCCACCAGGGGGTATTTGAGCTCCTTCTCCCGGTCGGTGATGACGGCGAAACGGCTCACCTCCGAGCCGGTGCCGCTGGTGGTGGGGATGGCGAGGAAGGGGCAGCTCCCCATATCCCGCTCCCGGGCCGCGAAGAAGACGATGGCCTTGGCGGCGTCGATGGCGCTGCCGCCGCCGAAGGCCACCACCGCGTCGGGAGCAAAATCCATCAGGCTTCCCACGCCTTTGGTGACCGTGTCAATGTCCGGGTCGGCCTGCACGTCGGAAAAGACGCGGTACTCCGCCCCCGCTTCCAGCCGGTCGGTCACGTAGGCGACCTTGCCGCTCTCCGCCATAAATTTGTCCGTGACAATAAACACCCGCTTCAGCCCCTCGGTCAAAGCGCCCAGTCCATCCCCAAGGATGATTTTCGTACCCACGTGAAAGACTTCCATGGCCCGCTTCCCTCCTCTTTTCTCCTCAAAAAATACAAAAAACGCCCTGAACACAAGTTCAGGACGCTTCGACGCACCCATAGGTCCGGCCGCTGCACCGCGGTCGGACAAGTATACTTTACCCCCGGTCTGCCCCACTGTCAAGGGGATTTTGCGCGGCGCCTACTTCGAGATGGGGACAAAGCGGGCCCCCACCAACCCGACCAGCGCCGCCGGGGCCAACTCCACCTGAAATCCGGGCTTTCCCGCGCTTACCATCATGGTCTCCAGCGCCTGGGCCTGGACGTCAATAAAGGTGGGGAAGGGCTTTTTCATCCCCACGGGGGAGCAGCCGCCGTGGATGTACCCCGTCAGGGGGAGCAGCTCGGCCTGGCGGATCATCTCGATGGATTTCTCCCCCGCGGCGGCGGCCGCCGCCTTCAGGTCCAGCTCCAGCAGCACGGGCACCACGAAGACGTAGTGCTGCCCTCCCGCACCCTGGGTCACCAAAGTCTTGAAGGCGATCTCCGGGTCCACCCCCAGGATTTCGGCCACCGTGACCCCGTCCACCGGCCCGCCGGCGTAAGGGTAGGAGTGGGGAATGTAGGCGGTTTTCTTCTGGTCTAAAATGCGCATTACATTGGTTTTTTCCCCTGCCATCTTGTAACTTCCCTTTCAAAACGGTATGATTAAAAATCATAACACAGATGGAGCGTGGAATCAAATGGACGTATCAAGCTGCAAACAGGATTTGATGGAGGCTGCCCAAAGTCTCCTGAATACCGACAGCCCCAGCGGATTTACCGGGAGCGCCGCCGACTTTGTGGAGAAGTACGCCCGGAGCCTGGGATACAAGGTGAGCCGAAACAACAAAGGCAACGTGACGGTTGCCGTGCCGGGCAGAGAGGACTGCGCCCCTGTGGGCCTGTGCGCCCATATCGATACCCTGGGCCTGATGGCCCGCTCCATCACGGCCGAGGGCCATCTGATGATCACCCGCATCGGCGGCCCCATCCTTCCCACCCTGGACGGGGAGTACTGTAAGATATACACCCGGGACGGGCGTATATATACCGGAACCATCCTCTCCCTCTCCCCCGCCGCCCATGTCTTTGACGACGCGGCCACCCGGGCCAGGGATGAGCAGAATCTGGCCGTGCGCATCGACGAGGTGGTCAGGAGCAGGGCGGATGTGGAGGCCCTGGGCATCATGGCGGGGGATTTCGTGTGCTTCGACCCCAAGACGGTGGTGACCCCCAGCGGGTTCCTCAAGTCCCGGTTTATCGACGATAAGGGGAGCGCCGCCTGTATGCTGGCCCTCCTGGCGCTGATGAAAACCTCCGGTGAGATCCCCCGCCGCCCCGCCAAGTTTATTTTCAGCGTCCATGAGGAGGTGGGCCACGGCGGAGCCACCATCCCCGCGGGGCTCAGCGAGCTGCTCATTGTGGACATGGGCTGCGTGGGGCTGGACCTGACCTGCACCGAGTATCAGGTCTCCATCTGCGCCAAGGACGGCAACGGCCCCTATGACTACGGCATGACGACCCGCCTGGTGGAGCTGGCCAAGGCGAACGGCGTGGACTTCGCCGTGGATATCTACCCCTATTACCGCTCCGACGCCGGCGTGGCCTGGCACGCTGGGCACGACGTCCGCGCCGCCCTCATCGGCCCCGGTGTCCACGCCTCCCACGGCATGGAGCGCACCCATTGGGAGGGGATGAAGAACACCGTTCACCTGATGGCGCTGTACCTGGAGTGCAAATGACACCGATGGGTGCGCTTCTCCCGCGCCGCAGGGCGCGGGCCATGCGGTTTGGCTGACAGGCCAAACCCTTGATGCGGTAGGCGATTCACTCGCCTTCCGCAGATGGAAAAGAGGGGCCCCCGCGCGGCGTAAGCCGTGTGGGGGAGCGCACCCACTGGGAGGGGATGAAGAACACCGTTCACCTGATGGCGCTGTACCAGGCGTGCAAGTAAGACCGGCGGGTGCGCTCCGGCGCATAGCGTGCGGATCGGTCTCAATAAAACGGAGCGGCTGAAAGGCCGCTCCGTTTTATTATTCCCCGAAATCCCAGCCGTCCAAGTACTCCAGGCCCCAGTGGCCCTCGGTGTATTGCACGAGCCCAATGTCGTTCCCCAGCTCCACCCAGCCGTCCGTTTCGGCGCGTTTCTCCTGCCAATAGGGATGGGCCCGGTCGGCGGGCTTAACAGCATATACGGCGCGGAAAACGAGGAAGGACTCCGACGCCGTCACATCCATCAGCTCGACCGAGCAGAGTGCAAAAATCGTGACCACGCCGCTCTCCTGATAGACCGCTCCGAACGCCGGATTCTTTTTGCAGTTATGTGGAAACCTAGACCACCTTTACCGTCCAGCCATAGGGGTCGGGCTCGGTGCCCCACTGGATGCCGGTGAGGGTGCTGTAGAGCTTCTGGGTCAGGCTGCCGATGGCCCCGCCCGAGACCTGAACCGTCCTGTTCTCCCAGCCCATCTCCCCGATGGGGGAAATCACGGCGGCAGTGCCGGTGCCCCAGGCCTCCTCCAGCGCGCCCGCGTCCGCGGCGTCGAAAAGCTCCTGTGCTGAGATGAGCCGCTCCTCCACCGTGTAGCCCCAATCCCGCAGCAGCTCCAGGCAGGAGCGGCGGGTGATGCCGGGCAGCACCGAGCCGGTGAGGGCGGGGGTGACAATCTTCCCGCCCAGCTTGAACATCACATTCATGGAGCCAACTTCCTCGATATACTTGCGATGCACGCCGTCCAGCCAGAGAACCTGGGCATACCCCATAGCCTCGGCCCGGGCTCCCGCCCGGATGGAGGCGGCGTAGTTCCCGCCGCACTTGGTATGCCCTGTGCCGCCCTGTACGGCGCGGACATCCTCGTTCTCCACATAGATGCGCACCGGGTTCAGGCCCTCTTTATAGTAGGCCCCCACCGGACAGCAGATGACGCAGAAAATATAGCTGTGAGAGGCGTGCACCCCCAGCGCCTCGTCGGTGGCGATGACGAAGGGGCGGATGTAGAGGCTGGTGCCCGGCTCGCGGGGTACCCAGTCGGCCTCCAGGGCCACCAGGGCCTCGATGCCCGCGAGGGCCGTCTCCTCGGGCAGCGCGGGAATGCACAGGCGCTCGCAGGACGTGTTGAGCCGGCGCACATTGTCCATGGGGCGGAAGAGCTGCACCCCGCCATCGGGTGTGCGGTAGGCCTTCATGCCCTCAAAGACCTCCTGGGCATAGTGAAATACCATGGCGGAGGGCTCCAGGCCGAGGGGGCCGTAGGGCACAATGCGCCCGGAATGCCAGCCCCTGCCCTCGTCGTAATTCATGAGGAACATATGGTCGGTAAAGGTCCTGCCGAAGACCAGGGTCTTGGGGTCCGGCTTGGGTTTCAGGGTTTCGGCCCTGGTGACGGGAAAGTCCTGCATGAAAAACACCCTCCTTGTTCGCGTTGAATGCCAGTATAGCACGATTTTTTCCATTGTGCCACTCCCCCGCGAAAAAGAATGCAAAGCATGATACAATCTCCGCGGGCAAACAAAGGCGCGGCACACTTGTATTTATTTCTGTTATTTGATATAATAATCTCCCTTATTGCTTGCTGGCGACACGGAGGTGGACGAAGGTGAGAAAAAACAAGCTCAGCCGACTGCTGGAGCCAGGCCTGCGGCTTTACTTCATGGCCCTGGTGGCTTTTGCCGTGGCCTCGGCTTTTTTCAACGCCTATCTCGCGGCGGCCGAGGGTGCGGTCATCGTGCTGCTGTATGTGTGGTTCCGCCGGGGCAGCCGCCTGCGCAGGCGGGAGATCTTAAAATATATCGACACGGTCTCGGCCAATATTGACGTGGCCAGCAAGGACACCATGGTCAACGCGCCGCTGCCCATGGTCATCTTCCGGCCCGATACCGATGAGGTCATCTGGTCCAACGAGCGCTTTCTCGCCATCACCGGCGAGCGGGAGCACCTGTTCGACACCCGGCTCAGTGCCGCGGTGCCCGAGTTCAACTCCCGCTGGCTCATGGAGGGCAAGAGCGAATGCCCCTCCGAAGTCTGTGTGGGGGACTCCCGCTACATGGTGTTCGGCCATCTGGTGCGCACCGAGGAGCGGGGCCGCCAGAGCTTTTTAGCCACCACCTATTGGGTGGACGTGACCGAGTTCTCCGCCATCAAGGAGGAATTCTACAGCTCCCGCCCCGTGGTGGCCATTTTGCTGATGGACAACTACGAGGAGTTTTTGAAGGGCCTGTCCGACACGGTGCGGGCGGGGCTTCTCTCCGAGATCAACCGGCGGCTGGACGAGTGGACCGCCCCCGCCCACGGCCTCCTCTGCCGGTACGACCGGGACCGCTACCTCTTCTTTTTCGAGGAGCGGTATCTCCCCATGTACCAGGACGGGAAGTACGCCGTGCTGGACGCGGTCCACGAGATCGTCAACCCCGGCGGCATCCCCGCAACACTCTCCCTCGGCATCGGCAAGGACGCCGACACCATTGAGGAGCTTTTGCAGTACGCCAATCTCTCCATCGACATGGCCCTCTCCCGGGGCGGTGACCAGGCGGTGGTGAAGAACAGGTTTAACTTTGAATTCTACGGCGGCCGCTCCAAGGAGCCGGAGAAACGCACCAAGGTGAAGAGCCGGGTCATGGCCAATGCCATGGCCGAGCTGGTGGGCTCTGCTTCCAGGGTTTTCGTTATGGGTCACAAGTTTCCCGACCTGGACTGCGTGGGCGCGTCGGCCGGAGTGGTGGCCGCCTGCCGAAAGCGCGGGGTGAGAGCCCACATCATCCGGGACCCGAATCCCAACCCCGGCAGCGAGATGCTCTCCCTCCTGGCCGCCTTGCCCGAGTATAAAGAGGTTTTTCTCTCGGCGCAGGACGCGCTGATTTTGGCCGACGCCAACTCGCTTTTGGTAGTGGTGGACACCAACCGGCCCGAGCAGGTCCTCTCGGAGGAGCTGCTCCTCTCCTGCAACAAAGTGGCCGTCATCGATCACCACCGCCGTGCCGCCACCTATATCGCCAACGCCGACCTCAACTTTCACGAGCCATACGCCTCCTCGGCCAGCGAGCTGGTGACCGAGCTTCTGCAGTATATTCTGGAGCCCAACGATCTCCTGCGGGTGGAGGCCGAGGCGCTCTTGGCGGGCATCGTGCTGGACACCAAGCAGTTCACCATGCGCACGGGGGGCCGCACCTTCGACGCGGCGGCCTTCCTCCGCCGCTCGGGGGCCGACACCGCCGACGTGAAAAAGCTTTTTCAGAACGACCTGGAGGGCACCATCGCCCGGTACGACATTATTCAGAACGCCCGGATGTATAAAAACAACATCGCCGTGGCTCGGGTCAGCCACACGGTGGGGCGGGTCACCGCCGCCCAGGCGGCCGACGAGCTGTTGAACATCTCGGGCATCGACGCGTCCTTTGTCCTCTTCCCCGAGGGGGAGCGGGTCATTATCTCGGCCCGCAGCATGGGGGACGTGAACGTGCAGGTGGTTCTGGAGAAGCTGGGTGGCGGGGGCAACGCCGCCACCGCCGGGGCACAGGCCCCCGGCACGCTGGACGAGGT
>JBLJBF010000205.1:0-3324 GCA_047637855.1 Pseudoflavonifractor sp. | reverse complement strand
TGTCCACCGAGCCCTTGATCTTGTCGTAGTTTTTGTTGATATAGGCCGAGAAGAGAATGTCCAGAAGGTGGAGCGAGCTGAGACGGCTGGACATCCCGCCGATGCGGTAGACCGACTCAAAGCTGTCTACGAAGAGGTTGACCGAGCACAGCTCCAGCAGGGCGTTGTCGGTGTGGCTGGTGATGGAGACCGAGGGCACGCCCCCGCTCTTGAGGTACTGCGCCACCCGTAAAATCTCGTCGGTCTGGCCCGTGTAGGAGAGGATGACGGCCAGATGGTCCCTGGGGGAGGTGCGGGCCAGCATGGCCTGCTCTGAGTAGTAGGTGTAGGCCGTGGAGGCAAGGCCAAGGCGCAGGGCCTTCATGGCCGCGTCGTGGCAGATGAGATTGGACACGCCGCTGCCGTAGAAGTCGAGCTGCCTGGCGGTGCTCATCATATCGGTCACCCGGCCCAGCGTGTCCAGGGTGTTGAAGCTGCGCACGTCCAGCACGGCCCGCACGTTGTTGCTGGTGACCTTGTCCACGATGTCGGACAGGGTGTCCGACGGCTCGATGGGCTCTTGGGGCCGGAAGAGGGCGGTGGTCTCCAGGTACTCGTTCAGGTCGGCAGCCAGCCGGTGGCGAAAGCCGGAGAATCCGTCCAACTCCAGCCGCCGGGTCACCCGCATGACGGTGCCCGTGCTGGTAAAGGACTCCCGCGCCAAGTCCGTGATGCCCATGCCCGCCGCCCTCGCCGGGTCCTCCAGAATGAAATTGACCACCTGCCGCTCGCTGGGGGAGAGGTCCTTGATGCGCTTCATCTTGAGTAAAATATTCAGCTTCACTCACCCTCCCGGTCGGAAATCTGCATACTGGTTAATCATATCATTTTTAATGTGAGATGGAAAGGCGTTTTTGATATTTTGGAACAAATTGAAATGAAAAAATATACAAAATTGCTGAAAGCATTGAAATACAATGGGGAACAATACAGCAGCATTACTAAAAATTTTCGGGTTGCGACAAAAATTATCAAAACGACGGAATTCTATAGACCGGTCCGGGGGGCTGTGATATGATGCCCACATCAAAGGCAGGCTGCGCGAAACACAAGCGCGGAAGGGGAGGAAACCTATGGGAAAAACCTATGTACGCGTGGACGACCGGCTTATCCACGGGCAAATTGTGACCGCCTGGTGCGTCACGCTGAACGTGAAGGAGATTATCGCCATTGACGACGCGCTGGCCTCCAACCCCATGATGCAGTCCATCATGACCATGGGGGTGCCGGCGCAGTACAGCCCCAAGATCGTCACCACCGCCCAGGCCAAGGAGCTGATGAAGACCCCCATCGACGGCACCCGGCTGGTCATCACCCGGTTCTGCCGCAACCTGGCCGAGCTGCGGGAGGAGATCGGCGGGGCCGAGCACGTCAACATCGGCAACTGCTCCAAGCAGCCCGACGCCAAGTACGGCGTGCGCGGCATCGGGATCAGTCAGGTGCTCAGCTTTACCCAGGCCGACTACGACGCCCTGGAGGCTGTGGCCGCCGACGGCGGCAAGGTTATCTGCCAGGCGCTCCCCCAGGACAAGGAGCGCACCTGGGCCGACCTGAAGGCCCATTTCTAACGGTTTCAGCGCGGGGACGCCCGCGATGGAATAGGTGTGTTATCTCTGCGTTTTTCGGGCGAAATCATTTTGAAGAGGAGGAGAACAAGTCATGCAAATCTGGCAAGCGATCCTGATCGCGGTATTGGTCTACCTGGGCTCCATCGGCTCGGTAGTGGGCAATACCATCGGCTGGTATAACCTGGGCCGTCCTCTGGTGGCATCCTTCCTGGTGGGTCTCATCATGGGCAATGTGCCTCTGGCTATCACGTTGGGCCTTCTGCTCCAGCTGGCAAACCTCGGCTCCGTGACCCCCGGCGGCGCCGTGGGCTGGGACCTGTCCTACGCAACTTACATCGGCGTGGCCTGCGCCATGGCGCTCAATGTGGGCGCCTCCACCGAGGTCACCATTGCCTCCATGTGGATCTTCTCCACCGTGGGCGGAGCCATCGGCGTCGCCATGTGGAACCTCACCTACGCGCTGGATCTCATCGTCAACCGTGTGGCCATGAAGGGCACCCAGGAGGGTAATCCCAAGCTCATCGCCCTGGCCAACGCGGGCCTTGGCAACCTCATCGGCTTCCTCTGCCGCTTTATCCCCGCCATGGCAATTTTGGTGACCACCGCCGTGGTGGGCAGCCAGAGCGGATTCAACATCGCCGACGTGATGCCCGGCTGGCTCATCACCACCCTGACCACCTTCGGCGGCATGATGGCCGCCCTGGGAATGGGCATCCTCCTCTCCTTCCTGATGAAGAAGGGCTGGCAGTTCTGCATCTTCCTGATCGGCTTTATCCTGGTGACCTATTTCGCCCTCAATACCATGGCGGTTGCCATCCTGGCCATCTGCGCGGCCGTCGTCTACTACACCGCCGTGGTCGCGATCGATAAGAAGAAGGAGGCGGTATAACCATGGCTGAGAAGAAACTGAGCGCGCAGGCGCTGAAAAAATCCTGGCTCATCTGGTTCTTCTGGCACGGCTCCTCTCAGCAGGGCGAGAACCTGCTGGGCAACGCCACCGCCCATACCCTCACCCCCGTCATTGAGGAGCTCTACAAAAACGACAACGCGGCCCGGCTGGACGCCTACGCCCGCAGCATCACCCTCTTCAACACCGAGCAGCAGCTGGGCGCTATCGCCCCCGGCATCCTGTGCGGCATGGAGGAGGCCGTCGCCAACAAGCAGATCACCGGCGAGGTGGCCTCGGCCGTCAAGGTGGCCCTCATCGGCCCCACCAGCGCCATCGGCGACTCCCTCTGGGTGGCAACCATCATCCCTCTGCTTATCACCATCTGCATGACCATCACCAATATGGGCGGCGTCTTCCACTATGCCGGGCCGCTGCTCTATATGATCGGCTACCCCATCCTCACCGCCATCCTGAGCTGGAGCGTCTGGAAGCTGGGCTATAAGTCGGGCATCGAGGGCGTGCACAAGTTTATGTCCTCCGGGTCCCTCGATAAGATCACTGCCGCCATGACAGTCCTGGGCCTGATCGTGGTGGGCGGCCTCACCGCCTCCTACGTGTCGGTCTATGTGCCTGTCATGATCACCCCGCCCGGCGGCGAGGCGGCCGCCATCGACCTCGACAAGCTTATCAACAACATCTTCCCCAAGCTGCTGCCCCTGTTGCTGACCCTGGGCATCTACAGGCTCTATGCCAAGAAGAAGTGGTCCCCCCTGGCCGTCATGGGCCTGATCCTCACCCTGGCCCTGATCCTCACGGGCCTGGGTTACC
>JBLJBF010000204.1:0-2039 GCA_047637855.1 Pseudoflavonifractor sp. | reverse complement strand
AGATCAGCTTCGACCGTATTGCGATCCAGGCGCTTGGAGGCATGGCCCATGGACTTTTTGCCTCGCTTCTCATCGGCACCATCCTCAGTACGATCGGCACCTTTTTCCCCGGCACCGCCTTTGGAGAGTTTTTGACCGGTATCGCCGGCCACACCAGAGCGGTTCAGGGCGCGGCCATGGCCATCGCTATCGGCTATTCTTTGAAGTCTCCTCCCTATGTGCTCTACTCTCTTGCCACCGTCGGCTTTGCGGCCAACGCCTTGGGTGGCGCGGGTGGACCTCTGGCAGTCTACTTCATTGCTCTAGTCGCTGTTTTTGCGGGCAAGCTGGTCTCTAAGCGGACCCCTGTCGACCTCATCGTCACCCCCACCGTCACCATCGTGGTCGGCGTTCTGGTGGCAGGCATTTTGGCCCCTCCCATCGGACAGGCGGCCTCCGCCCTGGGCTATGTCATCATGTGGGCCACCGATCAGCAGCCCTTCATCATGGGCATCCTGGTCTCCGCCCTCATGGGCATCATCCTCACCCTTCCCATCAGCTCGGCCGCCATTTGCGCGGCGCTGGGTCTGGTTGGTCTGGCCGGCGGCGCGGCCGTGGCCGGCTGCTGCGCCCACATGGTGGGCTTTGCCGTGTGCTCCTACCGCGAGAATAAGCTCAACGGCCTGATTTCCCAGGGCCTGGGCACCTCCATGCTGCAGGTCCCCAATCTGCTGAAAAAACCCATTCTCTGGATTCCTCCTGTGGTGGCGTCCATCGTCAACGGCCCTATCGCCACCTTGATTTTTAAAACCCAGATGAACGGCGCTCCCATTTCCTCGGGCATGGGTACCTCCGGCATGGTGGGCCCCATCGGCGTGGCAACCGGCTGGATCGCTCCCAGCGAGAAGGCGCTTGAAATGGGCGCTGCCGCCATTGTTCCCGGCGCAATGGACTGGATCGGGCTCTTCATCATTGCCATCGTGATCCCCGCGGTGGTGAGCCTGCTGGTCTCCGAGTTCATGCGGAAAAAGGAATGGATCAAGCTGGGCGACTACGACCTCCATCTGTAATCCCAACCGCATCCCGGACGGCTGAGATACATACATGAACGCCGGGACGCCTGTTGGGTAAGACGGGCGTCCCGGCTGCCGTTACCCCCTGCCCGCCCCCGCGCGGGATGGCGGCATTCACAGGGCCGGACAGACTCCGGCGCAAACCAGGCCTGTTGACTGTGTCGGCGGACCCAAGCTGAAAGGAGTTTTATCATGAGCTGCACCATCGTCAAAAACATCGGAGCCATCCTCAGCGGCGACATCGAAAACCCTGTTCTGGAGGGCAGTACCATCGTCATCGTGGACAAGAAGCTCGCCGCCATTGGCGGCGAGGAGGTGGCCGCCGGCTATCAGGCTGACAAGGTCATCGACGCCGCCGGGGCCTCTGTCACCCCCGGTCTCTTCGACTCCCATGTACATACCGTCCTGGGCGATTACACCCCCCGCCAGTTCGCCAGCGACTTCCTCTCCGGGGAGCTCCACGGCGGCGTGACCACCGTCATCTCGGCGGGCGAGGTCCACACCCCCGGCCGTCCCAAGGATCCCGCGGGCACCAAGGCCCTGGCCGTGCTGGCCCACAAGTCCTTTGAGAACGCCCGGCCCAGCGGTATGAAGGTCCACGGGGGCGCCCTCATTTTGGAGAAGGGCCTGGTGGAGCGCGACTTTGAGGAGCTGGCGGCCCAGGGCTGCTGGATCGTGGGCGAGATCGGCCTGGGCAGCGTGAAGGACCCTCTCGACGCCGCCCCCATGGTGGAGTGGGCCCACAAGCACGGCTTCAAGGTGCAGATGCACACCGGCGGCACCTCCATCCCCGGCTCCTCCACGGTCACCGCCGAGCAGGTCATGGCCACAAAGCCCGACGTCATCTCCCACATCAACGGCGGCCCCACCGCGGTGGCACTGCATGAGGTGGATAAGCTGATGGACGAGACAGACTTCGCCATGGAGATCGTCCAGTGCGGCAACCCCAAGGTGACCGACTATGTTTCCCGCCGGGCCAAGGAGAAG
>JBLJBF010000203.1:0-2405 GCA_047637855.1 Pseudoflavonifractor sp. | reverse complement strand
TTTCGTGCAGCCCGTGGGATGAGCCGATGAGAAAGGTAAGCTGACTCTTCCCCTGGGTGGCCCAGAGCGCCAAGCGCTCGGCAAGGCCCTCGCTGGGCAGGTTCTGCCCCTCCACGCACAAGGCGGTCACCGCCCCTCCCTTGGGGAGCCTTGCAAGCACCGCCGCCCCCTCCTTGGCCAGGGCCCCCTCTATCTGGGCCGGGGAGGGGGAATCTCCCAAACGCTCCTCGGGCAGCTCGGTTATGGTGAGCTTGCAGTATCCGCCCAGCCGCTTCACATACTCGTCCACGGCGGCGGCATAGAACTTTTCCTTTAGTTTTCCCACGCAGATGATTTGCACCGATAACATGGCTTTCCCCCTATACCCGGTATCTCCGCCCCGTCTCGCTCCGGGGCGCTACCTCCAGCAAAACGTCGTGCACCGTGTCCACTCCGGTAGCCTCCAGGTGGGTCTTGACGGCATGATACGCCCGCTGGGGCGTGTTGTTCTCGGCCGAGAGATGGGCCAGCACCACCGTGTGGGCCCCCTCCTCCACCGCGTGTCGGGCCAGAGCGGCCCCGTCCTCGTTGCAGAGGTGGCCCCGCCCACCCAATATCCGCTCCTGCAGGAAGTAAGGGTAGGGCCCCGAGCGAACCATCCCCACATCGTGGTTTGCCTCGCAGACCAGGAGATGAGCGCCCCGTATACCCGCGCGGACGGCGTCGGTCACTTCGCCCAGGTCGGTGGCGACGGCAGCCTTCCGACGGCCATAGGTAACGGCATAGCCCACGCTCTGAACCGTGTCATGGGGGGTGGCGAAGCTCTCCACCCCAAAGGAGCCCACTTCAAAGCTCTCTCCTGGGGCAAAGGTATGTAAACAGTCCTCAAGAAAAGCGATGCGGTACGCCATCTGCCGCCCGGCGGCATGGCTTGCGTAGACCGGCAGGGAAAACTGCTTGGTCAAGGTGGCGATGCCGGCAATGTGGTCGGTGTGCTCATGGGTAATCAAAATACCGGCCAGATCGCCCGTCTCCACGCCCAAGGCCTTGAGCGCCTTGGTGATGCGCCGGGCCGAGATGCCCGCGTCCACCAAAATGTGGGTCGCGCCGTCGGTCATGAGCAGGCAATTGCCGGAGGAGCCGCTGGCCAGGGTACACAGCTCAAACAAAGGAAAACCTCCCGTATGTATGAAAGGGCGGCGGCATGATGCCGCCGCCCGCAAATCATCAAATTTTTAAGTGCAAAATGTACCGCACCATCACGCACCCGCGTGAGGGGCAGGCTATCAGGTCTCTCAGGCGCGCTGCTTCAGCTGCTCCTCGTCGGGCAGGACCACCACGCGGATATCGGCCCCCAGGCCGGAGAGCTTGCGCACGATGTCCTCGTACCCGCGCTCGATATGATAGATGCAGTCGATCTCGGTCTCGCCGGTGGCGGCCAGCGCGGCGATAACCATGGCCGCGCCCGCCCGCAGGTCGCAGGCCCGGACAGGAGCGCCCGTCATATGGTTCACGCCCTCAATGACAGCCACCTTGCCGTCCACCTGGATCTGAGCCCCCATACGGCGAAACTCGTCGGCATAGCGGTAACGGTTGTCCCAAACGCCCTCGGTGAGCACGCTGGTGCCATCCGCCAGACAGAGCACGGCGGCGATCTGGGGCTGCATGTCCGTGGGGAAGCCGGGATAGGGCAAAGTCTTCACATTGGTGCGCACCAAAGGCCCGTTGCGGCGCACCCGCACCGCATCATCCATCTCCTCCACCTCGACGCCCATCTCCAAAAACTTGGCGGTGATGCACTCTAGGTGCTTGGGGATGACATTCTTGATCAGCCCGTCGCCCCCGGCGGCGGCAATGGCCGCCATATAAGTGCCCGCTTCGATCTGGTCGGGGATAATGGAGTACGAGCCGCCGGTCAGCCGGGATACGCCCCGGACCTTGATCACGTCGGTACCCGCACCCATGATGTCGGCTCCCATGGAGTTGAGGAAGTTGGCCACATCCACCACATGAGGCTCCTTGGCGGCGTTTTCAATGACGGTGGTGCCCTCGGCCAAAGCGGCCGCCAGCATCACGTTCATGGTGGCGCCGACGGAGACCATGTCCATGTACACCTGTGCGCCCGCCAGCCGCCCGCCCTTGGCATGGGCATGGATATAGCCGCCGCGTACGTCCACCTCCGCGCCCATAGCCACAAAGCCCTTAATCGATGGGCCGCCCGCCAAAGTCGCACCCGCCCGGAGGGGGCACCTGGGCCGAGCCGAAGCGGCCCAGCAGCGCGCCGATCAGGTAATAGCTGGCACGAATCTTCCGGGCCAGCTCGTGGGGGACCTTGGCATTGCGGATGCGGGAGCAGTCCACATCCACCGTGGTGCGGTTGACGGTGCGCACGTCGGCGCCCAGCTCCTGCAGAATGTTTAAAATCA
>JBLJBF010000202.1:0-15359 GCA_047637855.1 Pseudoflavonifractor sp. | reverse complement strand
ATAATGCCCGAGAGCAGCGGGATGCCGAAATCCTGCATCGGCACCGCGGCCAGGTCCGCGATGATGAGGGAGAGCACCAGCTCGCTGGGTTCCAGCTCCCCCACCTGGCGCTTGCCCATAAGCCGTATGCCCGCGATGATGAGCAGATACAAAATGATGGTGCGTAAAAATGCGATGACCACGAAAACCCCTCCCTGACCAAAGATTCCACGCTCAGTTTTGCCCGATCGGGTGGCAATATGCGCGCCCGGCCAATTTCACGCCCGGAGGCCGCTGTTCATCCTGAACGTCGAAACCGGCCGTCGGGGCCGCCGCTTTGTCCAAAACCACAGTTTTTGTGTTTTCCAGTCAAAAGACGGGAAAAGTATATTGTAACGGGAGCGGTTTTAGGATAAAATCATTCGGATAGAAATGTGGTGAAAGGTGGAAGGACCATGGTGAGAGCCGCCCTTATATTAGCCAATGGAACCGTCTTCCGGGGTGAGAGCATCGGCTCCGGGAGAGAGCGCGTCTGTGAGCTGGTGTTCAATACCTCTATGACAGGATATCAGGAGATCCTGACCGATCCCTCTTATGCCGGCCAGGGCATCGTGATGAGCTATCCGCTGATCGGGAACTACGGAGTCAACAGCGAGGACAACGAGTCCTCCCGCCCCTGGGCCGAGGCGTTCATCGTCCGGCATCTCTCCCCCCGCGGCAGCAATTTCCGCCAGGAGGGCGACCTGGACGGCTATTTAAAAGAACATGGGATCACGGGCATCCGGGGCGTGGACACACGCGCCATTACCCGCATTCTCCGCAGTCAGGGTACCATGAACGGTATGATCACCTGTGCGGAGGATTTTTGTATCCAGACGGTGCTGGAGAAGCTGCGCGCCTACCGGGTCGAGGGCACGGTGGAGCGGGTCACAAGGCGGGAGATCCAGGTATATCCGGCCCTGTGTACGCAGAAACTGCGGGTGGCGCTGATGGACTACGGCGCCAAGGAGAACATGATCCGCTGTCTCCAGGCCCGGGGCTGCGAGGTGACGGTCTATCCCGCCCACACCCCTGCAAGTACCGTATTGGCGCAAGGGTATGACGGCGTGATGCTCTCGAACGGGCCTGGCGACCCGGCCGACAATCCCGAGATCATTCGGGAGGTCAGGGCCTTCTACGACGCGGGTGTGCCCGTTTTCGCCGTCTGCCTGGGGCACCAGCTCATGGCCCTGGCTACCGGCTGTGTCACCCGAAGAATGCGCTTTGGCCACCGGGGGGCCAACCACCCGGTGAAGGACCTGGACGCGGGGCGGGTTTTCATCACCTCCCAGAACCACGGCTACGTGGTGTGCCCCGAGAGCGTGGACCCGGCGGTTGCCCGGGTCTCCCACATCAATGTGAACGAGGGCTCTGTGGAGGGACTGCGGTATAGGAACGGGAACGTCTACACCGTGCAGTTCCACCCCGAGGCATCTCCGGGACCCATGGACACGGAATATCTCTTCGACCGCTTTGTCCGCCGTATGGAAGGGGGGGCCTGGTAATGCCGAAAAATCCGAACATTAAAAAGGTGCTGGTGCTGGGCTCGGGCCCCATTATCATCGGCCAGGCCGCCGAGTTCGACTATGCGGGCACCCAGGCCTGCCGCGCCCTCCGGGAGGAGGGGGTGGAGGTGGTGTTGGTGAACTCCAACCCCGCCACCATCATGACCGACCGGGACATCGCCGACCATGTCTATATCGAGCCGCTGACCCCGGCCTCGGTCACCGAGATCATCATGAAGGAGCGGCCCGACTCCATTCTGCCCACCCTGGGCGGACAGACCGGGCTGAACCTGGCCATGAACCTCCATGAGCAGGGTGTTCTGGCCGAGTACGGCGTGCGCCTTCTCGGCACCTCCCCCGAGTCCATCCGCAAGGCCGAGGACCGGCAGGGCTTTAAGGACGCCATGGAGGCCCTGGGCCAGCCCTGCGTGGTCTCCGACGTGGTGGAGACGGTGGAGGGGGCGGTGGCCTTCGCCGAGAGCATCGGCTACCCCGTCATCGTCCGCCCCGCGTACACGCTGGGCGGCAGCGGCGGCGGCATCGCCTACGACGGGCCCTCTCTCCGGGTCATCGCCGAGCGGGGCATCCAGCTCTCCCGTGTGGGGCAGATCCTCATCGAGCGGTCCATCGCCGGGTGGAAGGAGATCGAGTTCGAGGTCATGCGGGACTCGGCGGGCAACGTCATCCAGATCTGCTCCATGGAGAACATCGACCCCGTGGGGGTCCACACCGGGGACTCCATCGTGGTGGCCCCCACCCAGACCCTGGCCAACAAGGAGTACCAGATGCTCCGCTCGGCCTCGCTGGATATCATCTCGGCCCTTGAGATCGAGGGCGGGTGCAATGTGCAGCTCGCCCTGAACCCCGATTCCTACGAGTACGCCGTCATCGAGGTGAATCCCCGGGTCTCCCGCTCCTCGGCGCTGGCCTCCAAGGCCACCGGTTACCCCATCGCCCGGGTGGCTGCCAAGATCGCGCTGGGGTTCACCTTGGACGAGATCCCCAACGCCGTCACGGGGAAGACCACCGCCTGCTTTGAGCCCACGCTGGACTACTGCGTGCTCAAGCTGCCCCGCCTGCCCTTTGACAAGTTCAC
This sequence comes from Pseudoflavonifractor sp., assembly GCA_047637855.1. GTDB lineage: Bacteria > Bacillota > Clostridia > Oscillospirales > Oscillospiraceae > Pseudoflavonifractor. Next base: position 12,740 of record JBLJBF010000202.1, on the reverse strand, counting down.
CGCCGCCAGCCGCACGCTGGGCACCCAGATGAAGGCCACCGGCGAGGTCATGGCCATCGGCAACTCCTTCGAGGGGGCGCTCATGAAGGCCATCCGCTCTCTGGAGCTGCCTGTGAAGTCCCTGCGGCTGGAGGGACTTGAGGACCTGTACACCGAGGAGATCGAGGAAAAGCTGGTCAACGTGGACGACCAGCGTATCTTCATTGTGGCCGAGGCCCTGCGCCGGGGTTTTTCCCCCGAGATGATCAACAAGATCACCCGGATGGACGTGTGGTTCCTCGACCGGTTTCAGAGCATCGTGGAGATGGAGGCGCGCCTGGAGAAGGGCCGCCTGGACCCCGACCTCCTCCGCCAGGCCAAGGAGATGGGCTTTTCCGACGCGTGGATCGCCGCTTTGGGCGGCCGCTCCGAGGCCGAGGTGTACGCCCTGCGCCAAGCCGAGGGCATTTTGGCGTCCTTTAAGATGGTAGACACCTGTGCCGCCGAATTCGAGGCACAGACCCCCTATTACTACTCCTCCTACGACGGGGAGAACGAGGCCGCCCAGCCCCACGAGTGGGGGGACGCGCCGGTCTGCGGCAGCCTTCTGGCGGCCGAGGTGCCCAAGTACAGCCCCGATCCGGCGAAGAAAAAGGTGCTGGTTTTAGGCTCGGGCCCCATCCGCATCGGCCAGGGCGTGGAGTTCGACTACTGCTCGGTCCACTCGGTGTGGGCCCTGCGCCGCCTGGGGCTGGAGGCTATTATCATCAACAACAACCCTGAGACAGTCTCCACCGACTTCGACGTGGCCGATAAGCTCTACTTCGAGCCCCTCACTCCCGAGGACGTGCGCAACGTGGTGGAGCAGGAAAAGCCCTGGGGCGCGGTGGTGCAGTTCGGCGGCCAGACCGCAATCAAGTTGACCAAGGCCCTGGAGGAGATGGGCGTGCCCATTTTGGGAACCTCGGCCGACGGGGTGGACGCCGCCGAGGACCGGGAGCGGTTCGACGAGATCCTGAATACCTTGGGCATTCCCCGGGCCGCGGGAAAGACGGTCTACACCGCCGAGGAGGCCCTGGCCGCCGCCAATGAGGTGGGCTACCCGGTGCTGGTGCGCCCGTCCTACGTGCTGGGCGGGCAGGGCATGGAGATCGCCTACAGTGACAGGAACGTGGTCGACTTCATGCGCATCATCAACCGCACAGTGCAGGAGCACCCCATTTTGGTGGACAAGTACCTCATGGGCCGCGAGGTGGAGGTGGATGGCATCTTCGACGGGGAAGACATCCTCATCCCGGGCATCATGGAGCACGTGGAGCGGGCGGGGGTCCACTCGGGTGACTCCATCTCGGTCTACCCGCCGCTCCATCTCGAGGCGCGGCACCGGGAGACCATTTTGAAGTACACCTGCGACCTGGCCAAGGCCCTGGGCGTGGTGGGCCTCATCAACATCCAGTTCATCATCTTCGATGGTGAGGTCTATGTCATCGAAGTAAATCCCCGCTCCTCCCGCACCATCCCCTATATCTCCAAGGTCACCGGTGTGCCCGTTATCGACCTGGCCACCAAGGTCATGCTGGGCGGGCGGCTCAGGGACCTGGGATACGGCACCGGCATCTACAAGGAGGCGGCCTACTTCGCCGTCAAAATGCCGGTCTTCTCCTTTGAAAAGCTTGCCGACGTGGACACCGGCCTGGGGCCGGAGATGAAGTCCACCGGCGAGGTGCTGGGCATTGCCGAGTCCTTCCCCCAGGCGCTGCTGAAGGCCTTCAAGGGGGCGGGGATGAAGGTGCCCAAGCGGGGCGGCCGGGTCATCCTCACCGTGAAAGACGAGGACAAGGGCGAGGTCGTGAGCATCGCCCGTGGGCTTGAGCGCATGGGCATCGAGGTGCTGGCCACCGCCGGGACCTGCGCGGCCCTGGCCGAGGCGGGGGTGAAGGCCACAGAGGTGGCCCGGGTCTCCCAGGCCCACCCCAATATTCTGGACATGATCGCCTCAGGCTCGGTGGACCTGGTCATCAACACCCCCACCCGGGGCAGAAAGCAGGATACCGACGGGTTCCGTATCCGCCGGGCCGCCGTGGAGCACTCGGTGGCCTGTACCACCTCTATCGACACCGCCCACGCCATCCTGACGGCCCGGGAGCAGGGGAGAAGCGCTGACCTGCGGCCCGTGGACGTGACCCAAATCTAAAACCCCATCATTGAGAGGATGTTCTATCCATGAAGCATCAATTAGTCGTCGTCCTGGACTTTGGCGGCCAGTATAACCAGCTCATCGCCCGCAGGGTGCGTGAATGCGGCGTCTACTGTGAGGTAAGGCCCTGCACCACGCCCCTCAGCGAGCTCAAGGCCATGGAGCCCATTGGGTTCATCTTCACCGGCGGACCAAACAGCGTCTATGAGTCCGGCGCGCCGTTGGTAGACCCGGCCATCTTTGACCTGGGCCTGCCCGTACTGGGCATCTGCTACGGCTGCCAGCTCATGGCCCATACCCTGGGCGGCCAGGTCACCGCTGCCCAGGAGGATACCGCCCGGGAGTACGGCAAGACCCTGACCTATTACGACACCTCCTGCAAGCTCTTCAAGGGCCTGCCCGAGCAGGCGGTCTCCTGGATGAGCCATGGGGACTATATGGCCAAGGTGCCCGAGGGCTTCACCCTCACCGGGCGCACCGACGCCTGCCCCAACGCCGCCATTGCCGACGAGGCCAGGGGCTTCTACGGCGTGCAGTACCACCCGGAGGTGAACCACACCGAGCATGGCACGGCCATGCTGCATAACTTCCTGTACGAGGTCTGCGGCGCGGTGGGGGACTGGACCATGGAGGACTACCTGAAAACCTCGGTGGCCGACATCCGCGCCAGGGTGGGGGAGGGGAAGGTACTCCTGGCCCTCTCCGGCGGGGTGGACTCCTCGGTGGCCGCCGCCCTCCTGGACCGGGCGGTGGGCAAGCAGCTCATCTGCGTCTTCGTGGACCACGGCCTTCTGCGCAAGGACGAGGGGGACGAGGTGGAGGCCATCTTCGGCGGCCGGGAGATGAGCTTCATCCGTGTGAACGCCGAGGACCGCTTTCTCCGCAAGCTGGCGGGGGAGGACGAGCCCGAGCGCAAGCGCAAGATCATCGGCGAGGAGTTCATCCGCGTCTTTGAGGAGGAGGCCAAGAAGATCGGTAAAGTGGATTTCCTTGCCCAGGGCACCATCTACCCTGACGTGATCGAGTCGGGCGCGGGAAACGCCGCCGTCATCAAGAGCCACCACAACGTGGGCGGCCTACCCGACTATGTGGACTTTAAGGAGATTTTGGAGCCGCTGCGCCTTCTCTTTAAGGATGAGGTGCGCCAGCTGGGCCGTGAGCTGGGCCTGCCCGAGGCCCTGGTCATGCGCCAGCCCTTCCCCGGGCCGGGCCTCGCCATCCGGGTCATCGGCGACCTGACGAAGGAAAAGCTGGACCGCCTTCGGGAGGCCGACTTCATCTTCCGGGAGGAGATCGCCAAGGCGGGGCTGGACGGGGAGATCCATCAATATTTCGCTGTCCTCACCAATATGCGCTCGGTGGGCGTCATGGGGGACGGGCGGACCTACGACTGTGCCGTCGCCCTCCGGGGTGTCACCACCTCCGATTTCATGACGGCCGACTGGGCCCGCATCCCTTACGAGGTGCTGGACCGGGTCAGCGCCCGTATCGTCAACGAGGTCGCCGGCGTCAACCGGGTGCTCTACGACGTGACCAGCAAACCCCCCGCGACTATCGAATTCGAGTGAGTGCACAGTCCCCGGGAGCATTGCGGCACAATGTTTTCGGGGGTTGCGTGTTGATTTTGACCAAAAGAGAGGCTATGGTGCGAGCTGCACCATAGCCTCTCTTTTTATGCAGAGTTTAAAGTGTTTTGGAATATTCCTGCGCTTCCGCCGCGCCCAGGTAGCCCCTGTTCTGCGCCAGCCGGATGGCGGCGACCTTGCTGCTGACGCCGAGCTTTTGACTGATGTTCTTAAAATGGGTTTTGACCGTCTCCTCGGATATGTACAGGCGCGCCGCGATTTCCCTGCGGCTCAGTCCCGTCGCCGCCATGGACAGAATATCGGTTTCACGCACGGAAAGCGCCGCCGCAGGAGGAGCGGCCGCCGGCAGGCCGCTTTCATAGCGTCCGCACAGGGCCAGGATACGGCTGTAATACGCGTCGCCGGGGCTTTGCTGTGCAAGCCGCCTGAGCATCCCCGCGATATGGGGCGCGCTTTCTGCAAAAAGCAGTGTCAGGTTATCGGGCCGCGCCTCGTTCAGCGCGGCTTCCAGCGCCGCGGCGCCTTTCTCGGGCCCATATAAATGGAAGCGGACAGCGGCTTCAAAAATCAGGTTATGGATCAGGCCGAGGCGGTTGCCAAACTGCTCAAAGCCAAGTTGAAACTGCGGAATATGTGCCTCCAGCTCTTTGTATTTCCCGAGGGCGAGGAGTGTTTTCCCGTAAACGATGTAATTAAACGCAATCCCTTGAGAGTAGTAGTCGGCGGCTCTAAGCTCTCCGGTCTGGAGCCATGAGGGAATCCCCTCGGGTCTGCCAAGGCTGGCAAAGACATACCCCTTGCACAGGTCGAGGGCGGTGCTGTATACAAAGCTGCCCAGAGCTTCAAGCTCCCACTCCGTTTGCGAGAGCAGCTCCAGTGCATCGCCGGCTCTGCCCTGCGCCAGCTGTAGACGAATCAGGGCAAATTTCGAGCAGATCACAATGCCGGTCTGCGCTTGGCCCTCCGCCGCCGCGATTGCCCTCCGGCAGTACGGCTCGACCTGCTCTAAGGTCCCCGTCTCCAGCGCGTATTCCGCCGGGGCCAGCGCGTCGCAGCCGGTGCCGCAGCCGTCCGAAAATCGGGCATAGCCCACGCTCTCGGAGAGAAGCCCCGCGAGCTTCTCAAAGCCGCCCTGCTCTTTGAAATAGAGGTACAGATAGTGGGGGGAGCCGAAGGTGAACTCGCCGCTTTGAAAGCTGAGGCAGGACTTCCTGCCGTTTAACAGCCGGATAATTTCTCCGTTTGACGCGCGCATGGCGGCCACATCGTTAAACAGCGTGAATTTACGCACGATCAGGATTTCGCCCAGAACCCTGCTTCTATAGGCCTCCTCCAAATTCGCGGCGGCCGTAACATGCCGCTCCAGTTCAAAAAGCCGCTCCTCCCAGCTCAGTCCGGGGCTTTTCTTCCCCGAAACAATGGAGTGCATCAGGTACAGCAGGTACGCGATGGGATAACGGAACAGAAGCGCGCTGGGCGCGCCCTCAAACAGCTCGTCCGCGCCGTCGAAGCGCAGCCACACGTCACGGATGTTTTTCGGGTCGTTCAAATGGGCGAGGATATCCTCCGCGCGTCCCGCCCGATAGAGGTAACGGTAGGCAGCCAAAAACTCCTGACGGTCCATCAGCCAGCCGCCCAACCGCCCGTACAGGCCCCGCAGCTCCTCCGGGGGGAACGCGCTTTTGCGCCGCAGATAACTTAAAAGCACCTGATGGATCTGATAGCTCCCCGTCTGTTCCGCGTAAAAAACAAAGGCGTTTTCCCGGTTCAGCAGCTTCAGCCGCGCGGCCGCGTCCTCATACTGCGTAACGGCGGCGGCCTGCTCCGCCGTGAATTCCTCCATCACGGACAGGCGCAGCAGAAAATCCTGCATGGCGCTGTCGTAGCGGGCAAAAAGCGCCCGCTCAATCATGCTCTCCATGGTGGCGTTCCTGCCTGCGGGAATCCCGTTTTCAAGGCCCAGCAGGAGGACGTAGGCGAAGGAGATCCACCCGTCGGTCTGCAGGCGCACCTGATTTAAGTCCGCCTCCGAAATACCCTTCCGCATCATCCGGCAGTAAGCCTCAAGCTCCTCCGGGGTGAATTTCAAAAGCTGCCTTGGAAAAAGGCAGCACTGACCCCGCGCCAGCAGCTCTACAAAATCAAGGCCGGTGGTGTCCCGGGTGGAAAGCAGTACGGAAAAGCTCTCCAGCTCCTCCCGGGCCAGACGGAGCAGCAGATGATTTAGCCGGGCATCCCGCGCAAGCTGGTAATCGTCCAGCACCATGAGGTAATTTTCGTCGAACGTCACCGTGCCGAGGACGCGCAGCACCCGCTCCATCTGCGGCGCGTCGGACGGCAGGCCGAGGGCCTTGAGGGTTTCGCCCGCCTGTGCGTCCATGCTTGCCAGGCTGTCGGTAAAGGCGTCCCAAAAGGCGTCCGCCGAGCGGTCTAATTCCGAAAAGGTAAACCAGAAGGGCCGAAGACCCTGACTTTGCGTAAACAGCCTGACCGCCGTGGTCTTTCCGTAGCCCATGGGGGCCTCCAAAATGGAGAGGGGATAGTCAAACACGGAAAACAGCGCCGCGTCGATCCGCGCCCTGCTTAATATGCGTTTGTTTCGCATGTATTCTCCTCCCCCTAGACTTAGTCAACCCATTATAACACCGTCGCCCAAGATAATCCAGCGGCTTCTCCACGGCTCCAAAACCAAAACCCGGAAAAATAATTGGCCGAAAACGAAAAAATCCCCCAAACGGGGGATACCGGACGTTGGGAATTTTCTTTATACTGACGGCGAAGATGAGTTCTGTCTATGCGAGGGGACGGAAGAAAGGAGAACTATGAGAATCACGAATGTCCGCGCGACGGAGGATTACCGGCTTCTCATCGATTTTGAGGAGGGCAATCAAGTGATCTTTAACATGCAGCGGATGGTGGAAACCTTGCCCTACCGCAGACTGCAAGACATGGAAATCTTTCGGGCCGTCCGCTTTGAGGATAAGGCCGTTTTTTGGGAGCCGCCGGACGAAAAGCCCGAGATCGTTCCCCTGCGCTTTACTGTGGACAGCATTTTATTTTCGCTGCGTTAGGGCAGGGGACGGAAAGCTGCCTGTGAGACCGGGAAAAATTCAAATAAACAATAGGGGGTTCATCATTCTATGAAAAATGTTAAGAAACGCTGCTTCTCTCTGCTTCTCGCGTTCTGCGTGCTTGCGGCAGGCTTCGGCGCGGCCCCGCCGGCCGCGCGGGCCGCGTCAGGCACGGTTTATTATGCGGCCCTGGGGGACAGCATCGCCAAAGGCTACGGGTTGGCGGACGCGCCTACACAAAGCTATGTTTCCCTTGTGGGGGATTATCTGGGAACAATGCCCTTAAACCTCGCGGCGGATGGGCTGACCAGCGGAGAACTGTCCACAATCCTTCAGAGCATTCAGGATGGAAGCCCAACCGCCCTTGAGCTGGCCCACGTGGATGTTATTACCCTCTCCATCGGCTCCAACGACATTCTGGGGCCGTTTGCGGCAATCATCGCGGAGGCCCTTAACATTGATATTTCAGGCACGACCGGCGCGGCTATTCTGACGGCGGTACAGGCCGCGCTTGCGGCAAGCATGGCCAACGAAGCGACATGGGCGGCGACGCTTGCGGCGCTGAACACGGCCTTTGCTGCCGGGGCTCCAAGCATAATCGCGGCGACAGGAAGTTTTTCCACCAACTTCCCGGCCATTCTCACCAAGCTGAGAGCCCTTGCGCCGCATGCAGAAATTTATGTGACAAACCTGTATAATCCCTACGCGGGAATTACGCTGGGCATGGCCCCTAGCCAGTTGGATCTGGGAGCGGTCGTGGCGGGCGCGATCGGGGGGATGAACAGCGCGATCTCCTATTCGGCGGCGCCTTACAGTAACGTCCATGTGCTTAACGTCAGCGGCGCGTTCGCTTCGGGAGATGTGAACGCGAACGGGACGACCAGCCTTGACCCCCACCCCTCCCTCGCGGGGCACGCGAAGATCGCGGGGCTGATCACCGCAAGCATCGCCCCTCTCGTGGCCAGCGTTGACGGCACAAGCTACAGCAGCTGGGCATGCGCCGCCGCCGCTGTGCCGGCGGGGGGGACTATCACCCTGCTGCGCGATATCACGCTGGCGGCTACGGATGTCCTTCCCGCTGTGGCGTGTACCATTGACGGCGGAACTAACCGGCATCAGCTGACGCTGAGTTCTGATCCGCATCTGCAAGCGGATATCACCTTTAAGAATATCGCGCTTGACGCGGCGTCTTACGCCATGCTGGATTGGGGCAGTCAGACTGTGAGCATTGACGGCAAGGTTGCTTTCTCCTCGAAGGTCACGCTTAGCATCCTGACCAGTTTAAACGTGCTCTCCGGAGCGACGCTGGATGCCATCTGGCCGATAGTTCAGAACGCAGTGATCAACGGGACTCTGAAATGCAACGAAATGACGCTGATCCAAGGTGTTCTGTCCGGCGGCGGAACCATCGTGTTCAAGACCAACGCGGAGGATAGTCTTTTATTCTTTTACAATTCCTCCGTTGCCGCTGATGCCGCAATTACACTCAAGGCCGAGGGCTATACGCCCACTTTGGGACAGCTTGTCGCTGTCCATTCGCAGAGGGATATGCATGAAGGGCCTGTGGAAAACATCAATAAGCTGACTTTGGGAAGCGGCTTTGAGGGCTATGTCCTGTCCTATGACAACGAGGGCCGGTATTTGCTTGCGGCTGCCTCGCCCCCCGTCACCGGCGATACCACGACGACCACTCCGACCGCGACCGTCTCCGGCTCGACGGCCACCACCACGGTAACGCCCACCGTCACGAACGGCACCGCGGTGTCCAGAGTCACCGCCGCGCAGGTGACGAGCGCGATTACGGCGGCAAAGGCGGCGGCCAAAAGCACCGGCGGCACGGCGGCGGTTGAAATCAAAGCGGGAACCGGCGCGGCAACGACCGCCAAGACCGCTATCCCCCAGACCGCCATTCAGGCGCTTTCCTCGGGCGTCGGGGCGCTGACCGTCTCCAGCGGCGTGGCAAGATTGACCTTTGACGCGCAGGCGCTCTCGACCATTTCCGCCGCCGCCACGGGCGATGTGAGCATCACGGCGGCGCGGGTCGAGACAAGCGCTCTGCCCGCCTCGGCGCAGGCCATGATCGGCGGCCGCCCGGTCTATGACTTTACCGTCACCAGCGGCGGCACGGCCATTTCCCAGCTTGGCGGAACCGTCACCGTTTCCATCCCCTATACCCTGACGGCGGGGGAGGACGGGAATGCCGTCGTGATTTACTGCATCAACACCTCGGGCGTGCCCTCGCTCGTGCCGAACGTGCGTTATGACGCCGCGGCGGGGACGCTTATCTTTACCACAACGCATTTTTCGACCTATGCCGTGGGCTACAACAAAATCAGCTTCACGGATGTGAGCGCCGCGGCGTGGTACGCGGACGCGGTGACCTTCCTCGCCGCGCGGGGCGTCACGGGCGGCACGGCGGCCACGACCTTCAGCCCCGACGCCACGCTGACACGGGGGCAATTTATCACCTTGCTGCTCAGGGCCTACGGCGTCGCGGCGGTTGACGGCGCGACCGACAATTTCTCCGACGCGGGCGACACGTATTATACGGGCTATCTTGCCGCGGCAAAAAAGCTCGGCGTCTCAAGCGGCGTGGGCGGCAACAACTTTGCGCCGGAACAGGCCATCACCCGGCAGGAGCTGTTCACCCTGCTGTATAACGCGCTGAGCGTGCTCGGCAAGCTGCCGACCAGCGATTCCGGCAAGACCCTTTCCGACTTTGCCGACAGAGGCAGCATAGCGCCCTATGCGCAGACGGCCATGGCGGCGCTGGTGAGGTGCGGCACGGTCGGCGGCAATAACGGCAGGCTAGACCCGGCGGGAACCTCTACCCGCGCGCAAATGGCGCAGGTTCTGTATCATCTGCTGAACGTGTAAGCGGGGAACCCGGAGCTTGTCCCCAAGCGGTTCACTGCAGACGGGACCTGAAAAGGAGAAAATTAATAGGAGCGCCACGAATCGGCGGAGACTTCGCCGATCACCGTTGCTATCATCGCAACGCCCTATGCCGGAGCGCCGCCGACAACCACGACAAAAACCCTGCCAAATGGCACCGTTGGAACGGCTTACATGCAAACGCTGACGGCTGCCAGTGAAACACCGGTCGCACGGGAAATTGACACCGCAGCCTACCGCAATATGACCCCGGCGCAGGCAATGAGCGGGCCGAAGAAAAGAGTGGGCATCGCTCTGCGATGCCCACTCTTCAGACTGTCAAAAAACGCCCAGCCGAAAGTCTCGGAGGGAAGGATAGTGTGAAAGGCTGCTCCGCAGAGCGTTTCGTAGCGCAACCGAGCGAAGCGAGGCACTTAGCGCGAAGATGAACCGTCAGGGTTCCCTTTCGCGTGCAGGAAAACCACTTTTTGAAACTTCTTACGGTGTTTCAAAAAGTGTAGCAGCCTGTCAAAGAAGTCCTACGGAACTTCTTTGACAGGCTGAAGAGTGGGCATCGCACTGCGATGCCCACTCTTTTTTATGTCAGGATCAGTCCCCGCCCGTGCCGGTGAGGTAGCGGTAAAAGGCGTTGTTCACATAGAGGTCGATCAGCTCCACCTTCAGGTCCGGGGCCTTCTGAGCCACCACCGCGGCAATAGCCGTGGTGCCGTCCAAAGTGCTGAAGGGGTGGATGGTGTACGCGCCGTCGCGGATCACGTTGTCCTTCATGTGAGAGAAGCTCTTGCTGTCCGCCATGGGGACCGACGAGCTGTACAGGGGCTGGAACCAGGCTCCCGCAATCAGGGACGTGGTGGGGCGGCCTTTCTCGTCCACGCGATCGAGCCACTTCTTGGCGTAGGTGTTGATGACGGCGTCGAAGGCGTTCTTCTCCGCCAGGGTGTCAAACTCCAGCTTCATGTCGTACTCGGTGGCGTAGCAGAGATAGCGGCCGCCGTCGATGGGGCGCACGGCATAGGTGTCGCTGGCGGTGATCTTGGCGGGATCGCCCCACTCCACCAGATATTCGTAGATGGAGGTCTTAGGCTCCAGCGCCACCTTGGCGTCAATGTCCTCGCTCTTGAGGAGGGCCATGAGCTGTACGGCGTGGTCGATGCTGCTGTGGCCGTACTGGAGGGTGTACGCGGGCAGGAAGTTGGCGTTGTAGCCGTCAAACTTCAGGTTGTACCCGGTAGAGGCGCCCGAGATGACCAGGTCGGCCCCCAGCTGGGAGAGCTTGGCGTTTTCAAAGTTGCCAAAGGTTTTCCAGGCCGACTGGAGCTTGGCGTAGATGTCGGGGTCGCTGGCTCTGCCCAGGTAGTTGCGGCCCCGGCCAGAGACCTCGGCGGCGTTCATCAGCAGCGTGGCGGCATCGCCGCCCGCGGGGGCGGCGCTGAAGTCCCACCCGGCGAAGGCCAGAGCGCTGTCCAGCGCGGCGGCCACATAGGGGGCGTACTCGGCCGCCACGCCGGTCACGCCGTAGGCGGCCAGGCGCTGGGCCGCCTTCTGGGGCCTGGCCTCGGCGGTGTAGGTGAGGGCCAGCTTCTCCAGACCCGCCGCATTGACGGCGGCCTTCACGGCCTCGGCCAGGGTAAGGGCGGCGGTGCCCGTGGTCTTTCCGCTCCCCAGCTTAACCAGCGCGGCGTCCAGCTCAGTGCGGGTGACGGTGGCGGAGAAGGGGGAAATGTCGAAATACTCCTTGAGGTACTCGGCGTCCTTGCTGTCTGCGGTGTTGGGCGCCACATAGACTGCGCCGTTTGCGCCCTTGTAGGCGATGGCCTGGTCCAGCGAGCCCGAGAGGGCGCGGACGGGCACATAGGTGGTGCCGCCCGAGGCGAAGACGTCAACGGCCTTTCCGTTGATATCCACGGGCTTGAGCATGGCGTCGCCCACATAGACAGAGAGACCGGCGTCGATCTCCATGGTGCGCCGCACCAGGGCCGCCCCAGCGGGGAGAACCATGGCGAGGGTCAGGGCCCCGGCCAGGAGGCCGCCCAGAAGGCGGCTGCGGGAATTTCGGCTCATGTGTCATTTCTCCTTTTGTTATTTGAGTAAGCTGTGAAGTCAGCGTTTGCCCTTGTCGTAAATCTCGCCGAGCGCGCGGGGGGCGCGGTTGGTCTTGGAGAAGAAGATGAGCAGGAGCAGGGTGATCATGTAGGGCAGGATCATAAAGAGGTCGGAGAAGGCGGCGGGGAGGCCCATCACCTGGGTCAGGGCAAAGCCGCCCGACCGGGCGAACCCGAAGATGAGGCAGGCGCCCAGCGTGGGCATGATCTGCCAGTTGCCAAAGATGAGGCCGGCGATGGCCAGGTATCCGTAACCCATGTAGATGCCGGGGGAGAACTGGGCCGAGATGGAGTAGGCAAAGCAGATGCCGCCCAGGCCCGACAGCGCGCCCGAGACCATCACGGCGCCGAACCGAACCCTGCCCACCTCGACGCCCGCCGCGTCCACGGCGTGGGGGTTGTCGCCGCAGGCCCGCAGGTGCATGCCGAAGGGGGTCTTGTAGAGCACGTACCATGCGAGGAGGGCCACCGCCAGGATGACCAGCTCGAAGGGGTAGAGGCTGGAGAAGATGGCCCCCAAAACGGGGATAGCCGAGAGACCGGGCACCGAAAAGCGCACCGAGGTGGCCAGCACCAGCTTGTTGGAGGGCGCGCCGAAGACGGTGGCGTTGAGCTGGCTGGTGAGAAAGGTGGTGAGGGCCATGGCGAGGATGTTGACAACAACGCCGCTGATGACCTGGTTTGCCTTGAATTTCACGCACAGCACAGCGTGGAGCAGGGAGTAGAGCGCGCCGCCAAGCATGGCGAAGAGCATGGCGATGAGCATGGGGGCCTGACTTCCGGCCGCGAAGAGCCCAGCCGTCAGTGTGGCGGCCAGCGCGCCGAGGAAGGCGCCCATGCCCTGGAGCCCCTCGATGGCCAGATTGGTGACGCCGCTGCGCTCGGAGTAGATGCCGCCGATGGCCATGAT
>JBLJBF010000201.1:0-7942 GCA_047637855.1 Pseudoflavonifractor sp. | reverse complement strand
TGGGCTCTTGGCTGCGCTCCCGTCTTATCTCCCCTGCTCGGCGGCTCGGCGCTTCTTTTTTGTATAGAGGAGAATGGAATATGACTACAATAGATTTTGACCGTGCCCTTTCCGACGCCTTTCAGGGCGGCGAGACGCTGCGCCGGGAGCTGAGGCTCACCGAGGCGGAGGCCGACTATATCCGCGCCGCCTGGCCTTTTGCCCGGCTGGAGCCGATGGGCGGCCCCGGCGGGGATAAGTGCTGGTACGAGATGCGCGTCGGGACCGGACCCTCATTTCAAGTGTAAAGGAAGTCCTCACAAATGACCGAAAGACCCTTTGTTCCCCTCCTTCTGGGGGCGGACATCAATGTGTACAGCATGGCCCGCGCCTTTCACGAGGCCTATGATGTGAAGACGGTGGCCTATGGGATGTTCCCCTCGGGACCCTGCTACGGGAGCGGCATCATCGACTACCGGGTGAGCGCCCACAACGACCGGCCCGAGGTGGTGCTCCGCAACGCCACCGCCGTGGCCGAGGAATTCCCGGACAAAAAGATCCTCCTCCTGGGCTGCGGGGACAATTATCTCACCGCCATCGCCGAAAACCTCCCCAAATTCCCCGCCAATGTCATCGCCCCCTATGTCAGCCTGGAGCTGATGGAGGGCCTCATCCATAAGGAGCGGTTCTACGAGCTGTGCGACAGGTACAGCATCGACCATCCGGCTACCTTTGTCTACCACCGCGGGCTGGGGCATGATTTTGCGCTGCCCTTCTCCGGCCCCTTTGTGGTCAAGCCCGCCGAGAGCGCCACCTACTGGGACCACCCCTTTGACACCCAGAAGAAGGCCTACGTGGTGCAGACCCGGGCCGAGGTGGACGCAGTTCTGGATGATGTGTACGGCCACGGATATGAGGACTCCATGATCATCCAGGACTTTATCCCCGGGGACGACAGCTTTATGCGGGTGGTCACCAACTACTCCGGGGAGGACGGGAAAGTGCGCCTCATGTGCGTGGGCCACGTTCTGCTGGAGGAGCACACCCGCCACGGCATCGGCAACCACGCCGTCATCATCACCGAGGAGGAGCCCGAGCTCTGCGCCAAGCTGCGGGACTTTCTGGAAGACATTAAATTCACGGGCTTCTCCAACTTTGACGTGAAGTACGACCAGCGGGACGGGAAATTCAAGGTATTTGAGATCAACTGCCGCCAGGGGCGCAGCAACTACTATGTCACCGGCGCGGGCCATAACCTGGCCCGATATCTGGTGGAGGACCGCATGGAGCACAAGCAGGCCGAGCTGCTGGTGACGAAGAACCGGCACCTCTGGCGGGTCATCCCCCAGCAGGTGGCTTACGACTACATTCCCCACAAGTACCACGCCGAAATGAAGGCCCTCATCGACGCGGGGCAGTGGGTCAACCCCCTCTTTTATGGCGCCGACCGGCCCCTCCTGCATAAACTGCGCATTATCCGCGACCAGTGGCGGTACAAAGAGCGCTACGCCAGCTCTATGGAAAAGGCGCATTAGAGCCGCGCGTCCGGCACATTGTCTTTTGGAAGGAGGGTATCTATGCCAATCGAACAGCGCCTCGGTATATTGGGCGGCATGGGGCCCCAGGCCACGCAGGACTTTTATCAGCGAATTCTGGACCGCACCGATGCCGCCCGGGACCAGGAGCATCTGCCCGCCCTGATTTTAAGCGACACCGCCATGCCGGACCGCACGGCCTCTATCCTTGGCGGGGACGCGGAGGGCTGCTACGCCCGTCTCCTGGGGGACGCCAGGATTCTGGAGCGCTGCGGCTGCACCGCCATCGCCATCCCCTGCAACACCTCCCACTTCTTCGCCGACCGGCTCCAGGGCGAGCTGACCGTCCCCATCATCAACATGGTGCGGGAGACGGCCAAAGCCGCCGCCGCTCGGGGCCTTAGAAAGGTGGGCATTCTGGCCACCGACGGCACCGTTCAGACCGGCGTGTACCAGCGGGAGCTGGAGGGCCTGGGCATGGAGTGCGCCGTCCCGCCGCCCGGAGAGCAGCGGCTGGTGATGAGCATTATTTACGACGAGATCAAGAAGGGCGAGACCGGCTCCCGGGAGAAGTTTGCCGCCGTGGACCGGGCCATTCGCGCGGCCGGGTGCGACGGGGCCATTCTGGGCTGCACTGAGCTGTCGGTCTACCGCAGCTGCCACGCGCTGCCCCAGTTTTACATCGACGCGATGGATATTCTGGCCGAGCGGTGCATCACCTTCTGCGGCTATCCCCTGCGCAGCGTGTAGGCCCGCGCGCTCATTTTGCTTTTGAGGAGGTGACCCCCCATGGACCGACCCCGTCTTCCGCTGGGCGACTACTGGCAATTGCTCTTAAAGCATGGGCTGCTGGCCGGGGAAGAACCTCTGGGGGCTGATCTCACCCGGCCCGTGCCCATGGTCTCCTGCGACTCCCGCAGCGTGGTGCCCGGGGCACTCTACCTGTGCAAGGGGGCGGCGTTTCGCAGTGAATACCTCCGGCAGGCCTCGGAAAAGGGGGCCGCCGCTTATGTCAGCGAGGCCCTCTATCCCGACGTGCCCGAGATCCCCGGTATTCCGGTTACCGACATCCGCGCCGCCATGGCCCTGCTGGCCGACCGGGCCTGGGGGCATCCCTCGGGTGCCATTCCCATCACGGGCATCACGGGCACCAAGGGAAAGACAACGGCGGCCTACTTCCTCAAGTCTATTTTGGACTGCCACCGACAGGGCCAGGGGAAAGGCCCCACCGCCATTCTCTCCACCATTGTCACCGACGACGGGCTGGAGCGCCGCCCCGCCACCCTCACCACGCCCGAGCCGCTGGACCTCCAGCGCCACCTGTGGAACGCGGTCAGCGCCGACGCGGGCTTTGTCACCATGGAGGTCTCCAGCCAGGCGCTCAAGTACGGGCGGGTCCTGGGGGTGGAGCTGGCCACCGCCGTTTTCCTCAACATCGGTGAGGACCACATCAGCCCCATCGAGCACCTCGATTTTGAGGATTACTTCTCCTCCAAGCTGGCCATTTTCCGCCAGGCGGGCGCCGCCTGCATCAATCTGGACTGCGACCACGCCGACCGGGTGCGTGCCGCCGCGGCGGTCTGCCCCCAGGTCCTCACCTTTTCCAAGACCGACCCGACGGCCGACATCTTTGCCGATGACCTCACCGCCCGGGAGGGGGCGATCTCCTTCCGGGTCCGTACTCCGGGCTATACCCGGCGGCTGCGCCTGCCCATGGCCGGCCTTTTCAACGTGGACAATGCCCTGGCGGCCATCGCCGCGGCCTGGCGGTATGGCGTCGGGGAGGAGGCGGTTGCCCAGGGCCTGAGCGCCGCCGCCGTGCCCGGCCGGATGGAGACCCTCACCAGCGCCGACGGTACCCTCACCGTCATCGTGGACTACGCCCACAACGGCATGAGCCTGGAGGCCTTGCTCTCCTCGGTCCGGGCCGAGTACCCCGGCCGCCAGCTTACCGTCCTCTTCGGCTGCACCGGAGGCAAGGGCCTGGACCGGAGGGAGGGGATGGGTCACGCGGCGGGCCGCTGGGCCGACCGCATCTTCCTCACTGAGGACGACCCGGGGCCCGAGGAGGTAGAGGCCATCTGCGGCGACATCGGCCGCCACATCGCCCCCCACGGCAAGACCTGGACCACCCTCCCCGACCGGGAAAAGGCGATCTCAGCCGCCATTTTGGAGGCGGACCGCCCCGCCGTGGTGGTGCTGGCGGGCAAGGGGACCGAGCAGCGGCAGAAGCGGGGCGCGGCCAGTGTCCCCTGCGCGCCGGACGGTATGCTGGCCCGGAAGGTGCTGGACAAATATGATGGCCGCTGACCTGAACGCCGCTTTCTCGCTGGCGGGAGCCGCCGCCTGGGGCTGTGTGGCCTGGGAGGCCCTCCAGCGCCATATGAGCCCATCGGCCCGGGAGAGGACGACACATCTGCTCCCGAACCCCGCCAACCTGCTGGTGGCCGCCTTTCCCTACTTCACCGGGGAGACGGCGGGCAACCTGTCGGTCTACGCCCGGGGGGAGGACTACCACGGGGTGCTGCGGCAGAGACTGGATCTGGTCTGCGACTTTTTGCGGTCTGAGTACCCGGCCCATACCTTCCTCCCCACCGCTGACAGCTCCCCCCTCCCCGAGCGGGAGGCGGCGTGGCTGGCCGGACTGGGCCTGCGGGGGGAAAATGGGCTGTTTATTTTGCCCCCCTACGGCTCCTATCTCTTTTTGGGCACCATCCTCACCGACGCGCCCATCCCCGTCCCCGAGGCCCGGCCCGCCCCCGGCTGCATCGGCTGCGGGGCCTGCAGGGCTGCCTGCCCCACCCGGGCGCTGGAGGGCCTGGGGCCCTGTCTCTCTGACCTGACCCAGAAGAAGGGGGCGCTGACGGCGGAGGAGACCGCCCTCTTAAAAGAGCATCCCTATGTCTGGGGCTGCGACCTCTGCCAGACCGCCTGCCCCTATAACCGCGCGCCGAGAGTCGCCCCCCTGCCCGAGTTCACCGAGGGCTACCTGTCCGATCTTACGCCCGAACTGCTGGAGGGCCTTACCAACCGGGCCTTTCAGGAGAAATTCGGCCGCCGGGCCTTTGCTTGGCGCGGCCCCGCCGTGCTGCGGCGCAATCTCGAGCTGAAAAAATAGAGGGGCCGTCCACAGGACGGCCCCTCTCAATATTTGGCTGTCGGTCAGCCCTTGATGGCCCAGCGCATTTTGGTGGACCGGGCGCGGCTGTTGCGGCCGCACTCCTCCGGGGTGGGGCGGATGACCTCGTCGGCGATCTCGCTGTAAACGCCGTCGCGCGAAAGCTGCTTGAAGGACTGCTTCACCAGCCGGTCCTCCCCGGAGTGGAAGGTCAGAATGGCCACCCGCCCGCCGGGTGAGAGCACGTGGGGGAGCTTTTCCAAAAAGGCGCTCAGCACCTCGAACTCGCTGTTCACGTCGATGCGCAGGGCCTGAAAGGTCCGTTGGCAGGCCTTTTTTACGCCCTCCTTCCGCTCGCCCGCCGGGAGAAAGGCCAGGGTCTCCCCGATGAGATCCCGGAGCTGGGTCGTGGTGGAAAGTTCGCCGCCCCGCCTGATGTGGTTGACGATGGCTTTGGACAGCTCCGCCGCATAGGGCTCGTCCGCGTTTTCCACCAGCATACCCTCCAATTCCCCGCGGGAGACGTCCCGAAGCCGCTGCGCGGCCGAGAGGCCCCTCGTGGGGTCCAGCCGCAGGTCCAGCGGGCCGTCCTTTTTGAAGGAGAAGCCCCGGTCGGGGTTGTCGATCTGCATGGAGGAGACGCCCAGGTCAGCCAGCACAAAGTCAAAAGGCCCCGTCTCCTCTGCCAGCCGGTCGATGTCGGCAAAGTTCAGCTGCCTGACGGTCAGAATCTCCGGCCCATAACCCATCTGCTCCAGCCGCGCTCTGGTTTTCGCCATCTCGATGGGATCGACGTCCAAAGCGTACAGGTGGCCTGTTCCATTCAGGCGGGCCAGCAGCTCCGACGTGTGTCCGCCGTAGCCTAAGGTCGCGTCCAGCCCGGTCTGGCCCGGGCTCACCTGCAAAAACTCCAGAATTTCCTTTACACAGATGGGGATGTGCATTCCCGCGGGGGTATTGCCCTTGCGCAGAATTTTCGCCACGGTATCGGCATACTGTTCGGGGGCGAGCTCCTTATATTTCTGCCCAAATGTCTTGGGGTGCGTCCCCTGATAGCGGACCCGGCGCTTATGCAGCTGCTCTTCGCTGTCCATGGGCCATCCCTCCTTTGTAATACGGTTTATTATAGCATAGCCAAAGGCGGGAAGGAAGGGATTTGAGGACTGCCGTTCTGCATAAAATCGCCCGGTTCGTCCACAATAAGGACAAACAGCAGGAAAGGCGGTTTTTCCATGCAAGTACGCGACCTTATGAGCCAAGGCGTGGTCAGCATCGACCCTGGCGAGTCGGCGGCCCTGGCGGCCCGGCTCCTGGCCCGGCACAACGTGGGCTCCCTCCCCGTCTGCGGGGCCGACGGGCGGCTGCGGGGCATCGTCACAGACCGGGACATCGTCCTGCGCTGTATCGCGGCGGAGGAGGACCCCACCCGCACCCCCGTGGGGGAGATCATGACCCGCAACTGCGCCGTGGTCTCTCCCAATGACGACACCCGGGAGGCCTCCCGCATCATGGCGGCCGCCCAGGTGCGGCGGCTCCCCGTCACCGACGAGGGGAAGGTGGTGGGTATGGTCTCTTTGGGCGACCTGGCCACCAGCCGGGTCTGCGACATGGAGGCCAGCAAGGCCCTGACAGACATCTCGGACAACCTGAGAAAGACCTAGCAACAGGAGGGGCGGAGCCAAACGGCTCCGCCCCTCCTGTTGTCTTGCCCCGCCGCGGGGCGGTGATGTTCCCGCCGGCCGGTGTCGGGGTTCAATCCCCGCTCTTCCAGAGGGGGTCCCAGGACCAGGAGTCCGGCACCCAGCTGTTGATGCGCACCAGCGCCTGGGTGTACTGCCGGGCTCCGTCGTCAAAAATGGCCGAGATGGTCATTCCGGCTGGAGAGCTGTTCTGGAAGTACTGGGAGGCGCTGTACTCGGTGCCGCCCTCGACCCGGCCGGCGGGGATGAGCACGGTCTCCTGACCCCGCTGGGAAACCTGAAAGGTGACCGTCATCCCCTGCGTGCTCTGGGCGGGCAGAAGGCTGAGCCGGAGGGTGAACCGGATGCCGGTAAGGATTTTCCCGTCCGCAAAATCGAAATCAAAGCTGGAGACCAGAGGCGAACTGCTGTCCAGCCGGGGCGGCGGGGCGGTATTGGCGCTACGCTCCAGCGCGTCCATCCGCAGCCAGAGCACAGCCAGCACGGCGGAAAAGACCAGCACCAAAGCCGCTGTGAGGACGTGGCCGACCTTCCTCACCCGCCTGCGGCGGCGGGCGAGACGGGCGGCGGTCTCGTCCACGGCCTCTTCGGTCCCATCCCCGGCGGACTCCAGCTGTAACAGCTCGCTGAGGGATACCCCGAAGAGCCGCCCCAGAGCGATGAGCTTATCAAGCTCCGGCACCGCGCCGTCGGCCTCCCACTTGGAGACCGCCTGGCGGGAGACGTTCAATTTCTCACCCAGTCCCTCCTGGGAGAGGCCTGCCGCCCGCCGCAGATCCTGTATCCGCTGGCCCAATGTCATGTGCCTCACACCCTTTCTTTTACCGACTCAGCATAACAGAGGGCGGCCCCTTTTGCAAGCGGGCCGCCCTTACAGCGCGTCAACCGTGAGTTGCGCCTATTGGGTCGCAGGGGATACAGGGTTTTCCGTCCCCGTTGAGAAGCTGAACGCCGACGGGGGGCAGCGTGACGGTGCCGCCCTCCCAGGTGAACGTCTGTTCCTCCTCCGAGGTGTTGACGGCGCACAGGACAGTCTCCCCCTCATAGCTGCGGGTAAAGGCCAGCAGAGGGCCGCGGCCGGCGACGTAGCGGAGGTCCCCCCGGCGTAGCGCCCTGCTCTCCCGGCGCAGCCCGCCCAGGGCAGAAAAATACGCGACCAGCTCTTTATCCTCCCGCCCCCAGGGAAAGGTGCGGCGGTTAAAGGGGTCCTCAAAGCCCTCCAGCCCGGCCTCGTCCCCATAGTACACAGTGGGAGAGCCGGGGAAGGCAAAGAGCACGGCACACCCCAGCCTGAGGAGGGCCTTGGCCCGGGCGCGGTGGGCGCCGCCCAGGCGGTAGGCGGCCCGCTCGGCCTTGCTGCTGTGCTCCCAGCCGGGGCCCGCGCCCAGGCGGGTGACGATGCGGGATGTGTCGTGGGTGCCCATGGCGTTCATCGACGCGTGGAAGGCAAAGGGGGGATAGTTCTCCCGCTGGCGCTCCATCGTCTCCATAAAGTCGCGGGCGTCCCCGCCCAGAAGGTAGGCCTGGAGGGCGGTCTGGAAGGGATAGTTCATCAGTCCGTCGCAGTGGCCGCCCCAGATATGGCGGCGGCGCACGCTGTAGGCGATCTT
>JBLJBF010000200.1:0-41284 GCA_047637855.1 Pseudoflavonifractor sp. | reverse complement strand
CGTTCTGGACCGGGCCGCCCGCACCAGCGTGGGCGTGATCAAGTCCGACCAGCACCAGGTATTCGGGCGCTTCACGGGCAAGGCCGTGCTGGACGGCGGAGAGACCCTTGCACTCAAGGATTTTATGGGATTTGCCGAAAAGGTGGAGAATAAGTGGTAGCGGGACCGGGTCTGCGGGCCGGTTTGCGCAAACTCCCGGCGGCCGGACAGGCCGCCGGGAGTTTGCATTTACGGCTGTGGCGTCTGCTCCAGCGAACGCTGGAAGAACCGGTAGTCCTGCTCCAGCTTGGGCAGCAGCGGGTAGGCCCCCTGGTGGAGTACCCAGTCCACCACGACGCCCCGAAAGTGGCGGAAGAGGAATTCGGCCACCCACTGGGGGGACAGGCCGGGGACCAGTCCCCCCTGGGCATGAATGGCGGTAAGGCACTCCAGCATGGCCCGGAGGGTAAAACGGGTGGGGTCCATGGAGGCGAACGAGGGGGCCGACAGGCGGTGGCCGTAGTACCGGGCCACCAGATCCCAGCCCATTCCCTCAATGAAACGGGCATACCCCGACAGGAGCACCCACAGCCGCTCCAGGGGCAGGTCCTCCCCGTGCTGGGCCAACAGGGTCTCCATGTAGGCGTCCAGGGGCGTGAAGCCCCGGGCCAGCAGGTCCTCCTTGGAGGGGAAATGGTGGTAGAAGGCCCCCGTAGTGATGCCTGCCCGGGCGCAGATGGCCCGGATGGAGACCCGGTCGAAGCCCTTCTCCCGCGCCAGCTCCACCGTGGCCTTGAGAATGGCCCGCTCGGTCTCCTGGGACTGTGCCCTTCTCCGTTCGTTGTAATCCATACGTGCAGCACCTCTTGACAATCCTGCTGGGCAGGCGATATAATATGTCACATAACAGTGTTATGTGACTTTTACGATAGACTAGGGTGATCGCATTGTCAAACTGTGAGAAGATTGCCTTCCTCACCGACTCCTGCGCCGACCTCTCTCCGGCCATGCGGAAGGGGAAGGCCATCTATACGGTGCCTCTCCGGCTGATCTGTGCGGACGGGGAGTTTTTAGACGGCGTGGATATCAGCGCCGCCGATGTGTACCGCCGGCTGGGGCGGGGAGAGCTGCCCAAGACCTCTCTCCCGGGGATGGAGAGCGTGACCCGCGCCTTGGAGCAGATCCAGAAGGACGGCTATCAGAAGGTGATTGCCATCCACCTCTCGTCGGGGCTCTCCGGCACCTATAACATGGTCCGCCTGGTGGCCGAGCAGTGGGAGGGGCTGGAGATCGCGGTTTTCGACTCTCTCAGCGGGGCGCTGGGCATGGGCACGACCATACTCCAGCTCTGGGAGGACATCCGGGGGGGCATGACCTGGGAGGAGCTGACCGCCCGCCGCGCGCCCGCCCTGCTGCGCAATACCTTCGCCTTTTTCTCGGTGGACACGCTGGAGTATCTGGTCCGGGGCGGGCGCATCGGCAAGGTGGCGGCTATGGCGGGCACCATGCTGGCCATCAAGCCCATTATCTCCTTTTCCGGCGACGGGCAGCTTCAGTCGGTGGCCAAGGTGCGGGGGAGAAAGCAGGTGCAGGACGCGCTGGTAGCTCATCTCAAGGGGTGCCAGGGGGAACACAGACGCTACAATCTGGCCGTCACCAATGGCGGCGCGCCGGAGGAGATGAAGGAGCTGGCCAGGAAGATAAAGGCCGTCTTCCCCAAGCCCGACCACCTCTGGGAGGCCGAGCTGGACGCGACGCTGAGCGTCTACATAGGCCCCGGCGTGCTGGGGGCCGTGGTGCAGCTTTTGGACTGATGCCCCCATCGTAAAAGCGCTCGCGGGGGGGCGGACAGGGATCACCGCGGGATAGATGACCGGCCCACAGGGCCGGTCATCTATTTTGCCTTTGGGGCACCTTAGCAGACGTGTTTGCCCGCCAGATAGAAGATCAGAAAGACACCCTGAAGCACACCGAAAGACAGCAGCAGGAACCGCCCCGCCTTGGGCTTGCCGACGCCGGCCAAGGCCAGCATGACGGGCAGAGGAAAGGCGCAGGCGAGGTAGCGGCCGCAGCTGAGTGGGTTGCGCAGGGAGTTGAGGAAAAGGCAGATCGCGTAGTACAGAGTCCAGGTGGGGGGCAGGCGGCGGGCGCCATAGAGGAGAACCATCACGCAGAAGACGAAGAGCACCAGCTGGGGCCCCCAGGTGGTGTAGGAGGTAAACTCGTAGCCTGCGGGAGGGGAGAGAAACCCGTTCCACAGCTTGGACAGGCTGGTTAAGAGGAATGCGGACCCCTGAAACCACCGCTCCCGCTGGTAAGTGAGAAAACGGAAGGGATCTCCCGCCACGGCATAGTTAAGGCCCAGATAGGCGAGGGTGCCAAGGCCCATGAAGGCCATCCAGAACAGCTTCCCCCAGAGGTCCCGCCAGAGACCCCGCCAGTCCCGGTCCAAAAGCTTGCGGACGGGCCGCTCGGTTATGCAGTACTCCGTCAGAGCCACCGCCGCCAGTAAGACCCCCTGCATCCGGGAGAGGGCGGCCAGTGCGCCGAGGATGCCGGCCAGAGGGTATCTATGCCTGCGGATGGCGTAAAAGCAGCCGAGGGAGAGGAGCAAAAACAGGCTCTCGGTGTAGACGGCGGCAAAGAAGAAGGAAAAGGGGTAGGCCGAGAGAAAGGCCACGCTGAGCATGCCTGTCTTACGGCCGAACTCCTCCGTGGTCAGGCGGGCCAGCAGGTAGGCGCTCCCCAGATAGCAGACGGCGGAGAGGATGTGCCCGCACAGCGCGTAGTTGGGAATGACCAGGTGGAGCAGGCGCACCAGCCAGGGGTAGAGCGGGAAGAAGACCAGGAAGAGGGGCCGCCCGCCCTCCAGATAGCCACGATAGCCCCGCTCGGCCAGTCCCAGGTAGTGGAAGGCGTCGTATTTTTGCCAGGCCCGGGCCAATTCCGTCCAGGACACGCCGTTTCCCAGCACGCCGCAGTAGAGGAGACTTACCCCGTAGGCGAGACAGAGGGCCCCTGCCGCCCAGGCCACGGCGTTCAGGCCGTCCCGGGCGGTAAATGTTTCGCCCGTCAGGGCCAAAGGCTTGTACACAGCGACGCGGAAGCGCCCCGCGCCCACCGAGCGTTTACCCAGCAGACGGGCGGCCAGAACGGCAAGGCCCGCCAGGGAAAACAAGCCCGAGAACAGTAAAAAAAGTTTGAGCGGCATAGTACCCTCCTCTGAGTACGCGAGAGCGGAAAAGCCGGATGAAGTGCGGCAGAAATGCAGGCTGCGGCAGCGGTAGTATGTGCGTCAGGACGGAAATAGATACCGTGCCATTGAGGGTAGGGGCGACCGGTCGGCCCCACCCACAAAGGCACGGTATCATTCACGGCGTGTTGAAAAGGCCTGCTTCTATGCGCAGGAGCAGGGAATGAAACCGTCAGGACTGATGGGCGAGCCCCTGGAGGTACAGGCCCGCACCGTGGGCGGCGGCGGCCCCGTCGGCGGCGGCAGTCACCAGCTGGCGCAGGGCCTTGACTCTGGTGTCCCCCGCGGCAAAGACGCCGGGGACATTGGTGTGGGTGTCCTCCCCGGCCTTGATATAGCCGTATTCGTCCAGCGCCAGGGGCGGGGAGAAGATGGCGTTGTCCGGGATGAGGCCGATGGCGGAGAAGACTCCGGCCACGCTCAGGGTGCTCCGGCCCTGGGGCCCCTCCACCTCGATGGCGGTCACCTTATCCTCGCCAATGATCTCCAGCACCTTGTGCTCCAGGAGAAGGTGGATGTTGGACTTGGCCGCCAGGGCGTCGGTGAGGTATTTCTCCGCCGTGAAAGCGGCCCGGCGGTGGATCAGGTAGACCTGAGGGCAGATATTGGAGAGGAAGAGGGCATCCTCCAGGGCGGTGTTCCCGCCGCCCACCACTGCGGTGACCTGGCCCTTGAAGAAACCGCCGTCGCAGGTGGCGCAATAGCTTACGCCCCGGCCGGCCAGCCGCTCCTCGCCGGTCACGCCCAGCTTGCGGCGGCGCACGCCGTTTGCGATGATGACGGTTTTGGTCTCCAGCGCGCCCCGGGCGGTGGTGACCACCTTTACATTCCCCAGGTCGGCCAGGCTGGTGACGGACTCGAACCTGAGCTCGGCCCCCAGGGCGGTGGCCTGAACGTACAGGTTCATGGAGAAGTCGGACCCGGCCACGCTCTGGCTGCCGGGCCAGTTCTCAATGTCCGGGGTGGTGGCGGCCTGACCGCCGGGCAGACCGCCCTCCAGCACCAAAGTGGTATACCCCGCCCTTCTGGCGTAAATAGCGGCTGTCAGCCCCGCGGGGCCGCCGCCGATGATGATGACATCGTACATGGACTCAGCTCCTTAATAAGAACTATTCTCCCTGCACTATATCACAGGAAATACCAATTGACAAGCGGCTTTTTACCGAAGGGCGTTTTACTGCGGGGTGTCGCCCGCTGCAACCGTGTCGGGAGCGGGGAAAGCGGGGGCCTCGGGGAAGGAGAGGATGGCCTTAAAGAGGTCCCCGTCGATCTCGATGCGGAAGGCGCCCTGCTGGAGCTCGGTGAGGCTCCTGGCGATGGAGAGACCCAGACCAGACCCCTCGGTGGTGCGGGACTCCTCCCCCCGGATAAACCGCTCCATAAGCTGGTCAGGCGGGATGTTGAGCGGCTGGCGGGAGACGTTCTTGACAGACATATAGACGCGCCCCTCCCCACGCCCCAGGTCCAGATAGATCCGGGTGCCCGCCAGGGCGTACTTGGCGCAGTTGGAGAAGAGGTTGTCGATCACCCGCCACAGATGCCGCCCGTCGGCCCAGACGTAGAGCTCCTCCCCCGGCGGGGGGAAGACGGCCTCCAGCCCCCCGGCCGCGAACCGCTCCTCATACTCGCCCAGGGCCTGCTGGAGGAGCTGGGCAGCCCCCAGCCGCTCCAGGTTTACGCCCAGGCTTCCGGTAGACGCCTTAGAGGCCTCCACCAGGTCCTCGGTCAGCTTTTTGAGCCGCTGGCTTTTGCGGTCGAGCACGTCGATATACTCGGCGGCCTGGGGGTCCTCGGTGGGCAGGGCCTTGAGCAGGCCCACGTAGCTGATGATGGAGGTGAGCGGGGTCTTTAAGTCGTGGGACACATTGGCGATGAGCTCGGCCTTGAACCGTTCGCTCTTGAGCTGCTCCTCCACCGCCAGGCGCATCGAGCCGCCCAGAGCGTTGAGCTGCTCGGCGTGGCGGCGCAGGTCGGGGCGCATTCCGGCCGTGTCGATCTGAAAGGAAGGGTCCCCTCCGGCGATACGCGCGGTGCCGCGCTCAATGCGTCTCCACTGGCGTAGCCAGCGGCAGAGATACCACAGCACAAAGCCCTGGTAGACGGGGATGAGCACCAGCGTCAGCGAGGTGAGGAAGCTGCCCAGCAGATAGAGGAGGAAGAGGGACACCAGCTGCCCCGTAAGGGGCAGATTGCGCACCGCCCGCTTACCCAAGCGCCACAGCCCGCCGCACAGCCGCCCCAGCAGGCTGCTGCGCCAGAGGGTGCGGGTCTTCAGCCGCACCGCCGTGGTGAGGAGGAGGGCCAGCCCCACCGCGCTCAGGCTGAAGACGAATACCGCCAGCCCCGCCAGCAGCGGCCGGTCCAGAGAGGCGTCGGCCCGGTAGAACAGGTCCCACCCCCCGGAGAAGAGGAGCGTGAGGAGAAGAATGTCCCCCGCCGCGTAGAGCTCGTAGGGAATGCGGTCCTGCCAGCCGGGCGCCAGCGTGCCGTCCCTCCGCCAGCCCGCCCCCCGCAGCAGAAAGACCAGCAGACCGAAAAAGGCCAGCAGAGAGAGGACACAAAGGGTGGCCACCACGGGCAGATTGCCCTGGAGCCTGCGGTAGGCGGAGCTTGCCTGGGCGTATGTGTCCGCGACGTTCAGCTCATTGGTCAGGCCGTACTCCAGCACCACGTCCTGCGGGCGCACGCGGCTGTCCAGTTCCCTGTGGTAGACCCAGTCCGTCCCGTCGAAGAGCCAGCCGTACTCGTTGTACCGCCCCAGGGCCATAGACGCCTCGGCGGTGAAGGCGGCGTAGCTCCCGTCGCTGAGGGCGATGTGGAGAACGGAAGGGCCGGAGACGGCGTACGCCGGGTAGTCGCCCTCGGGCAGCGTCTCGCCGAAGGCGAGGGTATTGTGTTCCATATAGACGCTAGGGCTGAGCTCGTCCAGCGCCCCGCCGTCCAGATTGTCCAGCAGGAGCTTGCCGGTCTGGTCGTGTAGCTCGTAACGGAAGTTGGTCCGCTGCGGGGAAAGGGCGGCCTCCAAGGCCTTGATCCGTTCCCGATAGGTATAAGAGAGGGGCCGGCCCTGTGTCTCACTGTCCTTGAGGGCGGCGAGCTCATAGACCCGCTGAACGTCGGCGCGCATATCCTGCCGGGTGGACTGGCTCTGGTGGTAAGAGTCCCTCTGCCACAGGTCGTTCCAGTGGACGAAGGTGACAAGACCCAGCATCAGCGCCGCCGTGACGGCCAGGGCGCACAGAAAAAAGGCCAGGGTTTTTGCCGTGCCGCTGCGGCCCAGAGGGGAGGCCTGCTCCATGCTAATCAACTCCGCTAAAATTTCTCCATCTTGTACCCAAGGCCCCACACCACCTTGATGTACCGGGGGTTGGCCGGGTCGATCTCCAGCTTTTCGCGCAGGTGCCGGATGTGGACGGCCACCGTATTTTCCGAGCCCAGGGAGAGGTCGTTCCACACCAGCTCGTAGATCTGTCCGGTGGAGTAGACCCGCCCGGGACTCTGGAGCAGGAGCTTGAGAATGTTGTACTCAATGGGCGTGAGGGAGACGCTCTCCCCGTCCACCGTCACCGACTTGGCCCCGTCGTCCATGACAATGCCGCCATTGCGGATGGCGCTGTCGCCCAGACCGCCGCGCCCGCCCAAGGTGGTGTACCGCCGCAGCTGGCTCTTCACCCGGGCGATGACCTCGATGGGGTTGAAGGGCTTGGTAATATAGTCGTCGGCCCCGATGTTGAGACCCAGGATTTTGTCCGAGTCCTCGCTCTTGGCGGTGAGCAAAATAATGGGGAAATTGTATTTCTCCCGCAGCTTGGCGGTGGCGCGTATTCCGTCCAGCCCCGGCATCATCACGTCCATGAGGACAAGGTGGACGTCCCCCCGCTCCGCGGCGGCAAGCGCCTCCAGTCCATCGTAGGCCTTTACGGTACGGTATCCCTCGCTGGACAGGTAGATATCCAGTGCCGAGACGATGTCCCTGTCGTCGTCGCAGATGAGAATATTGTACAAAACGGCTCACCCCATATCGTTATCATAGACCGGAGTCCTTAAAACACAAGGGAGAAAAGTTTTAAGAAATCCTTAATATTCCTAGTTTACCCTATAAAAAGGCAGAAAGCAAATAAAACAAATACGAACATTATAGAACATAATAAATAAAATATTGTCTATATTATGCTTGACAAGTCTGGAGATAGACTATATAATGAACAAAAACAAACATTTGCGCAAATGTTTTTGCAAAATTGGAGGAGATTGAAGGAGGCGTGTGCATTTCAGAGCGGGCATTGTCATTAGATACCGGCGGTCTACGCATCTCTCTCGCAACCGTTTGATTCATTTCAGGGAATCCAACTTTGAAAGGAGAAGACTATGTTAGACACCTTGCTTTCCGGATTTAGAATTACATTCGGGCAATTTGAACTGGTCATGGGCATTATCACACTCATCGGCCTGCTGCTGCAGAAGAAAAAGCCGGCCGACGTGGTTATGGGGGTCACAAAGGCCGTTGTCGGCGTTATGATCCTCAAGCAGGGCTCCGCCCTGCTCCAGGCGGCCTACCGGCCTGTCATGGAGATTTTGAAGAAGGCATTCAACATCTACTCCGGCATGGCCGCCATCAACACCAATCTGGTAGAGAGCGTCCTCAGCGTGGTTCCCACCGTGCTGGTCCTGGCCTTTCTCGTCAATCTGGTTTTGGCCCGGATCTCGCCCCTCAAGTACGTATTCCTCACCTGCCACACTCTGCTTGCCATGTCCACCCTCACCGTGTGGGTCATGCACTATTTCTTCGGCATCTCGGGCGTTCAGCTCACCCTTACCGCCGCCTTATTCCTGGGCATTTACAACACCATCATGCCTGCCTGGGTGCACCGCTACGCAAAGCCCTTTGTGGATGATAGCTTTACCCTGGGGCACATCAGCGGTACGGCCGCCATCATCAGCACCGGCATCGGCCGCCTTCTGGGCGGCTACCGCAAAAACGGCGGCAAGCTCTATGACGAGGACGAGTCCCCCGCCGAGCACCGGGGTCTGTCCAAGATCTTTACCGACAGCACCGTGGTCACCTGCCTGCTGATGACGGTGGTTCTGGGCGGCATCAGCCTCATCGCGGGCAAGGAGTATATCCTGGAGCAGGCCGGCACTGTCAACTGGGTGGTGTGGACCATCGAGCTGGGCGCCAGCTTTACCGTGGGCATCGTGGTGCTCCTCACGGGGGTGCGCATGATGATCGCCGAGCTGGTCCCCGCCTTCAAGGGCATCTCGGATAAGCTCATTCCCAACGCTGTGCCCGCGCTGGATATGCCCGTCTTCTTCCCGCTGGCCCCCTTCTCGGCGGTCCTGGGCTTCATCGGCGCCTTCATCGGCGAATTTTTGGGATTCTTCGTCCTGCTGGCGGTGAGAGCGCCCATCCTGATGATACCCGGCATCATCGCCACCTTCTTCGACGGCGGCGTCGCCGGCGTGTTCGGGTTCAAGTACGGCGGCAAGAAGGCCGCCTTCCTCAGCGGCCTGGCCTGCGGACTCATTCAGATTCTGGGCGGGGTATTCTTCACCCAGTGGTCCGGTATGGCCGCTCTGGGCGCCACCTACGGCAACACCGACTTCGGCTCCCTCTGGCTGGTCATCACGCCCATCATGAGCCTGCTGGGTAATGTCTGGTTCTTTATGGCGATCCTCGCCGCCGTCTTCGTAGCGGCCTGTTTCCTGCTGCGGCAAAAGAAGATGCCGTCCACGGTGGCCTGACGGCGTATCCGGGTCGGCGGGCGGCAGCGCAGTTCCCCTCCGCCGACCCGTTTTTTTCCACTTGTCCGCTGGAACTATTACGGGAACAGTGATATAATCATCCCGTCATATCTGTAATTTTATAGCATGGGGTGTCGAACATGATCGCAGCCGAGAGACAGAATTATATCCTCAAGAGGCTTCGCACAGACAGCGTGGTCTCGGTACAGGAGCTGGCCCGGGAGTTCAAGACCACCGAGATGACGGTGCGCCGTGACATGGCGTTTCTGGAGAAACAGGGGCTCATCACCCGCGCCTACGGCGGAGCAATCAGGAATGAGAAGGTGGGCTTCGAGTCCTACTTTGCCAGCCGCCAGGAGGAGCGCCCCGACATCAAGCGGAAGATCGCCGCCAAGGCGGCCAGCCTGATTACCGACGGCGACAGCATTGGAATCGACATCGGCACCACCGCATTTGAGATCGCCCGCCACATCAAGGATATGCGGGATCTCAACGTCATCACCGCGTCTCTCCCCGTTCTGATGGAGCTGAGCAATGCCCCCGATATCAAGGTCATCTGCACCGGGGGAGAGTTCTCCCAAAAGGACCTGTCCTTTACCGGACACAACGCCATCAACACCATTCGGGAGTATATTCTGGACAAGGTATTCGTGGGTGTGGCGGGCATCTCCTTCGAGCGTGGCTATACGCTCTACAACATGCAGGACACTCTGGTCAAGCGGGAGCTGATCCAGCGCGCCCGGGAGACCATCATTGTCTCCGACTCCAGCAAAATCGGGCTGGAGAAGTACTCGTTCCTGTGCAATATCGAGGCCGCCTCAAAGCTCATCACCGACTCCGGCATCAGCGACGAGGACCGCAGGCGGTTTGAGAGCTGCGGTGTTGAGGTGATCCTGGCGGATGCGGACGAGCCGGCGGGGGAATAGGCGCGCAGGCCGCCGTTCATGCGATCCTTCAGCAATGCGACAGGAGGGAATTTATTATGTTAAAGGTCTACACAGTGTGCGTCAACGGAATGGGCTCCAGCCTCATCCTTCGGATGACGGTGGAGAAGGCACTGACCCAGCTGGGGCATGAGGCCACGGTGACGGCGATCGACCTGGGCAATTTCAAGGGGATGAGGCCGCCCGACCTGGTGGTGACCACGCCCGCCCTGGCCGCAAACATCGCCCCGCAGGCGAACATGGCGGTTGCGACCATCACGAACTTCACCGACGTGCAGAAGACCAAGGAGAAGATCGAGGCCGCCCTCGCCGGCATTGGCGTCTCAAGCCCCTAAAATGCCTCCCTT
Organism: Pseudoflavonifractor sp.; assembly: GCA_047637855.1. Lineage (GTDB taxonomy): Bacteria > Bacillota > Clostridia > Oscillospirales > Oscillospiraceae > Pseudoflavonifractor. Next base: position 31,019 of record JBLJBF010000200.1, on the reverse strand, counting down.
CTCCGACCGCGAAGACTATCGGAGGTAAGCGAAATGTGGATCAATGAGCTATGCGGCAGCCCAAAGGCTGCCATCGGTATGGTACATCTGGATGCGCTGCCGGGGACGGTGCGCTACGACGCGTCGGCCGGGCTGGCCGGCGTCGTCGCCCACGCCAGGGCGGACTATGAGAGCCTGGCGGCCGGCGGCATCGACGCCGTGATCTTCTGCAACGAGAACGATAAGCCCTACTCCAAGAGCGTCGGCCCCCATATTGTGGCCGCCATGACCTCAGTCATTGGGCAAGTGGTGGGCACGGGCTGCGCCGTCCCCTTCGGGGTGGACGTCCAGTGGGACAGCAAGGCCGCCGTGGCGGTGGCGATGGCGACCGGGGCCTCCTTTGTCCGGGGCATTCTCTGCGGCACCTTCTGCGGGGACCTGGGGCTGTTCGCACCCGACGCCGAGGAGCTGGTCAGGTTTCGCAGCGCCATCGGCGCAGAGCATGTCAGGCTCCTCACCAACCTCTGCCCCGAGTTCTCCTGCTCCCTCGATACGCGCCCCATCGACCTGGTGGCCAGGACTGCGGTCAAGAGCGCCCTGGTGGATGGTATGTGCGTCTCGGGCGTCATGGCGGGGGCCAGCGCGGAGTATGACGACCTCGCCAGGGTGCGCGAGGCCGTGCCTGGCGTACCCGTCTTTGCCAATACAGGTGTCAATATGGACAATGTGCAGGACGTTCTGAAGATTGCGGACGCCTGCGTGGTAGCCACCTGTCTGAAGGTGGAGCAGCAGTCCGGCAACCGCATCGACCGCGCCAACGTGGAGCGGTTCATGCGCCTGGCCAGGAGCTGATTACCCGAAAGGAGAAAATCGAACATGAACCGAATTGAGACCGTGCTGGGGGCAATCACGCCCGAGAGGTTAGGCAGCACGAACTATCACGACCACCTCATCACCATCGGCGGCGGCGAGGAGAAGGCCGACAGGGACCTGCGCCTGGACCGGGTGGACTTTGCCATCGACGCCATGCAGAAATTCAAGGCCGCGGGCGGCGACGCGCTGGTGGACATGAATCCCATCGACTGCGGACGCCAGGTGGAGATGCTCCGGGAGATCGCCCAGGCCAGCGGCGTGCACATCATCTCCTGCACCGGCTTTCAGCGGTCGCTCTACTACGACGCGGAGCACTGGGTCAACAAGTACCCGGTGGAGGAGATCGCCCGCCTCATCGCCGAGGAGGTGACTGAGGGGGTGGAGATCAACAACTACAGCGGCCCCATCGTCACGCGCAGCAAGGCCAAGGCGGGGGTCATCAAGTTCGCCACCCACTACAACTGCATTATGCCCATGGAGCAAAGGGCCATCGAGGCGGGCTGCATGGCGGCGCTCCGGACCGGTGCGCCTATCTCCACCCATACCGAGCGGGGGACCATGGGACTGGAGACCATCGATCTGGTGGAGCGCTATGGGCTGGACCCCCGCCGCGTCACGTTGGGCCATGTGGACCGCAACCCGGACCTCAACTACCACAGGAAGATGGCCGCCCGGGGCGTTACCCTGGGGTACGACGGGCCCAGCCGCGCCAAATACTGGCCTGACAGTGTGCTCATCGACCTTATCAAGGGCATGTGCGACGCGGGCTACGCCGATCACATCATGCTGGGCGGCGACAACGGCCGCGCCTCCATGTGGCCCCAGTACAAGGGCGGCTACGGCCACAACTACATTCTGGAGAAATTCGTCCCCCGTCTGCTGGAGGAGGGTATCCCCCAGGCCTACGTGGACAAATTCCTCATCCACAACCCCCGCCGCCAGTTCACCATCACGGGATGAGGGAGGAAGGGCCCATGGGCAGCGAACTCTTTGGAGCAGCCATCTACGCCCGGCGGTCGGCCTTCGACTGGAGGGACGCCGTAGACCTGGCCGGGCGCATCTGGCTGGAGAGAGGGGTCTGCGAGCAGAAGTACATAGACCTCGTCAAGCGGCAGCTCGCCGAGCATAACGCCTACGCCGTCATCCTCCCCGGCCTCGTGCTGCTCCACGCGGCCTCGGGTTACGGCGTGCGGGAGAACTCTCTCATGCTGATCACGCTGGCGGAGCCGGTGCCCTTTGGACATGAGGAGAACGACCCGGTGAAGGTGATGATCTGTTTCACCTCTCTGGGGCAGAACGACCATATCGACAGTATGCAGCGTATCGCCCGCATGCTCTTTGACCCGGACTTGGTGGAGAAACTCTGGGCGGCCGAGACCGACGAAGCCCTGAGGGCCCTCGTCCTGGAGATGGAGCGGCGGAACAAGTAGTGGAGGAATATCCATGACACGCCTAATCGAAGAAATGACCTGGCCCGAGGCCAAGGAGCGCATCCCCCAGGCACCCTTTATCTTCGTGCCCGTGGGCTCCACCGAGCAGCATGGCCACCATATGCCTCTGGGCACCGACAATTTCACCGCCGTGGACGAGTGTGTCCGCTGCGCCGCACTCACCGACGGGCTGGTGATGCCCTGTATCAATTACGGGCAGATCTGGTCCCACAACGATTTTCCCGGCGATATGTGGCTCTCCCCCAACACACTCAAGCAGGTGCTTAAGGAGCTGGCCCTACGCCTGAAGGCCCACGGGGCCAAAAACATCGTCTTCCTCTCGGGCCACGGCGGCAACGTGGGTACCATCAAGGAGGCGGCCCGGGAGCTCTATGACGAGGAGGATCTGCACAACGTGTACTACTTCTGCCTCTATAAGCAGCTCGAGTACGCCAAGGACCTCACCGACTCTCCGGTCTATAGCCCGTCCTTCATGCACGCGGAGGAGATTGAGACCTCCATGATGCTCCATATCCGGCCCGACCTCGTTTATCTGGACCGGGCGGTGGAGAGCTGTCCCAAGGTGCCCTCGTACTACTCCTGCAGTGCCGTCAAGTGGAGCGAGTTCAACCCCGTGGGCAGCTTTGGGAATCCTAAGACTGCCACGGCAGAGCACGGCCGCGTCTTCCTGGAGCGCATGTGCCAGGGCATTGCCGACAAGCTGCGTGAATGCGTGGCCGAGCGGGCGGGGGAGACGCAATAATTTGACTGCTTGCCAAGGAGGGCATACCATATGAACTGGATCAAAGAAACCTTCGGCACCGAGAAGCCGATCATCGCCATGTGCCACCTGCAGGCCATGCCCGGCGACCCCTACTACGACAGGGGCAAGGGGATGGCGGAGGTCCTCCGCTCGGCCCGGCACGATCTGCTGGCGCTGCAGGAGGGCGGCGTGGACGCCGTCATGTTCAGCAACGAGTTCAGCCTCCCCTACCTCACCAAGGTAAGGCCCGAGACCGTGGCCAGCATGGGGCGCATCATCGGGGAGCTGAAGAGCGAGATCTCCATTCCCTACGGGGTCAACTGCCTGTGGGACCCCATCGCCTCCCTGAACCTGGCCGTGGCAACCGACGCCAAGTTTGTCCGCGAGATCTTCACCGGCGTCTACGCCAGCGACTTCGGCCTGTGGAATACCGACTGCGGCAACGCGGTGCGCCACCAGCGGGAGATCGGGGCCGAGCATGTCAAGCTCCTCTTCAATATCGTCCCCGAGGCGGCCCAATACTTAACTGACCGGTCCGTCGAGTCGGTGGCCAAGACCACGGTCTTCAACTGTCGGCCCGACGCGCTGTGCGTCTCGGGCGCTACCGCCGGAGCGGCCACCGACCCCGAGCTCCTGCGCCGGGCGAAAAACGCCGCGGGGGACACCGCCGTCTTTGCCAACACCGGCTGCCGCAGGGAGACCATCGAAGCCCTCCTCACCATCGCCGATGGGGCCGTGGTAGGCACCACCTTCAAATACGACGGTAAGTTTGAGAACAACACCGACGCCGCGCGGGTCAGGGACTTTATGGCTGTGGTCCGGGCCTTCCGAACTTCGTAATACCACAAAAAACCCTCAGACCGAAAGTTTCGGAGGGAAGGATAGTGTGAAAGGGAACCGTGACGGGTCCCTTTCATGTGCAGGAAGACCACGTTTCATCACTTTAAAAAGTAGTGAAACGTGCTGCAGCCTGTCGAAAAAGTTTTTTTCGACAGGCTGGTCACTGAAAAACGCCGCCGATAATAGATCGGCGGCGTTTTTCAATGCATGAGGAAGTCCAGAATGTCCATCGCGCCGTCGTTAGCGGCCTTGTAAAGCTCTGTGTATCCGCACTGGGTGCAGGTAATGGTGATAAATTTTTTGTTCTGCACGTCGAAAAGCTTGGCGAAGTTCCCGCCGGTGGCCTGAAACTGGTCGTGCTCATAGCTGCGGCACCCGCACTTGGGGCAGACATACTGCTGCTGATCCATCGAAATCCCTCCTTCTCGGTGATGGCTTTAGCTCATTTTACCGACGGCGGATTGAAAATACAAGAAAGAGAGGATTAAAATCCCCTGAAAGGGTATCCGGGACCCGACTTTTTTCTTTGTTTAAAATAGCAGTTGAAAAGGGTATACCTCTGGGGTAGAATAAGAGGAAAATTCTGCACGGGAGGGGTGCGCGTGATCCTGCTCGGCTGCGAGAGTACCGACGCCGGCGCGGCGGCGCGGAAGCTCCTTGCCCTCGCCCTGGCGGAGTACGGTCTGACAGCCGTCCCGTGTTTCTCCTTCGGCCCGCTGGGAAAGCCCTTTTTTCCGGACCACCCCCAGATCTCCTTTAACCTGAGCCATAGCGGACCATACGCCCTCTGCGCGGTAGGGCACGCCGCGGTGGGGGTGGATATCGAGGCCCTGCGGCCGCGTAGCCCGGCGTTGCCCGACCGGGTCCTCACCCGGGAGGAGCAAAGCTGGTATCAGGTTAATGGGGCCGACTGGCCGGCCTTCTATACCCTCTGGACCCGGAAGGAGAGCTGGTGTAAGCGGCAGGGACAGGGCATCGTCCGGCCCCGGGCAGTCTGTCCCCCGCTGCCGGGGGAGAAGGGCGACGGCTCCGGGGTGACGAGCCTCACGGGGTGCGGCTGGGTGGGTGCGGTGTGCTCGGAGGAGCCCCACACCCCTTTGCGCTGGGTAGAGGTTTGAATTTCTTAAGGAAGATTTAAGCTTTGGAGAAGGGTTTTCTAAAGAAACGGCAGATATACTAACAGGTAGGAAAACCCCAACACATAAAATAGTAGGAGGGGATGGCATGAACATCCTGATCCTGACCGGAAAATTTGGCATGGGCCACTGGTCCGCGTCCCAGTCTCTCCGGCAGCAGCTCCTGGCGGAGGATGGGGACCACCAGGTGGACGTGGTGGACTTCATAAAATACGCCATGCCCGGCAGTACATCCGAGGCCGTATACCGTTTCTTCACTTTGATGGTGACCCACGGCAGCGGCATCTTCAATATCTACTATAAAATGACCGAAAATATGGAGACCGACGCCCGCTCCCTTTTCGAGCACCGTTTTGTGGACAAGCTGGAGGAGTTGGTGCAGATCAGGCGGCCCGACGTGGTCATCGCCACCCATCCTCTCTGCGCCCAGATGGTGGCCCGATACAAATGGGAGACAGGCAGCGCCCTGCCTTTGGTCACCTGCATCACCGACCTGACGGCCCATTCTGAGTGGATCAATCAGCTCACCGACCTCTATCTGGTGGGGGTCCCCGCCATTGCCGACCGTCTGGCCGACAAGGGGGTGGACCGGGCGCGCATCGTGGCGACCGGCATCCCGGTGAAGGAGCAGTTCAGAACCACGCCCCATCGCAGAGGCGGAGAGATACGCCACCTCCTCATCATGGGCGGGGGTCTGGGTCTTATGCCCAGGAAGGACAGGTTTTACGAGGAGCTCAACGCCCTCCCGGGGGTGGAGACCACCATTATCGCCGGGAACAACGAAAAGCTGCGCCAGCGCTTGGAGGGCAAGTACGAGCACATCCGTGTGGTGGGCTATACCGACCGGGTGTACGATTACATGGCCCAGGCCGATCTCCTTCTCTCCAAGCCCGGCGGCATCACCCTCTTCGAGACCATCGCCTCCGAGCTGCCCCTCCTGGCCTGGGAGCCCTTCCTCCAGCAGGAGATCAACAACGGCCACTTTCTGGCCCGGATGGGGATCGGGGCCGTGGCCGACAAGGAGATCGAGGAGTGCCTGGAGGCTATCTCCGCACTCATTCATAACGACGGCGTCCTGACGTGGATGGCCAATAATATGCGCCGCCTGAAGAGCCGTCTCAACACCGAGCCCTTGACCGGGCGGCTTGCGGATATCCTGGAAAAGAAGGGTGCTCGCGCGCAATGAGTGGATCGCCGCGCCGCACCCACCCAAATGGAGGACGTCACCCATGCTGGCAAAAAAGAAAAATCTGATCGGCGGCGTCGTTCTGCTTGCCCTCATGGTGCTGACCGTGTACCATCTCCTCAAGGGACAGCAGCTCTCACAGATCTTTACCATCCTGACCCAGGTCAAGCTGCGCTGGATTTTTGCGGGGGTCGGCCTCATGGTGATCTTCGTCGCGTGCGAGGGCTCCTGCACCCGGTTCACCCTGCGTTACCTGGGGCACGACCCCGGGCGGCTGCGCTGCCTGGGGTACGCCTTCGTAGGGTTTTACTTCAGCTCCATCACCCCCTCCTCCACCGGCGGCCAGCCCGCCCAGATCTACTACATGAGGAAGGACGGCATCCCCGCCGCCCACGGCACCCTCAGCATGCTGCTGGATACCGCCTGCTATCAGGTGGCCCTCTTGCTCTGCGCAGGGGTGGCGCTTGCCCTCCGGCCCGATCTTCTGGCCTCTATGGGCACCGGCCTGGGCGTGCTGCTGGTGCTGGGCGCCGTTATCATGGTGGTGTCCACCGTCGTCATGCTCCTGTTCATGTTCCTGCCCAACGCGGCCAGGAAGCTGGCCGACGGCACGCTGAGCCTGCTGGTCAGGGTCCATCTGGTCAAGAACGGCGAGCGGTGGCGGGAGCGGGTGGAGCACCAGATGGAGGAGTACCACGCCGGGGCCGAATGCATCCTGCGCAACCCCATCATGACGGTGCGGCTCCTGCTCATCACCCTCTTCCAGCTCGGCTGCCAGTTCTCGGTGCCCTATATGGTATACCGTGCCCTCGGTCTGGTAGGCTACGGTGTCTTCGACATCATCTGCGCCCAGGCGCTTCTGACTTTGGCGGTCGCCATGCTCCCGCTGCCGGGGGCGGTGGGGGTCACCGAGGGGGGATTCGTCCGGTTTTTTACGGTATTCTTCGGTACTCGGCTGGTTACGCCCGCGGTGCTCCTCTCCCGTGGCGTGAGCTTTTATGCCTTTCTTGCGATCAGCGCCCTGGTGACTTTGGCCGTTCACCTCACCGCCGGGCGCGGCCAGTCTTCCGCATCCAACCCGGCGGCCCCATAGCGGAGGCCTGCCCCCGTGCCCGTAAAAAACCGTTCTTGAAAGGGACGGTTTTTTTTTGTATAATGGCGATAAGCAAAAGAGGGAGAGTGAGTGCCATGAGGAATTTGGGCATCGATTTGGGCGGCATCAACATTGCCGCGGCAGTAGTGGACGAGGAGGGGCGCATTCTGGCCCGGAGCCGGGTATCGACGCCAAAAGGGGCGGAGGCAGTGGCCTCCGCGATCGCGGAGGCCGCCCGGCAGGCTGCCGAGAGCGCGGGCCTTACGCTGAACGAGATTGACTCCATCGGCGTGGGTTCCCCCGGCACCATCGACCCCAATAGCGGCGTGGTGGTGCTCTGGTCCAATCTGGATTTTCACCATGTCCCTCTGGCCGGTATGCTGGCCGAGCGGCTGGGCCGCCCCGTCCTCCTGGAGAATGACGCCAATGCGGCCGCCCTGGGCGAGTACGCCGCGGGCGCGGGCAAGGGCAGCTCGTCAATGGTATTCATCACCCTTGGTACCGGCGTGGGGGGCGGCGCGGTGCTGGACGGCAAGCTGTACACCGGGTTCAACTACGCCGGGCTGGAGGCGGGCCACATGGTCATCGAGCATGGCGGCCGCCTGTGCACCTGCGGCAGGCGGGGCTGCTTTGAGACCTACGCCTCGGCCAGCGCCATTATCAGGCGGGCCCGGGAGCGGATGGAGGACAACCGCGAGAGCCTCCTCTGGCAGCTGGCCGGGGGGGACCTGTCCAAGGTAGAGGCCCGCACCGTCTTTGAGGCGGCCGAGCGGGGCGACCTGCTGGCCCGCGAGCTGGTGGAGGAGTACGAGGACTATCTGGCCTGCGGGATCACCAGCATCATCAACCTCCTCCAGCCCGAGATTCTCTGCGTGGGCGGCGGCGTGGCCGGCGCGGGGGAGAAGCTGCTGGCCCCCATCCGGACCATTCTGGACCGGGAGGATTACGCCCGGGACAACAGCGCGCGCACCAGGCTCATGCTGGCCCAGCTGGGCAACGACGCGGGGATCATCGGCGCGGCCATGCTGAAAAAATTCAGATAAAAAATGGGAAGGACGCTCCATTCAGAGCGTCCTTCCCTCGTCTTTTCAGAGTGCCGCTATACGGGCTCGTAGCCCTCGCCGGGGCCGCCCTCGTTGGGGGGCAGTATCTTGTTATCCACAGGCCAGAACGCGAGGGACACTCCGTACAGCACCGCTCCGGTGATGGCGATGGCCTGCACCTTGTTTTCCCGGATCCAGGGCATATACTGCCCCAACATGGGCAGCTTTTCCCCTTCGCCCAGCTTCTCCAGCGCCGCGTACAGCAGAAAAGCCGCCACCGCGCAGATGGCGAGACGGGATATGGTCCCCTGCTTGTCGTCCATCCAGTCCATGTAAGCTCACCCCTCTTCCTATGTATATCATACGCAACACAAGGCTAGACGTGAAAAAGAAAAAGTGATATAATAAAAAATAAGTTACAGCAAAATGCGGGAAGGAAGGATACTATGCAGCAAAACGAATTGCGCGCCTTGGAGGCGACTGCCGAACGGGGCAGGCTCTTGGCGCTGGAAGGGGTACATGCCGCCGCTTCAGGGCATACCGGCGGTTCCCTGTCGGTGATGGACATCCTCACCACGCTCTATTTTCACACCATGCGGGTGGACGCCGCCAAGCCCCGGGACCCGGACCGGGACCGGCTGGTCATGTCCAAGGGGCACTGCACCCCCGCCCTCTACGCGGTGCTGGCTCTTAAGGGGTATTTCCCCGCCGAGGACATGAAGCTCTTCCGTTCGGTGGAGGGGCACTATTCGGGCCACCCGGACATGGTTCACGTCAAGGGCGTGGATATGTCTACGGGCAGCCTCGGCCAGGGCATCTCGGCCGCCGTGGGTATGGCCATTGCCGGGCAGATGGACGGCAAGGACTACCGGGTGTACGCCATTTTAGGCGACGGAGAGCTGGACGAGGGGCAGGTGTGGGAGGCCTTTATGGCCGCCAACAAGTACCATCTTGACAATCTCTGCGCCGTGGTGGACGTAAACGGGCTTCAAATCGACGGCAGCACGGCCGACGTCATGCCCACCGAGCCGCTGGACAAGAAATTCGAGGCCTTTGGCTGCCATGTCATCCATGTGGACGGCCATAATATTGCCGCCCTGGCCGACGCCCTTGAGGCAGCCAAGGCCGTGAAGGGCCGCCCCACCGTGCTGCTGGCCCGTACCGTTAAGGGCAAGGGGGTCTCCTTCATGGAGGGGGACTACGGCTGGCACGGCAAGGCGCCAAACGACGAGCAGTATGAGCGGGCCGTGGCCGAGATCAAGGCCCGCCTGGCCGGATTGGAGGGGAACTGACCATGTCTGAATCCATTGCTACAAGAGCCGCCTATGGCGAGACCTTAGTCGAGCTGGGCAAGACCGAGCCCGACCTGGTCGTGCTGGACGCCGACCTCTCAGGGGCCACCATGACCAAGGGGTTCGCCAAGGCGTACCCCGAGCGCTTTTTCAATATGGGCATCGCGGAGTGCAACATGATGGGGGTGGCGGCCGGCCTGGCCGCCGCGGGGAAAAAGCCTTTCGCCAACACCTTCGCCATGTTTGCCGCCGGCCGGGCCTACGAGCAGGTGCGCAACTCCATCGCCTACCCCGGTCTTCCCGTGAAGGTGGTCGGCTCCCACGGCGGGCTGAGCGTGGGAGAGGACGGGGCCACCCACCAGTGCATCGAGGACCTGTCCCTCATGCGGGGTATCCCCGGCATGCTGGTCTGCTGTCCCTGCGACGGGGCCGAGATGCGCCAGGCCACGGCCGCCCTCCTCGCGTATGACGGCCCGGCCTACCTGCGCCTGGGCCGCATGGCGGTCGAAACCGTCACCGAGGGCGTGCCCGGCTACCGTTTTGAGCTGGGCAAGGGCGCGACCCTGCGCGGCGGCTCCGACGCCACGATCATCGCCTGCGGGCTCATGGTGCAGGAGGCCCTGAAGGCCGCCGAGACCCTGGCGGGCGAGGGCCTGAGCGTCCGCGTCATCGATATGCACACCATTAAGCCGCTGGACGGGGATCTGGTGCTCCAGGCCGCGCGGGAGACCGGCTGTATTGTCACCAGCGAGGAGCACAATATCGTGGGCGGCCTGGGGGCCGCCGTGTGCGAGTTCCTCTCGGGCGCGTACCCCACGCCTGTGGTGCGCCACGGCGTGAACGACGAGTTCGGCCGCTCGGGTGCGGCGAAAAAGGTCCTCGCGGCCTACGGGCTCACCTACGATGTGCTCTGCGAGAAGGTTCTCCAGGCCGTCGCCATGAAGAAAGCTTAAAACAGAGGGACGCACGTAGGGGCGGCCTGTGGCGGCCTAGGAGCGGTCACGGGCCGCCCCTGCGGAGTGTCGGAGAAAAGGAGAAGGCTATGCGTTACATAGAATCCCCCTCCACCGATCCCTATTTTAACCTGGCGTTGGAGCAGCACCTCTTTGACACTGTCGGTCAGGCCGAGAGCCTGTTTATGCTGTGGCGCAATGACAACACCATCGTGGTGGGCAGGCACCAGAACACCGCAGAGGAGATCAACGCGGATTTTGTGCGTGAGCAAGGGGTGCGGGTGGTCCGCCGTCTCTCGGGGGGCGGCGCGGTCTACCACGACCTGGGCAATCTCAATTTCACCTTCATCACCGACGGCGGCGGGGGCAAGGGGCTTGACCTGCACCTCTTCTGCCGCCCGGTGGCCCATGCTCTGGGAGAGCTGGGGGTGATGGCCGAGATCTCGGGCCGGAACGATATCACCATCGACGGGAAAAAGTTTTCGGGCAACGCCCAGTATAAGAAGAATGGCCGGGTCATGCACCACGGCACCATCATGTTCGACTCCGACCTGGAGATCCTGTCCCAGGCCCTCCGGGTGAGCGGGGACAAAATCGTCTCCAAGGGCGTCAAGTCGGTGCGCGCGCGGGTCACCAACGTAAAGCCCTACCTGACCGGGGACGTGACACTGGAGGACTTCAAGCGCGTCCTGGTGCGGTCTATTTTGGGGGAGAACCCCCTCCGCTATGAGCTGACCGGCGACGACCTGGCCGCCGTCCACGCGCTGCGGGAGAGCCGGTACGCCGCCTGGGCGTGGAACTACGGCCAGTCCCCCGGATACGGCATCTGCAAGGAGCGCCGGGTAGAGGGCGTGGGCAAGCTGTCTCTCTGCCTCCAGGTGGAGGAGGGCCGCCTGACTGGGCTGGAGGCCTACGGCGATTTCTTCGGCGACGGGGCCGAGGGCGCGCTCACCGCCGCCCTGGCGGGCTGTCCCCTGGAGGAGGGGGCCATTCTCGCGGCTCTGGCGGGGCTGGACCTGCAGCAGTATTTTCACAATCTGACGGCGGAGGAGCTCTGCCGTATCATGCTCGCATAAGGAAGGTGTACCATTGGAGATCAGACTCATCGCGCTGGACATGGACGGGACACTCCTGGGAGAGGACCATATCCATGTGTCCGCGCGTAACATTGAGGCCCTGCGGCGGGCGGCCGGTCTGGGCGTCAAGATCGCCATTGCCAGCGGACGCAACCTCACCCTCATAGAGGACGCCGCCGCCGACATCGGCGTGGTAGATTACGCCATAGCCGCCAACGGGGCGGCTCTGACCGACTGGAGAACGGGGGAGTACCTCCGGCATATCGGCATCCCGGAGACCCAGTGGCGGGCCATTTTGGCGGCTCTGCGGGCGCGGGACATCCCGGTGGAGGTCTATGCCGACGGTAAGACCTACGTGACCCGCGCGGACCTGCTGGGGGCGGAGCAGCTGGGGTTTCCGCAGGAATTCGCGGACCACTACGCCACCAAGGCAGAGCTTGTGGACGACGTGATGGCAGTGACGGGGAAGACGGTGGAAAAATTCCATGTCTTTTACGTCCCCCCCGAGAAGCGCCAGGATCTGATGGAGGGACTCGCCACCGCGGGACCGGTCTGCTTAACCAACGCAGAGCCGCAGAATCTGGAGGTCACCGCCCCCGGGGCAGACAAGGGTGAGGCACTGGCCTTCCTCTGCGGGAGACTGGGTATCCATGCCGGAGAGGTTATGGCCTTTGGCGACGGGGATAACGACCTGAGCATGCTCACCTGGGCGGGCCGGTCCTACGCCATGGGCAACGCCTCCCCCAACGCGAAGGCGGCGGCGGTGTACTTGACAGGTCCCAACACGGAGGACGGCGTGGCCCAGGCCATTGAGCGGGACCTGCTGGGGCTCTAGCATATAAAAAAGCTGACGGATGATCCGTCAGCTTTTTTGATGTTATTCGATGTGCACGTGGTTGCCCAGATGCTCAGAACAGTAGCAGTAGTACCCGTTGCACTTGGAGCAATAGCGGAACTCCATGTCGGGGTAGTCGGTGTCGGTCTTGCCGCAGACGGCGCATTTGTGGAGATATCCCTTCTGCTCCTGGGCCTTTTTGGTGGCGGCCTTGAAGTTGACGGTCTGTTTGGAGGTCTGGTGCCGGGTGCGGGCCATCAGCCCACGGAAGAAGGAGCTGAGGTCAGACCAGAAGAATATGGCGTAATTGATCCAGGAGGCCAGCAGGGTCGGCACGAGGAGAGGGAGAAGGAAGGGCAGAAAGATCCTGTTTATGCTCACAACCTCCCACACGCCCATAAACACGTAAAAAATCGCCAGCCACTTGGCCTTGACGGGGAGAATGAAGTAGAGGCGGATCTGGGCATCTGGGAACAGGGTGGCGAAGGCCAAAAACAGCGTGGAGTGCACCGCGCTCAAGGTGATCATGTTGCTGACCGCGCCGCCGGACCAGAAGTAGGTGACGATGCTGGCGAGGAAGGTGAGCAGCGCCCCGCAGAGATAGAAGAGGGTAAACTTGCCGCAGCCCCACTCCTGCTCCATGGTATTGCCCAGGAAGTAGTAGAAGAAGAGGGACACCATGAACCAGAGGGGCTTCTGGGCTTCCGGCACGAAAACGAAGGTCACCAGCCGCCAGAGCTGGCCGCCCAGGATGGCCGAGCCGAAGTCCAGTCCCAGCAGGGCCGAGGTCTGGCCGCCGGAGAACATATCAAGCAGGTAGATGATGACGTTTCCGACCAGGATGTAGTTGATGAGGTGGGGTATGCCGAACCTGGGGTGCTTATACGCGAAGCGGTCCAGCCATCGGTCAACAGAGCGCAAAAAAAACGCCTCCTTATGCCAGGTAGTTAGTGTTTCCTATTTTAACCGCTTTTCCGCGCAAAGTAAACAGAGAAACTGTGAACAATCCACGCAGGGGCGGGTGGAGTATTTTTCTGTTGACAGGCGGTGCGGCGCGGGGTATAATACTTTTTGACAATTGAATTGACCAATTATCAAGAGTGAGCGAGAGAGTTAGCTCGATGACCTCACACCAACCTGCGCGGCGCGTAAGGTGGTTCTGCTAACAGCGATAAGGCGGCAATCGTAGTTTGCGCGGACCTCCTTATCAGAGGGCCGCGTTTTTTGCGCGCCGATACAGAAAGGAAGAAAAACAATGGCACACAGACTGTTTACCTCCGAGTCGGTCACCGAGGGGCATCCGGACAAGATCTGCGACCAGATCTCCGACGCGGTGCTGGACGCGATTCTGGAGCAGGACCCCCAGGCCCGGGTGGCCTGCGAGACCACCGTGACCACCGGCCTCGTCCACGTTATGGGCGAGATCAGCACCACCTGCTATGTGGACATTCCGAAGCTCGCCCGGGAGGTGGTGCGCGGCATCGGGTACGACCGGGCCAAGTTCGGCTTCGACTGCGACACCTGCGCCGTCATTACCTCCATCGACGAGCAGTCCCCCGATATCGCGCTGGGTGTGGACAAGTCCTACGAGTCCAAAGCCGGGGGGGAGAGCGCCCTGGACAACGGCGCCGGGGACCAGGGGATGATGTTCGGCTACGCCTGCGACGAGACCCCTGAGCTCATGCCCATCGCCCTCTCTCTGGCCCATAAACTGGCCCTGCGTCTCACCGAGGTGCGCAAGACCGGCCTTGTGGACTATCTCCGGCCCGACGGCAAGACTCAGGTGACCGTAGAGTACGACGAGGCGGGCGTGCCCGTCCGGGTGGATACAGTGGTGGTCTCCACTCAGCACGGCCCCGAGGTGAGCCTGGAGCAGATCAGAAGCGACATCCTGGAGCTGGTTGTGAAGCCGGTCATCCCCGCCGCGCTGCTGGACGGTAGCAGCAAGTACTACGTGAACCCTACCGGCCGTTTTGTCATCGGCGGCCCCCAGGGGGACTCGGGCCTTACGGGCCGCAAGATCATCGTGGACACATACGGCGGCAGCGCCCCCCACGGCGGCGGCTGTTTCTCGGGGAAGGACCCCACCAAGGTGGACCGCAGCGCGGCCTACATGGCCCGCTACGTGGCAAAAAATATCGTGGCGGCCGGCCTGGCGAAGAAGTGTCAGATCGAGCTGGCGTACGCCATCGGCGTGGCAAAGCCGGTCTCGGTGCTGGTGGACACCTACGGTACCGCGTCGGTAGACGACGGGAGGCTGGTGGAGGCGGTGAACGCCCTCTTCGACCTGCGGCCCACCGCCATCATCAACGCGCTGGACCTGCGCCGTCCCATCTACCGCCAGACCGCCGCCTACGGCCACTTCGGCCGCACCGATATCGACCTGCCCTGGGAGCGCACCGACATGGTGGAGGAGCTGAAGGCGTACCTAAAATAGGAAATATAGTGGACAAGCGGCGCCGTTTAGGCTAAACTATGGGGAGGGACGACTTGTCCCTTCCCATTACTTTTTAGGAGGCCGAACCTATGTTGAACGTCCTCTATCTCTTGAACCACGCCGGGAAGGCGGGGACCGAGCGGTACGTGGAGACTTTGGTGAAATACCTGGGCGGCAAGCAGGTCAACCCCTTCTTCGCCTTCAATGAGCCGGGGCTGCTGGTGGAGCGGATGGAGGCCATGAACGTCCCCGTGCGCCGGGTGGAGCTGAAGAGCCGCTTTGACCTCAAGGCGGCCAAGGCCCTGGCGAAGCTCTGCGACGAGTGGAAGATCGACCTCATCCACTGCCACTTCCTGCGGGAGCATTACATCGCTCTTCTGGCCAAGCGCTATAAGAAGGACCTGCGGGTGGTGTACACCAACCACTTCGTCATGGGCAACGACAGCCTGACCCGCTTTACCAACCGCCTGATGGACAAAAAGCAGGACGGGATCATCGCCGTATGCAACCGGGGCAAGACCCAGCTTATGGAGAACGGATGGGGGGGCGAGCGGATCTCGGTCATCTTCAACGCGGTGGACCCCGCCGCCTGGGCGGGGGACCGCTCAGAGTCCACCCTCCGGGCCGAGCTGGGCATCCCCGAGGAGCGGTTCGTCATGCTCTGCGCCTCCCGCTTTGCCGAGGACAAGGGACATAAATATCTGGTGAACTCGGTCAAGCGACTTACCGAGCTCACCGCCGTCCCCTTCACCCTGGTGCTGGCGGGGGACGGGCCTCTGCTGGAGGAGACCAGGGCCCAGGTGGCCGCTCTGGGCCTGGAGGAGGAGATCCGGTTCGCCGGGTTCCGCAGGGACATTAAAAATCTCTACAAGGGCAGCGACCTCTACGTAAATGCCTCCCAGCACGAGGCCTTGAGCTATCTCATCATCGAGGCTATGGCAGCCGGACTGCCGGTCGTGGCCACCGATATGTACGGCAACGCCGACATCGTCAACGACGACACCGGATGCGGCCTGCTGGTGGAGTACGATAACCCCGACTCTATGGCCGTGGCCCTCAAGTGCATGATGGAGGACCCCGCCTACCTGGCCGAGTGCCGCCAGAATGCCATCGCGGCGGTAGAGGACCGCTTTGAGATACACAAGTGGGCCAAGGCCACCAACCGGGTCTATGAAGCGGCCATGAGCCGAAAGTAAGGAGTACGCGCCTATGTCAGTCGTCCGCGGCAGTATCATAGCAGAATTCCTCCTCGCCCTCTGGACCGTCCTGCGGGATGCCTGGACGGGGAGCCTGATGGGGCGCGCCTTCGCCCGCGCGGGCCGCGCCATCCGCCGCGGGGTGGAGGGCAGCGCCCTCTGCCGGTGGATCTGGGGGGAGGGGAAGGCGGCGCGGGGCTGGCCCGAGAGCCTGTCCTGCCGCGTCCTCACAACCGTCCTCAACCTCCCCGTGGTCATCGCCCAGTGGATATACGGGAAGGGGAAGGCCCTCTTTGACGGCAGCTTTTTCTTCCGACTGGGCTCTGAGCTGGGGGGGGCCAGCTTTATATTCGTGGGAGCGGCCATCGTCTTTATGCTCATCGTACCTCATGCCAACTGGGACAATGGGTATGTCCTGCGGAGCATGATGCTGGTGTTTTTCCTTTTTGTGGTGGGCTGTGCCCGCCGCCGCCGCTGGCGGCTGGAACCGGACGCACTGGGGCCGTATTTCACCGTATTCGCCGGTTTTATCGTGTACGGGTTCCTCACGGGTCTGGGCACCAGCTTTGAAAACGGCATCCTTCATGGGCTGACCAGTGAAACGCAGAATCTCTCCCTGCGCTTCTTTGTGTTTTACGCCATCGCGTTCCTCCTCGCGCTTTTTGTGGTGAGCACGGTGCATAAGACCGCCGACCTCCAGCTTTTGGTCGTGATTGCCATGGCGGGGCTGACCGTGGCCGCCCTCTACGGCTGCTACCAGGGCCTCGTGGGTGTGCCGGTGGTGGCCAATCAGCAGGATTTATCCCTCAACCCCGATATGCCGGGCCGGGTCTACTCCTATTTTGATAACCCCAACAACTTTGCCGAGATTCTGGTCATGCTCATGCCCTTCCTTCTGGCCCTCTTCCTCAACGCAAGGACTTGGCGTGGCAAGGCGCTGGCCGTCCTCGCCATGGTTCCCTGCGTGGGGAGCATCGGGTTCACCCTGTCCCGTTCCGGCTGGATCGGCCTGGCCCTTGCGGTGGTGGTCTTTTTGGCCCTGCTGAACTGGCGGGTGCTGCCCCTCTTTGCGGTGCTGGGTGTGGCCGCCATTCCCTTCCTGCCAGAGAGCATCATGAACCGCATCCTCACCATCGGCAACATGAAGGACACCTCCACCCAGTACCGGTTCGCCATCTATGACGACACGGTCCACCTGGTGCAGGACTATGGCCTGCGGGGCGTGGGTTTGGGCACCGACGTGATGCGGCAGGTCTTCCGGGTCTATCCCACTATGTTTGATGGGAACTACCCCATCCACACCCACAATAACTACCTCCAGATGTGGGGCGAGCTGGGCATCTTCGGGGCGATCTCCTATGTGGCGCTGGTGCTCTCCCAGGTGAAGCGGGGGGTGAAGGCCTTCTACTCCGGGACCGACCGGGCGGCGAAGAATCTTCTGGCGGCTGCCGTCGGCTCTTTCTGCGGCATTTTGGTCATCGGCGTGGCGGAGTACACCTGGTTTTACCCCCGCAATATGTTCATCTGGTGGTTCCTCTTCGGCATCATCGCCGCCTGCGTCAAGCTGATGAAGGGACAGAAGAGCGCGGCATAGCCGCGCTTGTGTACGGCCATGAGGTATCCTACAAAAACAGCCCGGTCCTCTTTCGAGAGGCCCGGGCTGTTTTTGTATTTTAATTCCGCTTCTCTCCGCCCTTAAATTAACCGGAAAAAGCCGCGAACCTCTTGTAGATCCCGGGCCGCCCCACCGAGGTGAACCCGATCAGGGCCGCGTCCTCGCTCAGAACCACCCCGCCCAAAGTCTTGGAGGAGTGGACCACCCGCAGCTTGCCGCCGTCTCCCCACCCCGCGACGATGCCCACATGGGAGAGGTCGGGGAAGAAGAGCAGGTCGCCGGGCCTTGCCGTCTCCCATGGAACAGGTCTGGAGCGCGCAAACTGGGCCCGTACCCCCTCGCCCACCGAGGCCCCGGCCCGGGGGTCCCCCGCGGCGGTGGCGGCGGCCCAGGAGACCAGGCCCGAGCAGTCCAGCCCGAAGGGGAGAAGCTGGCCCGTGGTGTCGCTCCCCTCGCTGGTGACCCGGGCGAGCAGGCCCCAGCGGGGGTCGGGGCCCATGGACTGGGACTTGCCGCCCCAGAAGTAACTGACCCGACCCACCTGGGACAGGGCGGCGGCCGCCACCCGCTCCGGGAGGGGCGCGGGCCGGGGGCGGAGGAGGAGGGGGAGAAAAAGCCCCGCCAGCAGCAGTCCCACCGCGACCCGCCGCCGTGTCATGTCAGCTCTGCGGCGGCGCATAGCCCATGTCCTCCAGAAGGTCGGCGATCCGCTCCAGGCCGCGCACCGTCTTCTCCCGCAGGAAGTGCTCGACCTGCTCGACCTGCTCCAGGCTCTCCTCCTGTCCGTCCACCAGCCGAAAAAACCGGCAGAGCACCTCGTGCCGATAGAGGAGATACTCTCCCAGCTGCCAGCCCTTTTCCGTGGGACGGACAAAGCCGTATTTCTCGAACTCCACCAGCTCCAGAGCGCGGAGATGGTATACCATCTTGGAGGCGGAGGAGGGGCGCACGTTGAGCTTAGCTGCCAACGTGTTGATCCGCACGAAGCCCTCGCTCCGCCCCTCCCGGCAGATCATCTCCAGGTAGTCCTCCATTGCCCCGGTGACAGCCGGGCGGTTTTTTAGCTGATAGCCCTTTTGGGTGTAGAAAACAGCGCTGTCGTCCATAGAGACACCTCCCCTGACAGCATATGGCCGCACCGCCTGTCACATACCTCCCCCGACTCCGTCACCATTTCTCCGGGGGCGCAATAGAATAGCCATAGGAAACGGAGTTTCCTTCAGCTAAATTTGTGAGGAGAGTCTTACTATGAGCAAGTATTGTCCCCTATGTGCCCTCCGGGAGGGAGAGAGTGCCCTTGTCACCGAGGTACATGCGCCTACCGCTATGCGGCGGCGGCTTTTCGATATCGGCCTGATCCCCGGCACAAGAGTCACCTGTACGGGCAGAAGCCCGGCGGGAGACCCGGCGGCCTACCTCATCCGCGGGGCTGTCATCGCCCTGCGGCAGGCCGACGCGGTGGGGGTGGGCCTGGACCGGGTGAGCGTCTGATGGGCCTCACCCGAACCTCCACCGGGTCCGGTGCGGCGGAGGGGGAATTCGTTATCCTGAGAGAGCGCCCCGACGACCTGGTCGTCGCTCTGGCGGGCAATCCCAACGTGGGTAAGTCCACCGTGTTCAACGCTCTCACCGGGATGCGCCAGCACACAGGCAATTGGCCCGGCAAGACGGTGGGGCTGGCCCAGGGCAGGCGGGAGCACGCCGGCCGGGGCTATGTGCTGGTGGACCTGCCCGGGGCCTATTCCCTTATGGCGCACTCGGCCGAGGAGGAGGTGGCCCGGGACTTCCTGTGCTTTGGCGGGGCGGACGCCGCCGTGGTGGTGTGCGACGCCACCTGTCTGGAGCGAAATCTGAATCTGGTGTTGCAGACCTTGGAGCTGTGCCCCCGTACGGTGGTGTGCGTGAACCTGATGGACGAGGCGGCGAAGAAGGGGATTAAGATCGACCTGTCCGCGCTCTCTGCCCGGCTGGGGGTGCCCGTGGTGGGGACGGCGGCGGGCAGGGGGGAGGGGCTGGAGGAGCTGATGGACGCGGTGGCCGAGCTGGCCGCCCGGCCCGTGCCCCCGATTCCCGTAAGGGTGCGCTACCTGGCTCCCATCGAGCGGGCGGTGGCGGCGCTGGAGCCGCTGACAGGGGAGTGTCTGGACGGGCGAATCCCCGGCCGGTGGGCCGCCCTTCGGCTTCTGGACGAGGACCCCGCTTTGATGGCGGCTCTGGCCCGGGCGCTGGGGAAGGACCTTCGGGAGGACCCGGCCCTCCGGGCCGCCGTGGCCGCCGCCCGTGCCGGGCTGGAGGAGGCGGGCATCGGGACCGAGGCGGTGAAGGACCGCATTGTCTCCTGCCTGGTGCTCCAGGCTGAGGACCTGTGCAACGGCGTGGTGACCCACGCCCGGGAGGACTACGCCCGCCGGGACAGGGGGCTGGATCGGCTCCTCACCTCCCGCGCCACCGGGATACCCATCATGCTGGCCCTTCTGCTGGCCGTGTTCTGGATCACCATCGTGGGGGCAAACTATCCCTCCCAGGCGCTGGCCGACCTTCTCTTCCGGGGTCAGGACGCCCTGACCGCTCTCTTTACTTATCTGCGCGCGCCGGAGTGGCTGCACGGGATGCTGGTGCTGGGGGTCTACCGGGTGCTGGCCTGGGTGGTCAGCGTCATGCTCCCGCCCATGGCCATCTTCTTCCCCATCTTCACGCTGCTGGAGGACTTCGGCTATCTTCCCCGGGTGGCGTTTGTCCTGGATCACGCCTTCCAAAAGGCCCGGGCCTGCGGGAAACAGGCCCTCACGATGTGCATGGGATTCGGCTGTAACGCGGCAGGGGTGGTAGGCTGTAGAATCATCGACTCCCCCAGGGAGCGGCTTATCGCTATCCTCACCAATAACTTCGTCCCCTGCAACGGGCGGTTTGCGCCACCATCGTAATGGCAACTTTCCGATTGTTCCGCCATACGACGAATAGATGGCCGACAGCTCTCTATTCGCCGTAAATAAAAATATGGAGATTTTCTCCGTCCCACTCACACTTTTGTACCATAAGGCGAATCAACATCCGTTTTTCGCCAATGGACATAGTGCTAAAATTCTCTTTGAATGCGGCAAGCGCCGCTCCAAACATCTCCAGCTGTACCTCCGTGCTGTTGACCTGAGTTGACTGTGCCTCGGCCTCCCGTTTTGCGGCCTGTAAAGTGCCCAGCTCATGTTCCAGTTCCCGCATTCTGCTATTGACTTTCTGATAGAGCAGCTTATTAGAGGCGCTTTGCGCTAATACAGTGACGAGGTTGTCCACCTCTTTGTTACAATCCTCTATGCGTTTATTGATCCCTTCCAGCGGGCTGGGCCTGTCCTCCGTTTTAATTTTTCGTTTAAGCTGTTCCAGAAGAACGGACAGCCCGGAGCCGGGTTGCGCGTATGACAGAAGGTATTGACATACGGTATCGTCGGCATTATCTCCCGCAAGATTTTGACTGTCACAAGCCGCCGTACCCAACATCATTTTGTTCTGACAGATATAATCGAACAGGCCGCTGGGGTTTCTCCCGCCCCCGGTACGGATTTTTGAAAACATCCGCTTGCCACATTTGGAGCAGTAGATCATGCCTGAAAGCAGAGAGTAGTCGTTATGCTGATTGGAAAATTCGCGGTCTGGCCGATTGTTATCAAGAATTGCCTGAAACTCGACCCAGCGCTTGCCTGTCAGGCGGCCGGGGTGTTTACCCTTCGCAATGATCCATTTTTCAATCGGATTTCTCGGCACATGGCCTTTGGTGTAATCCCTTTTGTTGTAGGTAATGAGCCCCAGGCTGTCACTGCATTCGCTGCGGTCAAAGCAGAGATCGGCTCCTTTTTCGTGAAAGTAATCCCAAGCGTCGGTGTCCGCAGTGCAGTGTACCGGGTTTCTAATAATATCCTTGATTGCGATAAGGGAAAAGTCTTTGCCATTACGGGATTTGATGCCTTTTGTATGTAGGGACAGTTTCACGCCGTGCAGCGTTCTGCACTCGTAGAAAGAATCAAAAATGGCATCTAAAATGATAGATTCTTTGGGGTCCGGTTTTAGAATGCAAGACGATTTTATCTTGCCCTCCAGGATGACCTCTTGCCGCTTTTCCGCCTTCAGGCCGGTAGGGGGAGGACCCCCAAGCCAGCGGCCCGTCCGCGCTAACATCATCATGTTGTCTCGCACGCGCTCTGCGATGGTTTCCCGCTCCAATTGCGCAAAGACGCTGGCAATGTACATCATCGCCTTGCCCATGGGGGTGCTGGTATCGAATTTTTCCTTAATGCAGACAAATGAAATATTCCTGTCGTTCAATCGCTCAATCAGGCTTGCAAAGTCTCCCACGTTACGGCTGATACGATCAAGCCGATAGCAGACGATGCAGTCCGGCGGCTGCGCTTTGACATCGCGCATCATCTTCTGAAACTGTGGTCGGTCTAAGTTTTTTCCAGAAAAACCTTCATCCTCGTACACGGTTATGTCAGCGTCGGTTGTGCCGGGATAATTGGCAAAGATATATGATTTACACATCTCAATCTGATTTTCAACAGATTCACCTTTGCCAGTGTAGACAGATTTTCGGCTGTATATCTTAAACTTCAATTTTATGCTCCTTTCTTTTGTTTTCTCATTAAAACGGTGTATATTGATGTGTTTTTATTTATATATTATTATATCATACCCTTCTGATTACAGCAAATAATGGCGAAAAAAGGCGCATGGGACGTTCTTCTATGAACGTCCCATTTTTTTATGCCTATGGAGGTGGATGTTTTGGAACAGCTGAAAGATTTTAATTATTACTGCGGTGACGAGAGCAGCCAATTTTCATTTTATCGCATTCCCCGCCAGCTCATCACCGGCGACCGATTTCGTAAGCTGTCCACCGAGGCAAAGCTACTCTATGGCCTTCTGCTTGACCGCATGGGGCTGTCTGCAAAAAACGGCTGGTATGACGAGCGAGGGCGGGTGTTCATTTACTACACCCTGGAGGAGATACAGGAGGACTTGAATTGCGGGCATGAGAAGGCGGTTAAGCTATTGGCCGAACTGGACACCTGTAAGGGGTTCGGGCTGATTGAGCGTGTCAAGCAAGGTCAGGGTAAGCCATCCCGCATCTATGTCAAGAGGTTCACTACAAGGGATATACCCCAGCAATCTATTGAGCCGCAACAGTTTCCCAGACTTCCGGTTTTCGGAAGTCAAGACTTCAGGAAAACAGAAGTCAAGAGTTCCGATAAACAGAAGGCAAGACTTCGGAATATCGGAAGTGCAGACTTCGGAAAATCAGACGCAAGTTATATTGAATCTATTCAGACTGATTTCAGTCAGCTTGATCCATCTATCCATCCGCCGGGTTTAACGCCAATTCGAATGGATAGATATGATTGCAGAGAGAGAATCAAAGCGCGTATTGAGTACGACGCACTTTGCGGCCAGTATAGCCGCGAGGATGTGACTGAGCTGGTGGAGCTGATGACCGATGTGCTTTGTACTGCACGCCCCACCATGCGAATCGGCGGTGAGGACATTCCAACGCCAGAGGTACAGGGGCGGTTCTTGTCGCTGGAGTTCACCCATCTGGAATACGTTTTTGATTGCTTGCAGAAGACGACCACAGAAATCCGTAACATCCGGGCCTATCTGCTGACCGTGCTGTATACAGCCCCCACTACCATCAACAACTACTATCGGGCGGCCGTACAGCATGATTGGCCCAGCGGATAACAGCGGTTAGAAATGGGGCTCAAATTGAGCTTTATTTCGACAATATCATAATAAGAAAATTGGAGGAATCAAAATGGCAAATGAGAAAAGCGGCAATCCCCTGAGTGGTGCGTTTCGGGCTCCTGTTTCGAATGGATCGCCCCCCGAGCCGCCCAAGGCCCCTGCCACGGAGGAGCCAGAAGAGGACCTTACCAAAAATCTTCACATTCCGCTTGCGCCCACGGAGGGCGGGGGGATCGTCACCCGGCTCAAATTGGATGAGGTCCACGCTTTTGAGGGTCATCCCTACTCAGTCAAGGACGACAAGGATATGTGGGATTTGGTGGGGAGCGTCAAGCAATTTGGCGTTCTGGAACCCGTCATGGTCATCCCCCGCGACGGGGGCGGCTATGAGATGGTTTCAGGCCACCGCCGCCACCGCGCCAGCCAGCTTGCCGGGCTGGGCGAGATCCCGGTCATCATCCGCAGGCTTGACCGGGACGAGGCCATCATCTCCATGGTAGACGCCAACCTCAAGCGTGAGAATATCAGCCCTATGGAGAAGGCCCGCGCCTATGATATGAAACTCTCCGCCATGCAGCGCAAGGCAGGGCGGCGCTCCAAGGTAGAGATGTTTGCAAGTGAAAAGCCCAAGCAGGCGGTGGAGGAACTGGCCGAGCAGACCGGGGAGAGCGCCGCCACCATCAAGCGTATCCGCAGCCTGGTCAAGCTGGAGCCCGAATTGCAGAAGATGGTGGAAAAGAAGGTGCTGCCCGTCAATACTGCCGCCGACATCGCCCAGCTCAAGCCTGACGAGCAGAAACAACTGGCGGACGCCATCAGCCGCGAGGCCAAGGTGCCGTCCGGCACCCAGGCCACCGAACTAAAAAAGGCAAGCCAAGAAGGGACGCTGACTGCGGAGAAGATCGAAAAGGTAGTGGCTCCTTCTAAAAAGGAGACCGACCCTGAGCTGAAGGTCACGTTTACCAACGACGAGCTGCGCTCCTACTTCCCGGACAAGAAAACCACGGTGGGGGACGTAAAGCGTGTCGTCTTTGAGGCGCTTACCCTTCGTACCCGAGCACTGGAGCGTCAGGCAAAAAAGGAGGCTGAAAAGAATGCTCCCGCCCAGAAACCCGTGGTAAAGGAAAGATGACCGGCACGCACCCGAAGGGGGTGCTTTTTTTATACTCCAATCAGGAGGGAATGAAAATG
The DNA here is from genome assembly GCA_047637855.1 of Pseudoflavonifractor sp. GTDB lineage: Bacteria > Bacillota > Clostridia > Oscillospirales > Oscillospiraceae > Pseudoflavonifractor. The sequence continues at coordinate 6,351 of JBLJBF010000200.1, read as the reverse complement.
AAGGTTTTAGTCGTGGAGCTGGATTATGCTCCATACGAGAAGGAAATCAATGGACTGCGTGAAATGCAGGCTGTGGTCGGAGGTACGATCCAGGCCATCTACCCATTTCAGGAGCCGGCGGCCGTCGTCTGCAATGATGAGGGCATCATTGCCGGCTTACCGTTTAATCGCAGTATGGATGGGGGCTATGGCGGGGTATTTGGAACATTCTTTATCTGCGGTTTGGGCAAAGAGGACTTCTGTTCCCTATCTCCCGAGCAGATGGAGCGTTATAGAAACAAGTTTTATCACGCCGAAATTCTGGTGGGCGCGGTGGGAAACGAACCGATTACCATGAAAGTACCTCCGCATGAAAAGAATAGGCAGCCCAGGAGAAAAGGGGACGGTGCTCCAGAGAGGGGGTAGCCCTGCGACAGCGCAATCCCGGTGGCCACTGAAATGATTCAGCAGGAGGAGAAAAAGTTATGCAGAAGAACAGAGTATTACCGGCGCTACTGGCGCTGTGTCTTGCGCTTTCTCTTGTCTGTTCCCCGGCTCATGCGGCGGAGGGCGGGCAGGAGGAACCGGGTGAAGTGCAGACGGCGGAGAACATTCCTGTTTCTGAGGAGAAGTCCGCCGGTGGCGGAGGAGTTCTCCTGGCACAAGAGCTGGAGGAAGGAGCCGTGGAGGCCCTCCGTATGGCTGCCATGGCTGCGGCAGAGACGGGGACGCCATCCCTCGCCACCGTCCAGACCTTCCCCGGCGGCAACTATACCGCGGAGCGGTACTACATCACCACCAACAGCGATAACCAGTACGGCCTTTCGGTCGCCATCACCGCCAGCACGGTGAATGAGCCGGTGCTGGTGCTCACAGTCCCCAAGGGCCTCACCGTGCTCTACTATCCCACGGAGCGGGACGTTACCCTCGCCCCCAGCCTTGCGGCAAGCAACGCGGTCTCCAAGGTGACGGGTCCGGACGGAGAGACGGTGCTCACCTACCGTTTTAAGGCGAACGTGGCGTCCATCGGATTCAACATCAATCTCCGTCCCACCTATCTGCTGCCCCATAATGCGGATATCTCGGTCCATACCGGCTACTATGCGGGGAATGCGCTGCTGGCGGAGGAGCTGTCCACCATCCACACCTATAACCCCGCCATCGCGGACAACTGTGTTTACCCCTATTTTTCCTACAACAACAACCAGTACAATAATCTCCTCACAAGCCGGTATGCGGCGTTTCTCCCCATCCTGTACTTCAATTATTCCAACCACTATCCCTACGATAACGTCTGCATGGTGGTTCCGCTGCCGAACGGGGCGGTGCCGGGCTTTGATGAGGGAGAGGACTTCGCAGCGATGGAACATGGTGCGGCCTATCCGATCACGGACAGCTATGGCGGCTACACCGTGACCTACCATAAGGCGTATCCCTTCCTGGACAAGAGCGGATTGGAACTTGGCGCCGGGCAGGCCCTCGCCTTCGAGCTGGCCCCCGGAAACAAGTTCCTCACCACATCCGGCGGCTACTACTTCTTCAACGCGAACCTCTTCCTTGATTTCAATGGATTGGAGGCGGGAACCTACAATAAGGGGATCGGCGCCCGGGTCGTTGTGACTGTCGATATGGCTCCCATGGAGAAGACCCCGCACGCAAAGACTACCGCTACCGGCAGCACCATGAATTTCACGCTGCATCCCTATACGCTGTCGGACTATCTGTGCTGGGGCAGATACTACACCACCAGTTCCTACGGCTCCTCCAACGCTATCCTGCCGCTGGAGGACAACCACTATCTCTACAATACCCTATACAACCGAACGGGCGAGGTGCTGACCAATGTCAGGATCAGGTACACCATGGACAGCAAGCTCTACACCGGGCGGGCCACATTCAACCTCTATGAAAACCACAGCTTTTACCCCTCCCGTGCTCAGGTAGAGTACCGCACGGTGAAAGGCGGGGATACCGTATTCTCCGCTACCCTGAGTTCGTATGATAAAACGCTCGTCCTGGCAGATAAGACGGACGCTATTACGGAGCTGACAGTGACCTATGACAGGTTGGGGACCAACAGCAATAACGAGATTACCCTTTGTCAGCCCTACCTCTGCAACCGGGAGGGGCTGGAAGAGACGGCGGAGCGGCGGCTGGAGATGCAGATGCTCTCCGCCACCAGCCCCACTCACGGCTTCTTTGAGAGTGGTTGGACACCCGCCTACTATCAGGTTTATGTAAAGAGCCGATACCTGGGATACTCCTCTACGCCGTGGATCTCCAACACCTCGCTCAATAAGGGCTACGAATTCTTCGTGGGGTTTTCCGGGGGCAGCTCCATGCGGATGCAAGGCGCGTCTTTCTATATCGTCATGCCCCCGGAATATATCTACGTGCGGCATACGGTGGATGGGCAGCAGTCAAAGAACTATGCGGTAACGACCCGCACACTGCCGGATGGCAATATCCTCTATACAGTGAAGGCCACGGATGATACTGACCATGGCTATGAAAACCACTACCTGTACTTCAAGGTGGGTCCCGCCGTGGATACTGCTGTGGTTCACTTGGAGACTTTGCCCCGGGCTTTTTTACTGGAAAACCATCACCCTATGTTCCCGTTCGATCTGACCAACAGTTATTATTCGGCCATCGACACATGGGACTGCAACCAGGACGGCAGCACCACGGACCTTCTGGCAAAACCCTACGCTCTGCCCACGGTGCAGATCAATTCGGTCAACACCCTGTATACCCAGGGGTTTTTGACCACTGATGTGCAGGACGGCTCAGCCCTGACCCAGCCGTACCGCTACGACTCCACGGGCGTCTATCGGTTCCATGTGTTCAACGGGTTTCAGAGTTCGGTGGAGCCCAAGGATCTGGTGGTGACAATAGCCATTCCCAGCAAGGGAGCCGCCTTCAGCTATAAGGATAGCACCTACACCTCTCAATGGTCCGGCCGTCTGACCGGGCCTGCCACGCTGGAGGGCAACTACTGGACCGGCGCGGCGGTCACCTACAGTACAGACGGCGGCGGCACCTACACAAACCATCCTGCCTCATGGGAGGCGGTAACTCATATCCGGGTAGAGGCACAGGCGGGCCGCGCCCTGCCCCAGAGTGCCAGCGCCGTGGTGTCCCTCCCGTTCCAGGTGGACTTCCCGCCCGATGTGACCACCTCCAGCCGCGCCTACCTCGTTTCCAGCCTGGACTATACCCTGACTGGCACAGTGTATAAACGGGAGACCGCCATCACCGAGCCATGCACCATGACCACAGCTACCACGGACATATCTGGGACGGTATTCCGCGACTACAACGCCAATGGTATCCAGGACACGAATGAGAAGGATGTAGGCAAAGCTTATACGGTCCGCATTTATGGGGGAGATACCGCAGAGGGGAACATCCTGGCCAGCGCCGCGTCGAACAGCACCACAGGGGCCTACCGGCTGGGCGTCCTCCTCCCCGGACGGTACACCGCCAAGGTAATCAAGGGTAACGACGAATACTACAACACTGTTGGCAGCCGTTTTGACAAGAACGGCTGCTATTCCTTTACCATCGGCGGCGGTGACGAGATGGATGGCCTGAACTTAGGCATCATCTCTCCCCGCACCCTGTTGCTGGCCTATTCCAGCTACAACCTCAAGAGCGACACGCCCATCAAGCTGGGCTATACCCTGACCCCGGACCTGCTGGCGGGAGAGGAAATGACCTTCAGCTCCTCCAACCCCGCCATCGTGACGGTATCCGCGGACGGCAAGCTGACCTATGCAGGGGACGGAACCGCCACCGTCACCATCACCGCACCACAGCTCCCTGCGGTCATCGCCCAGGGTGGTGCTCAGACTTTGTCCAAGACAGTGTCGGTCTCCACACAGTACGCGGGGTGCCGCGTCACAGCCGCCCCCACCATTGATAAGGGCAGCGCGGCAAGCCCGGTCACAGTGGATACCTTCTTCACCCTTGACCCGGACGGTGTCACGGCTACCTATTTCTACCGCTACAACCGGGGCGGCTACTGCAACGACGCCTCTCACAGCGCACCCAACGCCGTCAAGTGGAGCGTCAGCGGCGTGGGCGCGACGGTGACTGCAAAAGGCGACCAAGCCACCGTAAAGCTTACACAGGCGGGCACCTTTGTCCTGACAGCCACAGAGGTCTGGAACCACGCCGCAGACCGCCGCCCGGAGGCCAGCGCCGTGACCATCACCGTCCCTCGCACGAAGGTAACAAAGCCTGTGCCGACCATCGGCGCGTACCTCTACGACGGCTCCATCCAGACGGTGGATGTGCTGGAAAGCCCCTTCTACACCGTGAGCGGCAACCAGGCGGTGGACGCGGGAGAGCATACGATTACGGTGGCGCTAAAGGATACCGTCAATTATGAATGGGCAGACAGCTCCACTGAGCCGCTGACCTATCTGTGGAGCATCGGTAAGGCGAGTGTAGAGAAACCTACCGCTACCGGCGCCTACGTCTACCGGGCCGTACCGCAGAAATTGGTCATCACCAGCAGCAACCTCTACACCATCGTGGGGGACACCGCCACCGACGCAGGCAGCTATAGGGCCACCGTTACCTTGAAGGATAGTAAGAACTACCTCTGGGCGGACGGTGCCTCCGCGCCGCTGAGCTTTGATTGGGCGATCTCCCGTGCTCCCGTGTCTGTTCCCACCGTGAGCGAGATCCCGGCTTACACTGGAAATCCCATTACAGCCCCAATCCCCAGGAGCAGCCTGTATGCGCCCAGTGAGGATACCGCGGTGGGCGCGGGCAGTCACACCGCCGTGCTGACGCTGACAGACGCCAAAAACTATACCTGGGCGGACGGCACGGACGAGCCCATCCGAATCCCTTGGCGCATCGCCCGCGCAAAAGTGGAGGCGCCTGCCGTATCTGCCGACTTCACCTATACAGGCGGGGAGCAAATCGTCCCCATTCCTGAAAGTGAGCTGTACACGGTGCGGGGAGCCGCTGCTACCGACGCGGACAGCTACACAACTACGGTATCCCTCAACGATACCGACAACTATGAGTGGATGGACGGGTCCACCGCCGACCTGACCTACCGATGGAGGATCGGTGTGGCCTCCGTGCCGGTGCCCACCGTGGACACCAACATCATCTATACCGGGGAAGAACAGTCCAGCGGCGTCCGGGAGGACAGCCGTTACATGGTAACAGGGGGAACCGCCATCAACGCGGGCAGTTATATCGCCTCCGTAGCCCTCAAAGATACCCACAACTATCAGTGGACGGACGGCTCCACCGAGCCGCACACGCTCGTATGGTCCATCCAAAAGAAAGAGCTGACAGAGGAAATGGTCTCCCTCACCAAAGAGAAGACCTATACCGGCCGTCCCATCACACTGGGCGATGATGAGGTGGCCGTGAGGGACGGCACCGCCCTGAACGCGGAGGACTGGCAAGTGGCGGGATATACGGACAATGTCGCGGTAGGGGCGGCCACCGTCACTATCGAGGCTACCGAGAGCGGGAACTACTGTGGACAGGTCCAGCGCCAATTCGCCATCCGCCCCAAAGCCTGCGACGGTGAATTCAGTGTCGGGGAGATTCAACCCCAACTTTATACCGGCAAAGAGATCAACCCGGAGCCCGCCGTGTCCTGGGGCGGCGAAACGCTGGTTCAGGGCATAGACTACACGCTCTCCTACCGCGACAATGTGGAGCCGGGAGACAGCGCAAAGGTCATTGTAACCTTCACGGGCAACTTCACGGGGGTGCTGGAAACGGTCTTCACGATCTACCAGCCCTCCACACCCACCTATGCCATCAAGGTGATTTGCGGCCAGGACGGCAAGGTGACGCCTGGCAGCGTCCGTATGAGCTGGGGCGAAAGCAAGACCTTTAGTATCCAGCCGGACTTGGGCTATGAACTGGCGGCTTTGCTGGTGGATGGAAAAGCCGTGGAGCTGGCAGACCAGTACACCTTCCGCAGCGTGAAGACCAGCCACACCTTAGAGGCCCGGTTTGCGCCCGCGGGCTTGCCTTACTACCTGATGGACGGCCGACGGGTGTTCATCGGTTTTGCGGCGGAGGGAAGGTTTATCGCCCCGGAGGGTGCGGAGGTATTGTTCACTCGTGATACCCACGTATTCCAGGACACCGCCTCCTCACCCTACAGTGAGGACATCCAGTTTGTCACGGACAGGGAGTTGTTCATCGGCACGCAGCCGGGCCGCTTTGCACCAAATCAGTACATGGACCGTGGAATGACTGCTACTGTGCTGGGGCGGCTCTACGAGCGCTCCTTTGGCCCCCTGAGCAGTACGGGCCTGACCTTTGACGATGTCATCGCCGATGATAAAATGCAAGAAAACGCCGGAGAAAAAATGTAGGAAA